>JAHDGV010000151.1:0-1228 GCA_020631655.1 Chloroflexota bacterium | reverse complement strand
TCAACGTCGTACTTTTTGGCGGCCGCAAATCCCAAGTCACCACTCACAATATCAACAATCCGATACGGCAGACCCAACGCATCAGCGACGTCTGTTGCTTCAGTTAACAGTTCTTCAAGGGCGGCGTAGCTGTTCTCAGGTTTGGTGAACCGGTACATCTCAACCTTATCAAACTGATGGCCACGTTTAATGCCGCGTACGTCTCGGCCGGCGCTCATTTTTTCCCGCCGGAAACAGGGGGTGTACGCCACATATTTTTTCGGTAGATCACCGTTTTCTAAAATTTCGTCTCTGTGTAGATTGGTAAGCGCAATCTCGGCCGTGCCCAAAAACATGTAATCTTCTTCCGCATCACGATAAATGTTTTCAGCAAATTTGGGGAGCTGTGCCGCCCCTTCAAACATTTCACTACGCACCATAAACGGCGGATAAATCTCCGTGTAACCGTGGTCATCCACGTGCAGGTTGAGCATAAACTGGATAACGGCTCGCTGTAGCCGTGCACCAACTCCTTGCAAAACGTAAAAGCGGCTACCGCTAAGCTTTACCCCGCGCTCAAAATCAATCAATCCCAATTGGGGTCCTAAATCCCAATGGGGGATCGGTTCAAAATCAAATTGTGGGATGGGTGCACCCTGCGGTTCCCCATTCACATTTTCCTCGTCGCTCGTTGCAATCGGTACGCTTTCGTGTGGCATGTTAGGGACCCACAGCATCGCTTCACGCAGGCGGGCTTCCGCTTTGTTTAGCTTCTCTTGTAGCTCATCAATCCGATCCCCGATTTTGCGTGGCTTATCTTTGGCCGCTTCCGCCTCTTTTTGGGCTTCAGCAACTTGGCTTTCAAGCTCGGCCGTATCTCCACCGGCCGCCTGCGCCTTTTTCAGATCAGCCTCCATCTTTTTTAGGCTTCCCATCGCTTTCCCAATCGCCTTGCTGGCGACATTGCGTTCACGGCGCAATTCCTCAACCTCAGCAATAACCTCTCGGCGGATTGTGTCTTGCTCTAATACGGTGTCGATCGGAGCTTTGGTGTCATTTAATTTGACCAGTTGCTCACGCACCCAGTCGGTTTGATTTCGGATTAAGTTTATATCAATCATGTGGTTACCTTTTTTAGCTATATGCTAATACCTTGTTTGCCTAAACCTGTTTAGGTTTTCGGCATAGAAACAGAAAACGCCCCTTCGCTTCAGGGCGAAGGGGCGTCGCGGTACCACCTGAATTTTAA
>JAHDGV010000778.1 GCA_020631655.1 Chloroflexota bacterium | reverse complement strand
TTGTCAGAAGAGCTGTTGGTTCAGGCGCAAAACTGCCTTGATAGCGAGCGATTTACCTATTGGCATAACACACCGGCCGGTCTTTTTGGCGGCCGGCACGGCATCGCCTATGGGGATTTAACCAGCGAGCAACTTGATCTTTTTAAAGCCATGTTGCAACAATTTTTAAGCAGTGATGGGTATCAAAAGTTGGACGAGATCACCTTTGTGGTTGAAGGATTTTTAAATGAAGAAAATCCCAGAATTTGGGACCCGAATAACTATTCGATCGACATGTTTGGTGACCCCGAAAACAGCGGATCGTGGGGTGTTCAGGTGGATGGGCATCATGCGGTGATCAACTTTTTGGTACATGGCGATGCGGTTTCGATTGTGCCTGCGTTTTGGGGTGCTGAGCCGGTTATCGGTACCTTCAACGGCGTTGATTTTGATGTGTTTGCGGCCGAGCGCAATGCCGCTTTTGCCATGCGCAACGGGTTGTCAGATGCGGAGTTAACAGCGGCAACTCCCAGTGGTGGTGAGCGGGTGTTGCAGGTTGGGCCACCGGCCGAGAATGGGTTGGCAGATCCTTTTGTAGGAAGCTATGACTACTCTGGTTTTGAGACCGGCTTGAAATACAGCGACATGTCGGCCGAGACGCAGGCCAACCTCGAAGCTTTGATGCGCGTCTTTGTCTACAACCTGTCCAATCCTTTTGCAGATGTCTGGTGGAGTGATATCGAAAGCGAGATGGACAACACTTACTTTGTTTGGATGAGTCCGGAGACCGAGCTTTCAGAATCTTCGCTGTTTTACTTTCGCATCTATAATCCACATGTCTGGATCGAGTACAACGTAGAAGGCGAAGTTAGCGACACATCGACCGGCGGCCACGTACATTCAATTACCCGCATTCCCTCAACGTCTGGCGGTGGCGACTACGGCATCTTTGTAAATGCCATCAATGAACATGGTCCAAGAACCCTGCTGGAGCACTACGCTGAAGCGGATCACCATGCTTTAGATCATGCCGGTTTTGATTATGTGTTGGCTGATTCGGCCGGACATGGTCATGTGCATGAAAACTAACTTTTCCAACAAAGACTTCGGAAGTTTCCGTTTTTCAGGTAAGAGCAGGATTAGGTGATTAAAAACTTCCGAAGTCTATGGTCAAAGGATTTTTGGTATCAAAGAGTCAGCGTTTATGCGCTGGCTCTTTTTGTTTGGAAGGCCATTAGCAATTGGGAGTGTGATAGCTCTAGAATAAATATTGTGGGGTAAACTATCTTTGGCTGAATTATTTGAAAATATTATGTTGGAGGATCGACGATGGATGTGTCATTTAGAGTTGCAACGGCCGATGATCTGCCCGCATTGGTCGGCATGCTGGCTGATGATCATTTGGGAGCCCAGCGGGAAGATTTTTCTGATCCGCTGAACCCAGCCTACATTGCCGCATTTAATAGAATCGATGCTGATCCCCACAACGAGCTTGTTGTGGCGGTGGTTGATAATGCCATCGTGGGAACCTTGCAGATAACGATCATTCCTAATTTGAGTTTTATCGGTTCACCCCGTTGCTTGATCGAAGCGGTACGGGTTTCGAGCGATCTACGCGGACAAGGGATTGGCGGGCAGATGATGAATTATGCGATTGATCGGGCGCGTGAGGAAGGCTGTGTGATGGTTGAGCTGGCCTCAAATCTAAAACGGCCGGATGCGATTCGTTTTTATAAAAGACTCGGCTTTGACCCATCCCATCAAGGCTTTAAACTAATGTTAAAAAAATAGCTACTATTCCCGTGGTCACCCTCTGTAGGGGCTAGTCATTTGCGAACGGTAGTGAAGCGAAAATGGCTCGCCCTAGTTACAAATGGATTTTAACATCCGGGCGAGCCATTCTTGTTTGTTTTAATTTGCAAGCTTATCCATT
>JAHDGV010000777.1 GCA_020631655.1 Chloroflexota bacterium | reverse complement strand
GGTTCAAAAAAGGGCGTTTCTTTGCGGATTTCCTCGATTCCTGTCATTATTGCAACACCTTCAACCTTACAACGTAGAATACAATGTGAATGTGATGTGCGGAGCCAATTTATTTCAATTAATTCAATTTAATAAATAACAGGAGAACGTGTGATGAAAAGCCACGAAATTGACTATAAACTTTACGGCGACGATATGCAGTTTGTGGAGGTGGAGCTTGATCCGGGGGAAAGTGTGATTGCAGAGGCCGGAACCATGATGTACATGGACCAAGGCATCTCATTTGAGTCAAAAATGGGGGATGGCTCTCAAGCTGATTCCGGCATGATGGGGAAGCTTCTGAGTGTAGGTAAGCGTGCCTTAACGGGTGAGTCGATCTTTTTAACCCATTTCACCAACACGGGACAAGGGAAAAAACAGGTTTCATTTGCGGCCCCATTCCCGGGCAAAATTATCCCTATCGATCTAGATACGGTGGGGGGCGATTTGCTGTGTCAGAAAGATGCGTTTTTGTGCGCGGCTAAAGGGACGCGCGTCAGTATTGCATTTACCAAAAAGCTGGGATCAGGCTTCTTTGGTGGTGAAGGGTTTATTTTGCAAAAACTAACGGGTGATGGAAACGTATTTATCCAAGCTGGTGGAACCATTATCGAGCGGCAGTTGAATAACGAGAAGATTTTGGTTGATACCGGCTGTCTTGTTGCGTTTGAAGATGAGATCAGCTATGACATTGAGCGGGCGGGCAACTTAAAGTCGATGTTCTTTGGTGGTGAGGGGTTATTCCTAGCCACGTTGCAGGGGACCGGCCGGGTCTGGCTCCAATCGCTACCGTTCTCACGTTTGGCAGATCGCGTGATACAAGCCTCTAGCATGTCTGGCGGCCGGAGCAGTAATCAGGGTGAAAACAGCCTTGGTGGTGCGATTCTCGGTAGCATTTTAGACGGTTAAGCCCAACACGGTTGGGCCATAGTAAGGACATCATTACTGCTTCGTCTATAAGATTGCAGTAAAACCCATAACCTAAATGAAGCCTCGAATAAGATAATTGTTCGAGGCTTTTTTATTTTACGGAAGGTACATCATGGCACATCTTGAAGGAACAGAACGGGCGCACTACGTTCAAAACATGTTTGCAGGCATCGCCGGAAACTATGATCTAATGAATCGGATCATGACGTTTGGCCAAGATATGAAGTGGCGGCGCACGGTGGTCGAGCTGGCTCGCATCCCACAAGGTGGGCGGTTACTTGATATTGCTACCGGTACGGGCGACATTGCGGCCGAGGCTTTGAAAGATGACCCAACAATCCAATCGGTTGGAGGCGACTTCACGATTGAGATGATGATTGCGGGTAAAAACGATTACCCAGAACGCAAGCCGATCCAGTGGGCCGTTTCTGACACCCTGTCACTCCCGTTCCCAGATAATTATTTTGATGCGGTTACATCTGGCTTTTTGATGCGCAATGTGATTGATGTAGAAGCGGCGTTCCGTGAGCAGATGCGGGTCACAAAACCAGGCGGCCGTGTGGTCGTGCTTGAGACCAGCCCCCCCAAAGATAACGCTTTAAAGCCGTTTATCCTCATCCACCTAAACTATATTTTGCCGACCTTGGGCCGTATGATCGCAGGCAGTAGCGAGGCCTACACCTATTTGCCAGACTCAACCAAGATGTTTAAAACACCTGATGCTCTGGCGTTTTCTATGCGGCAGATGGGATTTGAAGAGGTGGAATACGAAGAGTTTATGATGCGGACGATCGCCATCCATGCAGGGACCAAGCCACTTTAAAACACTTGGTTTATCGTAGCCCTTGGTCTAAATGATCAAGGTATACCATCTGCTCTTTGGTCATTTCACGGGTGGGGCCGATCAGACGCACAAGCAGGAATCCGGCCGCAAAGCCGCCAATGTG
>JAHDGV010000776.1 GCA_020631655.1 Chloroflexota bacterium | reverse complement strand
CGTTTCAGAATCGAGGATCCCTTCAACCTGCAACATTTTTGCCGTTACCAAATCGGCCAAAGCATCATTGGTCTTCACCCGCAAAATCGCCACCAAGTCAAATTGACCCGCCACTGAAAAAACTTCAGAGATTCCGTCGATCGAAGCCAGCTCGCCGGCCACTTGGTTGATCATGTCTCGTTCGATATTTAGTAAAACAATTGCTGAAACCATCGTAATCCTCAATTGCGGGAAACCTTCCCGCGCTACTTTTTATGATTGGCCTTATTGATACCACAATCCATCTTTTCTTGCAGGATCAATCCCACAGATAAAACAAGAAATCGATGAACCGATTTTCACCCAACCCCCAGCCCGATTCATCGGGCATCTTATTTTAACCGTGGGTTTAGAACCCTTGGCCCAATCTCTATAACTCAGATCGGATCGCCCACAGGTCGGGCCACATCGGCCGTAACGTGGACTCCAAATATTTCACCCCGGCCGAGCCACCCGTCCCCATCTTGGCTCCAATGGTACGAGCCACCATTTTCACATGGCGATAGCGCCACTCCTGCAACCCCTCATCCAGATCAACCAACCGTTCGCACAAACGGCTAATCCACACATCTTCCCGATAAACTTTCAATAATGCCTGCTGAATTTGGGGGGATGGCTTGATTGCGGCCGTCACGTCTCGGCTTAGTTCCGAGTCGGGAATAGGATAACCGTTGGCGTGCAGAAAACCTAAAAAGGTATCCCACAAAGATGGCGCATTGAACCTCGCGATCAGTTCATCCCGGCCGTGTAGCCCTTCTGGAAAATGGTCGATCATCGACTGCCGTTTGTACCCAAGAGCAAACTCAAGTTCGCGAAACTGAACTGACTGAAATCCGCTAGAGCTGTCTAAAAATGCACGGAACGAATTGAATTGCAAGGGTGTCATCGTCTCGAGAATATCAATCTGCCCCACCACCGTTTTGAGGATGGTCAAAATGCGCCGAGCCGTAGCCAACGCGGGTGAAAGCTCGTTGGCTAAAAGCAATTCATTCAGCCGGTCAAGTTCGTGCAACATCTGCTTAAACCACAGTTCATACACCTGATGAATTACGATAAAGAGCATTTCGTCATGCTCAAATCCCTTGCCATTTTCCGCAACAGATTTTGGCTCCTGCGCCGTTAAAATTTGGTCTACTTTCAAGTATGAAACGTAGTTGAGTGATGAGTTTTTATCCATAAGTTTGTGGTTGGTGAAAAACAATGTGGGGGGTCGACGGGGTCAGAGCCATCTCTGATCTTCGGAGCCAATAATTTTCCGACCCCGTCGACCCCTAGCCGAAATTTACCGTTTCCCGATTAAATCTCGTGCGATGACAATGCGTTGAACGTGGGATGACCCCTCGTATATTTGAAGCCCTTTGATATCTCTATAAAGCCGCTCAACCGGATACTCACTGCTGTACCCCCGGCCGCCGTGGATCAGCACCGCATCGGCCGCCGCTTTGCACGCCATCTCTGTGGCAAACAGTTTTGCCGTCGATGTGGCCCGTGTTGTTGGAATGCCTTTCTGCTTCATGTCGGCCGCTCTGTACACCAGCAACCGTGCCGCTTCAATATCGGCCGACATGTCCGCAATGTTGGCCTGAATCATCTGGAAATCACCGATCCGTTTGCCAAACTGTTCCCGCTTGCGCACAAAATCAAGACAAGCATCTAAACAGGCCTGAGCAATGCCAACCGCACCAGCCGCCACGCCCAACCGGCCGTGATCGAGCGCACTCATCCCCACTTTGAACCCTTCACCGACATCGCCCAACATGTTCTCTTTGGGCACCCGCAAATTTTCAAAGGTAATAAACGCATGGTCTGATGATCGATGGCCCAGTTCTTGCCCGTCCATCGGCCGGGTGTTAAAGCCGTCCCAAGCGGTTTCAACGA
>JAHDGV010000150.1:10670-12170 GCA_020631655.1 Chloroflexota bacterium | reverse complement strand
TGACTAGCCCCTACTACCAAAAATGGGAGTAACTGCGATTTTTCCTCGTGCCACTTCTGGGAGTTGATCCTGTGTACCTTGTTGCTAAATGCGGAACTGACCGCAACTTAAGCAATCAACCTGCCCCATTTAGCACACATCACAGCCGGGCCATTCATGAACAGAGGAAACTGCCATGAGAAAGAAAACAATCCCAACACTTTTATTTTTTGGCCTGCTTTTCATTGCGGGCATCACCCTGCTATCGACAGACCAAAACGTAGACGCATCGGCTGAGGCTTTAGAGCTAGCCCAAGATGATTTAGATCAGTATAGCGGCTGGACCCGCTGGTCAGAGACTCAGGATAAAAGCATCTTTGAAATTTCAAGTTGTAATCCCACAGCTTCCTCAAAACGGATTCTGAAGGGAGAGATTAATGGTGATGGCAAAGCTGACCTGTTGTGCATCTATTTTTACGACGATGGCGGACAAGCCATTTTCGGCCGGATTGCTGGCGAGTCGGAATATAGCAAGTGGACAAGATTAAGGGACAAACAGTTGAGCGCAACCGGATGTTCCCGCTTTGGCCTAATTGACTATTTTGGAGATGGGGACAGTGATCTATTTTGTGTCACGTTCTATGATAGTGAGGGAGAAGATGGAATTGGGATCTGGATCCTCAACAATAGAGATGCAGAGTTCATTGGTTGGTACAACACCGTCTCTAAACCGAAGTCGATATTTAACGGGGAAGCCTGCCGTGGCTTCCATATCATGGACATCAACGGTGACGGTGAAGAAGAACTCGTTTGCCCTTATGAATACGATGATGGAAGCACAACCACATTTGCCTTGTACATGGATACCCTATCGAAAGGTCAAAGCTTCAGTCGTGTCTCTCCAAATGCCGCAAAAAACAATTTTGATATTACAAGCTGTTTACTCAGCGTGGGAGATGTTGATGGCAATGGAGGGGACGATCTTATCTGCACCTACATTTATGACAACGGTGGCTCAGCAACATTTGTGCAGACCGCTGATAATAGCCAGCTAAGCGGCTGGACACGCTGGTCAAACACCCAAGCGGCGAACAACTTCGAAATCGGATCGTGCTTGAGTATTCTTCCATTAACCAACCCTCGCTCAATCATGACCGGAGACGTAAATGGGGATGGATTGACGGACCAAACGTGTATTTACCAATACGACAACGGAAATTCAGCCAGCATGGTTAAAACAGACAACCCCTCAGAAGATGGGTTTGCCTATGCTAACTGGTCCAATTGGCGACTTGTCAATGCAGATCGCTTTGAAATTTCCGGCTGTCGGCATTTAGACATCATTGATACCAACGGGGATGGTTTTGACGATATCGTCTGCATCTACCGGTACGCAAACAATGGGAGCACCCAAACGTTTGTCCAAGAGTCAACCGGCTCCGGCTTTACCGATTGGCAACTCAGCGGCCCCTCTGCCACAGCAAGCGTGTTCGATATTTTGTCCTGCATCTCACTTGAAAC
>JAHDGV010000150.1:0-10570 GCA_020631655.1 Chloroflexota bacterium | reverse complement strand
CAAAAAAATCAGTTTTACAGCGTTAATGTGTGCCCTTGGCACCTTTGATTTAGGCATCCAAAAAGTTGCCTGAAAGGAGAATTACAACAATGAAAATCACAAATCGATACTCAGGAAAAGTATTTTGGCGGCTGTTTAACAGCACAGATTCAGTCTACATCACCGGGCTAAAAGAAGGGAAGTTAAACAAAAATGCAAGCACATCATTCCATCTGCCGGAACATGTCCAAATCGAATTTAAGCATAAATGGCTTTGGGGCGGGTTTATAAAAAAAGCGAACAGGAAGAATCTCTATCACCCCGAAGATGAAATTACTTTGACTGATAAAGGAAGCATAAGCGTTCATCGCCCCTATGAATCTCGGGTAATGAGCGAAGAGTTTGTAACGGCCGATTACGGCACATCAATCCACATCGTTGATCTACGTGAGGTATCAGGTGAAGAGACAACGCTCAAACGGACCATTACGTGGGAAGTGTCAAACGCGGTTACATCGGCTGAGCAGACAACCCAAACTCAAAGCTCAACCCATAGTTTTGGCATTGGTATTAATGTGAAGAAAAAAGGGAAATCAGGTGGTGTTGGCTATTCGGCCGAAATTAAAGATGAGCTTGTCAAAACAGAGTCTAAAACGGTGACCGAAGCATCTAAAAAGACCCACTCCGAAGAGTACACGTTCACAAATGGACTGGTAACCGTTGTCAAAGGGGTCTGGGCGGGACAGTATAAAACCGGGGTTATCAGAAAATATAATGCTGATTATGATTATGTGATTCCGGTCGGGTACACGCTTGGCACAATTGAAATGTATGACGATGGCAGTATGTCAATCGATGAGTTGAACGAGATTCTAGAAAAAGCTGGAAGCGATAAGCGGATAACGGCCGAAACTGAAACCGTCATGTTGATGTAGTGCCGACAAACAGAAAGCAAAACGGCCGGGTTGCGAAAACAACCCGGCCGTTTTTTGTTTTAGACCAGAGGTCTTAATTCTGTAAAAACAGCGCCAAATTCGAATCCACCCGCTCAACCTTACTCGTCATCGTCAGCGGCCGGTACCCTTGCTCCGCCAAACGCCACAGCACCACGGCCGACGGACTAACACCTAGCTCAACCGCTTCTTGCTGGATGGCTTTGACCGCAACCACATTTTCATCACACAGATAATCACTTTCTGGCAACGATTGGCCGACTTCAAACGCACCGTTTAACAACGGCGAAAACGCCTCAATCACCACCTCAGGATTAGCATTCCGCACAACTTGTTCGATCTCGCTGGTCAGCGGCACTTGAACCCCAAAATCCGCCTGTGGCGCTGGCGCAATCACCGTATGGCGAAACTGAATCGTGCTGATCGGCGCATAATCGTTTTCCTGAATGATGGCGACCAAGCTCTGTAAACGCTCCAAGCTGTAGTTTGAAACACCCAGCTTTTTAACCAGCCCTTTGTTGACCAGTTCGTTGAACGCGTCCCACGTTTCTTCCAGCGGCGTATGTGGATCATCAAAGTGAGCGTACAGCACATCGAGATGATCGGTTTGGAGCCGCTCTAAACACCCTTCAACTGAGTCAAAGACATTGTCACGTTCCAACCCATCAAACCTGCGGCCGGAGCCTTCGGGTGCTGGCCGGGCACCGATCTTGCTTGTCAGGTGAAACTGCTCGCGTGGATTGCTTTGAAACCACTCCCCCAAAAGCGTTTCTGACTGGCCGCCCAAGCCACCCCCATCAACCCAAAAGGCATAGTTGTTGGCCGTGTCAATCATCCGGCCGCCGTGTTCTACATATCGGTCCAAAACCGCAAACGAATCCGCTTTTGAATAGGTTGTCCCAAAACTAGCTGTACCAAATCCAATATTTATCATCTAATTTTTCCCTTCCATCATCTCGTTGATGGTGTTTACAAAGCTGGAACCAGCTTCTTCAACCATCTCGCTATCCACGTCCAAATGGGTAATCGCCCGCATCACCGTTGGGCTAAAAGCGCCGATATTGATCCCCTGCTCTTCCAGCCGATCACGCACCGCGAATGCAGACAGGCCGGTAGCCCCAATTTCAACCAGCACAATATTTGTTTCAATAGTGTCGGTCATCATTTTTACATTGGGATGCTGCCCCATGAGCTCGCCCAAGCGCTGGGCATTGGCATGATCCTGCGCCAGCTTTTCAAGGTGATGCTCAAACGCATACAGCCCGGCCGCGGCCAACATGCCTGACTGGCGCAAAGCACCACCCATCCGCTGTTTCCACTTCCAAGCCTCATCGATAAACGCTTGTGATCCGGCCAAAACGCCCCCTATCGGACAACCTAACCCTTTACTCAAATCAATCCAAGCGGAGTCAAAATATTGGCCGTACACTTTGGCGCTCACTCCAGACGCGACCACCGCGTTCATCAGACGCGCCCCATCCATGTGGGTGGTTAAGCCGTGTTTACGAGCCACATCGGTTACCGCTTTGATCTCGTCGGGCGACCAGATGGTGCCACCACCAAAATTGGCCGTTTGCTCAACCACCACAAGACGCGAAGTGGGAGCATACCGGTTTGGTGACCGAATCGCTTCCTCCAATGTCTCAGCGCTGTAGATGCCTCGTTCTCCCTGCAACGGAAAAATATTTGCTCCAGCAAACGCGGCCGGGCCACCACCCTCGAACTTTAGGATGTGAGAATCTACATGTCCGTAAATCTCATCCCCCGGCCGGCAGTGCACCATGATGGCGATTTCGTTGCACATCGTGCCAGATGGCAAAAAGACGGCCGCTTCTTTGCCGAGCAAATCAGCCACATATTCACACAGCTGGTTGGTGGTTGGGTCAAGCGCTTTTTGCTCGTCTCCAACTGCGGCGTCAAGCATCGCTTGCTTCATGGCCAGTGTCGGCCGAGATTGAGTGTCACTGTATAAATTTATTCTGCCTTCTATCATAAGTTTATTTACCCGTTACAAATCAATTAATGGATCGGAAGTTAGATCGCTTCACGCAGTTTTAAACCATCCCAGCCAAAGATCCAGAACGTTTTAGCATCGATTCGACGCGTGGGGCTAAGTTGGTCAGACGGAAACTTCCACCGCCACTTGATTGTCGAGAGCGTAGTTCTTGCAACATCTCGATCCCAGTTGCATCAAGCAGTGGCGACTCTGCTAATGATAAAACGATATCAGCGTCGGCCGGGCTATTTGCCTCTACCAACTCTAAAAGCCTGCGCGATGCACCGAAAAATATCGGTCCGTGAACACGATAATGATGATTATCAGCTGAAGATTCAACCAAGTCGCTCCCATCCCACAAACTTTGAATCGTTCCCATCTGTAGCGCAAAAGCCACAATGCAGAGCACAATGCCTATAAAAATAGCTTGGGTCAAACTAAAAAAGACAGAGACTAAAACGGTGGCTAAAAATGGAATGATCGCATGTTTCAACCGTTTGCTGAAATAAAATCTTAATCGAGCCCATTGATTCATGCGCCAAGCGGTCATAATCAAAACCCCGGCCAAAGCAGATAGCGGCACCCGGCCGATGATCGGCGCTAAAACGAGCACAATTAGCAACAACACAAGGCCGTGAACAATAGGGGATACGCGCGTTTGCCCCTCAGCGCGCAGATTAACGGCCGTGCGTGACAGCGCAGCACTTGCCGCAATGCCGCCAAAAAACGGCACGACGAGGTTTGCAATCCCTTGAGCCGTTAGCTCAACTTCGTTGCTTGGGCGACGGCCGGTTTGGTTTTCGGCCAAAGCACCGCACAGCAAACTCTCGATAGAAACAAGCACAGTCACCGTAATTGCAGGGAAAATATAACGGAGAAAATCTGTCCACACAATCTCCCCACCTCCAAAGCGATCCTCAAGCAGAATCGAACGAGGGATATCACCGATTGTCGGAACGTCTAAACCAACACCCAGAAAAACAAGCTTAGCGATAATAATTGCGGCTAAAGACCCCGGGATCTTGTCAGCGATGATTGAAAAACGGGGCCAAATAATCATGATGCCGACCACAAGTAACGTCAGCAAAACGGCCGACCAGTTGGGAGAAATATCGATCTGAAAATACTGAACCGCTTTCTGCCAAGTTGACCCAGCAGACGGTGTGCGGATTCCCAATGCATTATCAATTTGGCTAACCGCGATGATGATAGCAACCCCGCTGGTGTACCCGGCGATAGCGGGTGTTGGCATAAGGGTAACTAACCGGCCGAGGCGAAACACCCCCATCAAAATAAGCAAAACGCCTGAAATGAGTCCAATCATCCAAACGCCCTGCATCCCAAATTGGACAGCAAATACCGCTATAACCGCGGCTAATCCACCGGTTGGGCCAGATACCGAGGCGGGCGCGCCACCTAAAAAGCCAACTAAAATCCCCGCCACAATGCCGGTTACAAGTCCGGCCGCCGCATCAACCCCGGCCGCAACGCCATAGGCTAAAGCCAGTGGCAAAGCCACGGCCGCTACGGTCAAACCGGCTAATAAATCCTTGCGTAACGTAACAAAGTTGTACGCCATAAATTCTGTTTGGATGAGCTCCCGCCAAGAGTTAAACATGTTCGTATCCTAAAATAATGCCCAATGCTGGTTATCAGTTCAAATTAACCAGCTGATTCTCCCTAGGACACGAACCGGAATGCTAATTTTCTGAGATGAAAATAACACCCCAAACTCAAAATTCCGGATCAATGTAGCTTTGATCCGGTCACAACCCCACTAAAATAAACTGGTTACCTGACGCAAATTGCCGATGATCTAAAGATTGCGACTCGAAATAACGGCCTGCGGGCTCTAAAGGCCGAAGGCCGTCGTTTTAAGCCGCTGGATTCATCCAGTAGGCGATGTATTTGAAAACAAATTAAAGAGGATCAGCCTCTGATCCAATTTCCCGCTTCAGCAAGCCCCTAAACGAATCTTCAACCGTTGCAATGCCGTGCACCATCTTGTAGACCTCCTGCGCAATCGGCATCACGCAGTCATATTTCTCCCCCAACTCAATCACAACCGGCACCGTTTTCACCCCTTCAGCCACCATTGACATATCAGCAATGATGTCGTCGAGCTTGCGCCCTTTGCCAATTTGATAGCCAACGGTGTGGTTCCGGCTCAGTGGGCTGTAACAGGTTGCCACAAGGTCACCCATCCCGGCCAGCCCTGCAAAGGTGGCCGGTTTGCCCCCCATCGCTACCCCCAAGCGAGTGAGCTCGGCCAAACCGCGCGTCACGACCATTGATCGGGTATTTTCACCCGCGCCAGCACCGGCCCCAACACCGGCCGCAATCGCAATCACATTTTTAAGCGCACCGCCCAACTCACACCCGATCACATCATCGTTCCGATAAACTCGAAACAGGCCGGTGCTAAAAATCTTTTGTAGTGGGATGGCGATGTTGTCATCGACCATGGAAATCACTGAGGCGGCCGCTTGCCCTGCAATAACCTCGCGAGCCAAGTTCGGGCCTGACAGCACTCCGGCCGGATGGCCCGGCATCACCTCTTCGATGATCTCCGTCATGCGCATGCGGGTTCCCTGCTCCAGCCCTTTGGACAAAGACACAATCGGCACCCACGGCCGGATGTGCGGCCGAGCCTGAGTCAGCACGTCACGAAACTTCTGGGCCGGAATCCCCATCACAACCACATCTGCATCTTTCACCGCATCTTTGATCGTGTGTGCCGCTTTTAGATTGTGGTAAAGCTTGGCTCCCGGCAGATATTTTTCATTGGTGTGATGGCTGTTGATCTCGTTGACAGTCTCTTCGTTGCGTGCCCAAATCGTTGTATCTGTATTGCGCGACACCAAAGATGCCACAGTAGTTCCCCATGATCCGCCCCCCAATAGTCCAACTTTTAAATTATTCATCTTCGCCTCTGGCTCTGATGCTTTTGGCTCTTAGCTTTTGGCTTTTGGCTTTTTGAATTGAGCCGACTGCTAAAAGCCAATGGCCAAGAGCTAACAGCTAAAACTCTAATTCATACTGATCTTCGCCCCATTCAACTTTGCCTGTAGGTTTAAACCCCATACTCGTGTACAGCTTAATGGCGTCTGAATTCTCAGGCACAACGTGCAGATCCATTTTTGTTGCGTTTGGATGGCTTTTTATCCGGTCGATGATGACCTGCAATGCTGCCCGGCCGTACCCTTTCCCCTGATGTTCTTGGTCGATCATAAAACGCCACAGCCCGTATTCAGCCTTCTCGTGATTCTCAAACAGCATCACAAAGCCGACCGGCGTTTCATCTGCATAAATGGCTCGGAACCATGCTTCATCTGAAAAACTAGCCTCAGCTATCGAAAACGCATTGGGGGCCACAAAATTTTTCTGGTCATCTGCTACCGACAATTTCGCGATGGTCCGAAAGGTATCAGAGGTGATTTCTTGCAAGGTCACTTTTGGTTGAGTCATATCTGCATTCTACCTAACTATTTGGTCTTGCCAATCTTATCTGCGATCAGCCGAAGCTGATACATTCTCGGTCGAGCGTGAGGCAGAGTACAAGCCATCCCACCCTAAACTAAAACAGACGAGTTGGTTAGATGATGACCAGAATTAGATATTGCTTTAGGAGGCAACCGTGTTAACAGACTTGCAAAAAACTAAATTTGAAATGCACTTTCACATTCGAGATACGGACAAAGATGGCTTTGTGACCAAGGATGATTATCGAAAATTTTCTGACAACATAGCCGAATTGCTAGATTGGACGCCTGATAATGAAAAGTTGGCGCAGATCAATGCGATTCATGACGGGGTTTGGGAATTTTTCTGGAAGCCGGCCGACCGTGATCACGACGGGCGTGTATCCCTTGAAGATCACCTTGCGATGATGGATGTGATGATTGAACGTAGTAAAGACTTTGCCGTGTTAGAGCAGTCACGCATGCACAGTGAGGTGCTGTTTAATGCGTTTGATTTAAACGGTAGCGGCCGAATCTCTGCCAAGGAGTACAAACAGTTTTTCGCAGCGGCCGGGGTAGATACAGATTGGACCGACACCGTGTTTGAACGGATCGACATAGACAAAAGCGGCACGATCACGGTCGATGAGTTTGTGCTGTTGCACCAGCAATTCTTTTCAAGCAATGATCCTGATTCACCCGGCAATTGGTTTTATGGCCCAATTGCATAGTCAAATTGACAATTGAACATTGGAGACTTCGGAAGTTTTTAATGCATTAATCTACTCTGGCACAAACGTTTGAAACTTCCGAAGTCTTTTACGAGGGAGCGCAACACCCGTAAATCAATTGCAACCGTCAATTTTGAATGAGCAAGATTTGCCAGAGCCAATCGAGATCAGTACCATTGCATCACGATGCAATCACAGATTGAAACACCACGCCGCACTCGAAATCCAGATGACAAAATTGAGCGGGTTTTGGACGCGGCCCGCAAAATCTTAGCCGATGGCGGCTATCTGACCCGCTTTAGCCTGAGCGCTGTGGCCGCTGAAGCTGGCGTAAGCAAGGGGGGACTATTGCATCACTTCCCTAGTAAAGAAGCCCTTCTGCGCGGACTGTCTGAAAGTCTAATTGATCGCTTTGAAGATCAGCTAATTGTCGAAATGGCCAAAGAGCCTGAAGGCACACCCGGCCGCTTTGCGCGCGCCTACATCAACACCGCTTTTTCAGACGAATATGGCAGTAGCCAAATCAGCCCGATTTTGCTGGCATTTAATCGGTATTCGGCCGATGGGGGGCCGGTAGAATCTCGATTTAAAGCGTTTCAGCATCGTCTTGAAAATGACGGCCTTGATCCCACAGCGGCCAACCTAATCCGCATGGCCATTGACGGCATGCTGTACACCGAAATGATTGATGCTGAGCCGATTGAATCTGCGGTTCGCCAAAACATGATCGATCAACTTATCCAAATGACAAATGGCTCTTAGCCATTGGCTTTCTACTTGCGGCAAACGGCTAAAAGCCAACGGCCAGCCACTAACCTATGAAACCAATTATTGCACTTACAACCTATGGATCTAAAGAGCGGGAGATGGCGACTGAGCACTATGCTGAGTTTTACTACATCCCAAAACAGTATGTAGACGCTGTTGAACGAGCTGGAGGCATACCCGTGTTGGTGCCACCCACACCCGATGCGGCGCAAGCGGTACTCGCTGTGGCAGATGGGGTGATCGTTATCGGTGGATCAGACATTCATCCCAGCGAATATGGGGGAGATGCAACTCATCCTGACCTAACAAAGTTTGATCTGGCCCGTGATCGAAGCGAAATCGAAATCATGAAGCAGTTGGCCAACGGGGAACCGATTCCCACGCTTGGTATTTGCCGCGGCATGCAGGTGATGAATATCGCCATGGGAGGCAGTTTGCACGAGCATGTGCCTGATATTCTCGATGAAGACATCCACCGCTCAGAGGTAGGATTTTGGACCCTGCAACCGGTACAAGTCGATCCCTCATCGAGGTTGGCCGAAATTATGGAGGCTGATGAAGTGACACCGACATCGGGCCATCACCAAGCGGTCAAGGTGTTGGGAGATAATTTGCGGGTAACGGCTAAAGCGGCCGACGGTGTCATCGAAGCGATTGAGCACACCGGTCTGCCGTGGATGATGGGGGTGCAGTGGCATCCCGAAGTCACTGCGGCCGAAGACCCCACCCAGCAACGGCTGTTTGATGAGCTAGTGGCCGAAGCGGCCCGACGTAAAAACGGGTAAAAAAAGACCCCGTCGGTTTTTAAAACCAACGGGGTCTGCTGTGTTTAATTTAGGGGATGTCTACTTGGCTAATTCATTTTAGCCACAAGCGCCTGCTTTTTCCCATACGCCAATCGGTCTAATGGATTAATCTGTAGCGCTTTGCTGTATGCATACATTGCAGAACGATATTGCCCTTGCAATTCAAACGCCTGCCCCATGTTGATAAACGGCTTCTGGGGTGCATCAAAACGGGCCGCTTTGGTTGCCTGCTCGATCCATTCAAGAGCCTCTTCCGGCCGCCCCTGAACCAGTAAGTAAGATCCAATATCGTTATACGGATTCCCAAATTCTGGATCAATTTCGATGGCCAGCTTGCACTGCTCAATCGCATCTTCATAACGCTCAAGCATGCTGTACGTTAAGCCTAAGTAAGTATATGCTTCGGCCGAGGGTTGCAACTCAATTGACTGACGATATAGCGCAATCGCTTCGCTGAAATTTCCGCGTCGCTGTTGCTGATTCGCTCGTTCAAATATAATTTTGGCCTGCTTTTTTGAAATGTCTTCCATAAAGGTTAATTGACTATTCTCAGTGTCTAGGTGTGTTAGTGCCGGACAGCAAATCGCTTGCCCCAGCGCTTGGGATTGTTGCTTACAGACGTTAGATTCAAATAAGTTTAAGCAGTTTTAACGGGTTATTTAGTTCTTGATAATCAAGGGCTAAGCCGTTGGCTCTTTAGCCTTTACCTTCTCGAGGCGAGCAATCGTCACACCGGCACCACCTTCCCCATCTTTGCCTTCTTCCCAGCCAAATACGCGCGGATTTTTGCTCAGGCTTTTGCGCACAGCGTCACGCAAGCGGCCGGTTCCTTTCCCATGAATCACACGCACCCAAGGAACTCGAGACAAGATCGCCTGATCCAAATGTTTTTCAAGCTGTTCTAACCCGTCTTCGATCCGCATACCGCGCAAATCTAACTCCATGCCGGGAGATTGGGTTTTTGGCACGCTAATCGCCTCTTCCACTTTTACCGGCCGGCCGCGGAATTCTAGCTCTTCGAGTTGAGCCTTCATGTGCAAGCGGCCAACCGCCACTTCGGCCGAGGTTTTGCTCAAAGAAATAATTTCACCCTTCGATTTGAGTGTTTTAATAAACACCTCATCCCCCACACGCAGCTTACGTCGTTTTTGCCCTTTGGGCTCTTTCGGCATCACCGAATCGATCAGCGGGGTTTGGCTCAAAGACGCCAGCGGCCGGTTTTCAATCTCGGTCACGTCACGTCCCAGTTTTTTGAGCATGTTCTTTGATTCCGCTTTGCCAACCTGCTTGCGTACTCGGTTGATCTCGCTACGAATCATTTCTAGCTCTTTTTCGACCTCAGCTCTGGCCTGTTTTAGAACCTCGTCCCGTTCCAACTCAATCTCTTCTAAACGAGTCTGCAATTTTTCACGATCCCGCTCGGCCCGTCGGCGAGCCAGACGAGTCCCTGCTTCGTCAGATGCGATGCGATCCCGCATGTCATAAATCGAATCGAGCAGTTGCTCAGTTTCATTACTGCCAACGCCCAAACGCCCCATCGCCCCATCTAAAATTGAATTATCAAGGCCTAATCGTTTGGCAATCGCCAAAGCGTTCGATTTACCCGGCAATCCAATAGTCATTTCATAGGTAGGTGACAACGATTCAAGATCAAACAGCAATGATGCATTGGTAACCCCGGCCGTTGTTGTCGCATACGCTTTTAATTCGGGATAGTGGGTAGCGGTCATCACCGTTGAACCGTGATCGCGCAAATAGTCAATGATGGCTGATGCCAAAGCGGCACCTTCGGCCGGATCAGTCCCAGATCCCAATTCGTCTAGCACCACAAACGACCGATCATCTGCCTGCTCCAAAATTCGGATCATGTTGGTCA
>JAHDGV010000149.1:8207-12172 GCA_020631655.1 Chloroflexota bacterium | reverse complement strand
ACTTGTTAACAGAAGAAACGGATTAAGGTCTTATCTGGCCGTTGCCCAGCACCACCCATTTGTAAGTAGTTAATTCTTCAAGACCCATCGGCCCACGAGCGTGGAGCTTTTGGGTGCTCACCGCGACCTCGGCCCCAAGGCCAAACTGACCGCCGTCATTGAAACGGGTGCTCGCATTCACAAACACGGCCGACGAGTTAACCTCATCCACAAACTGGGTGGCATTTTGCCAATTGTTGGTCACGATGCTGTCTGAATGATCCAAGCTGTGATCTTGAATATGGGTGATCGCCTCATCAATTGTGTCCACCACTTTCAGACCCAAGATTAGATCCATCCATTCGGTGCTGAAGTCATCCGGTCCGGCCGCCTGATAGGCTGCACTATGGCCGTTTTGATCCAGCACGCTCAGCGATTGTGGGTCTGCACGCAGGCTGACACTGTTGGTCGCCATCCGCTCAGCTACTTTGGGGATAAACGTGTCAGCAACATTTTTATGGATCAGAACCGTATCGAGCGCATTGCACACGCTCGGCCGCTGAACTTTCGCATTCTCGATGATGTTGAGCGCATCATCAAAATCGGCCGTTTCATCAACGAAAACATGGCAAATGCCGATACCACCAGTAATGACTGGAATGGTTGCCTGTTCGCGACACAGCTTGTGGAGGCCGGCCCCACCTCTGGGGATCAACATGTCAACATATTCATCTAGTTTCATGAACTGTGAAACCAAAGCACGATCAGGGTTGTCGATGTACTGCACGGCCGCTTCTGGGATGCCGCATTTTTCAAGAGCGGCTTGAATCACATTGACGAGGGCTAAATTTGAACGCAATGTCTCTTTCCCACCGCGCAGGATGGCTGCATTGCCCGTTTTTAAGGTAAGGGTAGCGATGTCAATTGTCACGTTCGGCCGAGCTTCGTAGATGACACCAAGGACGCCAATCGGCACGCGGCGGCGAGTGATTTGCAGGCCGTTGGGCAAGCTTCGGCTGTCGATGGCTGAGCCAACTGGGTCTGGCAAAGTGGCTACGGCACGGCAGTCGGCCGCTAATTTTGAAACTCGCTCTTTGGTTAGCAACAATCGATCAAGAAGCCCGGTGGTCAACCCATTTTTCTTCCCATCTTCAATGTCTAAAGCGTTTTGAGCCAATACCGCTTCGGCGTTTGCTTCCAGCTCATCAGCGATGGTGTGTAAGGCCGCATTTTTTTGATCTGTAGTCAGCTTTGCTAATTCTCTTGAGGCTAATTTAGCCCCTTTTCCCATTTTAATTAAGTCGGTCATTCTAACCTTTCCTTATGCTATCTCTCTAAAAGAACCATGTCGTTATGATGGATCGCCACATTCCCATAGGCGTACCCCAAAATCGGCTCAATCTTATCAGACTGGTGACCCGCGATTTTGCGCAAATCATCGCTCGTGTAGCGGGCAATCCCACGGCCAATTGTTGTGCCATCTTCTTGTTGGATGCGAACCGCATCCCCCCGATTAAATTCTCCGTCCACACGGGTAATTCCGGCCGGTAATAAACTTCTGCCCTTTTCCTGAATCAATTTTTCGCACCCTTTTGGGTTCACAGAAATCGATCCGATCGGGGTTGAGCCTGCTAGTAGCCAGCGTTTGCGATTGCGCACCGGATTGGCTACGGCCGGGAATCGGGTATACGTTGCCCCTTTCCCTTCCAAAATTTTAAGGATGATGTTTTTCTCAGCACCGGCCGCTATTACTACATCTGTGCCTGCACGGGTTGCTGTTTCGGCCGCCTGAAGTTTGGTCGCCATCCCGCCGGTTCCCATCTCCCCTTTGCCACCGGCTAAATTGCGCACCGTTTTATCGATCACGGCCACTTCTTGAATTAGCTTGGCTTCAGGATTAGAACGGGGATCGGCCGTGTAGAGCCCCTTTTGATCGGTCAGCATGATTAGCAAATCAGCCTCTGCTAGCACGGCAACCATGGCTGACAAATTGTCGTTGTCCCCCACACGAATCTCTTCAGTGGTGACCGCATCATTTTCGTTCACGATGGGGATAATGCGATTTTTGATTAGGCTACGGAAGGTGTCACGGGCATTTAAGAAGCGATTGCGCGCCTCAAAATCGGAGCGGGTGAGCAGTATTTGCCCTACGTGAATGTCATAAATTTCAAATAGCCGCTCCCACGTAAACATGAGGCGGGACTGTCCCAATGCGGCCAGCATCTGCTTCTCAGCCACGCTACGGGGCTTGTCGGCCCATCCCAACCGATCTTTGCCCGCCTGAATGGCTCCGCTCGAGCACAGCACAATATCGTGCCCGGCCGCATACAGCTCAGAAAGCTGGCGTACGATCTCCGCCATGCCCGGCTTATATAAACGGCTGTGTCCACCTGTCAGGACGCTGGTTCCAACTTTTACAACAATACGTTTGCTCATGATTTTAGGCTAGGGATTATAGCAGTTTTTTGTGGCAGGTGTGGGGAAGAAATGCAGTCCTTGTCAATCTAAAATGGTTTGCTCCAGAGAGGATTTTTGAGTGCTGATTTTATGTTCACTAGGTAGAAAATTAAAATCCCTCTTGTCCCGCGGTTTATGACTTGCGCTGATTGAAAAAGTATCTTATGCTCTTTGAAAGTAAAGCAAGATGGCTGAAAATAATTTTTCAGCAGTATCTTTTTTTCTCGGCCGGTTTTAAACGATTGGTCGAAGGGGCAAATTACAAATTTCACACTACCAACGGCCGATGACGGGTTCATTTTGGACCACCGTTATAGACTTTATTTTTCCTCCTTCTTGTGCTGGGTGTGGCACAACGGGAAGCCTTGCATGCGCCAATTGTCAGCAAAAAATGATACCTCTGCACGAGCCTCTTTGTAGTGTGTGCGGTCAGCCAACTTTGGAGCAATCTGTTTGCCAAAGATGTACAAAAGTACCCCCGACCATCGATAAAATTCGATCAACAGTTTTGTACACTGAGCCGGTGACAAAGTTCATGCATCATTTCAAGTATTATGATCAATTTGCCCTAGCAAAACCGCTGGCTGAAATGATGATGTCTACCTTGTCTGAGCTTTCTTTGGAGCCGCCTGACCTACTCATTCCTATTCCTCTACACTCCCAGCGTGAACGGGAGCGTGGCTACAACCAATCTAGTTTAATTGCTCGCGAGCTATCAAAAGCAACCGGAATTCCGGCCGCTGAGAAGGGTTTGCGGCGCATCCGTGCAACCGAGGTGCAGGCAAAGCTAGATTTACAAGAGCGGATTAAAAATGTTGAAGGGGTGTTTGCCCTCGGTGATATCGAAATCACCCAGAAACGGGTTTGTTTGATTGATGATGTCTGTACGACCGGGGCAACCCTTTTTTCAGCGGCCGATTGCTTAAAATCGGCCGGAGCGGCACGTGTGACCGGTTTAACCTTCGCACGCGCGCTCAAAATTTAGGAGCAGTTTGTAACTTATCAACGTGGACGGATCTCGTTCCAAGATCCAACCCACATACTCTTTCGGAGGTTTAACAAATGGAATTATCAATCCACACATACGGTATGAATCTTTCAGACAGATTGCAGACGTACGTTGAGAAAAAGATGGATAAATTATCACGCTATTTGCCCAGCTTGCAGAACGTGAATGTTGAACTTAGTCAGCGAAAATCAAAAAATTCGAGCCAGCGACGCGTGGCCCAATTAACAATCAGAGATGCTCAGGGGACAATCTTAAGAGCTGAGGAAAAAAATGATACGATTTACGGTGCGATTGACTCGGTGGTGAGCAAAATGCATCGTCAAATAAAACGATACCGTGGCCGAGAGAAAGCTCAGCGCCGCAATGGGGATGTGATTGATTTGGCCGTTGATGCAATCCCGGCCGTGATGGTGATGGAGCCAGAAGTGGAGATTGAAGCAACCCCTTCTATTGTTAAGCGCAAAGAGTTTTCGATTCAGCTTATGTCAGAGGATGAGGCAATGGATCAGATGATGCTTCT
>JAHDGV010000149.1:0-8107 GCA_020631655.1 Chloroflexota bacterium | reverse complement strand
GAACCTGCTACAGGCCACAGCATAGACGCAATTTTAGAAGTTGAGGGAATCGATATCAGTCAGCATCGTGCGAGCCAGCTCACGGCCGAAGATGTTCAATCGGCCGATTTGATTTTGTGCATGGCTGAATCCCATCGCACAAAAATTTTGGATCGCTTTAAAGCTGATGGCTCAAAAATAAGGTTGCTGGCCGAAATGACCGATTTAGGCTCTGTTGATGTCGTTGACCCGCATGGCCAACCGCGACAAAACTATGATGCGATGGTCCAGAATGTGATTTCTTTAATCGATCAGGGACTTGATCAGATTGTAGTCATTGCCTTGGCCGATTAGAGTAGACTATCCCCACAAACCTCTTTAAACCCACATCCTTTACACCGTTGCCACGCCTCATGGTTGCGAGCAACATCTTCCTCTTCAAGGTCAAACCGCATTTCCTCTAAAACAGCCAAAAGCTCATCTTCAAGATGGGGGGTGTAGTCGATGTTAAAAGATTTATTTTCGTACCGAATGATGCCGTGCGACGGCCGTTTGCCAAAATGGGACTCGACTAGGGCGCAGTAGGCGGCTAGTTGCAGAACATGTCCATCGTAAGGCTGGATGGGCGCTTTGCTCGATTTGAATTCAACCGGTATCAGGCTTCCATTTTCAGCCCGCACCACATAATCCGGCTTGCCCGTTAGCATGAGCCGTTTGCTGAACAGCGGCTTTGAAACCTCGTACCAAGAGCCCGCATCATCGTAAACTACGTCTCCATCCGGCACGCCAGAATCGGCCCGCATGCGCTGGCTGACCCATAAAGCTACGGCCGCGAAAACAATGCAAAGTACAGCTAATATGATGAGTTGAGGCATAAGTGAAGCTTTAGGGCAGTTGCAATAAGAAGTAAACGACGATTAAAAGCAGGGCGAGGGCAATCAATCCATATCCAAGCCGCTGTAAAAAGGTGGCACCTTTGACCGTTCGAGAATGACTTTCGTGCCTGCGGGTGCCGCGCACCATCTCAGCCACGTTGGTTGATTCATATTCTTCAGCCCTTTTTAGCCACCAAGCACGATTACAAAACATGTAGGTGCCAATATCTGAGGCGCGGATGATTTCTGTGTGTTCTTCTGTTTCCATTTGAGCTTGAAAAGAGGATAATTAGAGGATATGAGTGATAAACCTGTGCCACCAGCAACATGCCCCGTTTGCAACACACCGTTAAATCGTTTTCGAATTGCGTTGATGGGGGGGCGTCGGCCGTCAATCCAGTGCAAAAACTGCGGGACACAGCTACGGCCGGATCCATTTCTGCACAGAATTTGGTCGATTGTATCTTTTCTGGTTTTCTTTGGATCGCTGTTTGTAATTATACGTGTAGCACGGTTTATAATTCCACTCAGAATAGTACTAATTTTAGGAGCAGGTGTGATGATCATGGCATTTTATGTCTCGTTCATGAGCTTTGAACGGGATGTTTGACCTGATCACAAAAATTACTGCCCAATCAGACAAAAAATGATTCAACATATTACCGACGATTTGTACCAAATTGGAGAACATGTCCAGACTGAACATGGTTTTGAGGCGGTCCTGACTTACGTCATTTTAAACGATGGGAACCCTATTTTGATCGACTGTGGCTCGCACATCCATCGAGACAGCGTGATGGCACAGCTGAACGAATTGTTAGGTGAGGCAATCCCTGAATATTTGCTGTTGACCCACTCAGAGCTGCCCCATGCGGGCAACATTGCGTCCGTGGCCGAAAAATGGCCTAACATTAAAGTGATTGTTTCCAACGTCATGCTTCCGTATATCGAGGTGTTGCCCGTTTTGCCTTTAAAGCAAATCACCCAAGTTGTTCCGGGCACTAAGATCGAGCTCAAGAGTCGCACGGTAGAATTTGTAGATGCGTTGCTAAAAGATCAGCCTGGCTCCCATTGGATTCATGATTCGCGCACCGGTACGCTGTTTACCGGGGATGGATTTGGTTACATGACCGATTCAGCCGGTAGCCAAACCGTCATCAACGGCTCAGCTAACGAGGTTTCCCAAACCGCTTTTGAGGTTTATCACAAAATCGCTTTCAGATTTTTGCGCTGGATCAAACCAGAACGGATTGCAGAAGATCTGCGCAAAATGTTCACCAAACGGAACGTGCAGGTTATCGCTCCCATTCATGGGAATGCAATCACGGTCAACATCACCGGCCATTTAGACCGAGCAATTGCGGCACTTGCGGCCGTTAATGCCAGCTACAAAAAATAACGTAATCCCGTTTGCAGGGAGCACTGAGCTTGTCGAAGTGCGTTCTCGCAGTATTGGAACACCTGTAACGTGAAGGGAAAAATGTAAACAATGACCCCACAAGATACCTTAAAAGAAGCAAAAGTTTTTGGCGAAGGCTTAGAACGTGTCGCCGTTAGAGCCATCACCCCCAATATCTTTTGGCTGACCCACTGCCTGGGTGACCTTGCTGAAGAATACTACAAAGAATATTTTGCCGTTTTGCCCAACGCAGAAGATTACGCAGGGGATCGGATTGTTGATTATCCGTTTTCATCATTTTTGATCGTTGATGAGAAATCACTCTTGATCGACACCTGCGGCCCCAAACAAAAGGATGCGTTTTTAGACGCCGTGCAATTTTGCTTGGACGGCCGTCAGCTCGATTATATTTGGATCAGCCATGTTGAGCTTCCCCATGCGGGCAATACCGGCTCGCTTAAACGCATCTGGCCAGATGCGCAGGTTGTGACTGTTGCCGGTGGTGAAAATTATGATCTGCACGGCCTTGAAAATGCGATGACGGCCGCCCCCGGCGATGTGATTGAACTTGGAGCACACAGCGTCGAAATGGTCGATGCACTGTTTGTCGATCACGGGCTTTCGCAGTGGTTGTTCGAGCGCAAAACAGGCATGATGTTTACGGCCGATTGGGCACACAATTTGCATGAACCGGCCAAGTGCCACTGCTTTAAATTTTTAGATGAGATGCTCGATACGGGTTATGATGCCGCTACCCATATCGAGGATATCAAAGTCAACGCGTGGTATCAGTTCCCTTGGCTGGCTTGGTGCGATGCTGATATTTTGTGCGAAGCGATTGACGATTTGTTTGAGCAGTATGATGTTCAGATTTTGGCCCCCAGCCACGGAAACCCGATCCGCAAAGATTTTAAGACGTTCATCCCGGCCATTCGCGATGGGATGCGGATGGCGGCCGAAATGCCTTTTTCTCACGTTCTTTAGTCTGACTAACTGATTAAACCAACCACTTTGTTTAAAAACACGAAACTCATTCAGGCATCTATCCTTGTAATCACCCTGTCGGGGGCTAACAAGATTACCGGGTTTATCAAGCTGTTTTTGTCTACAAGCGCCTACGGTACAAGTGCAGATGCGGACGCAATGGCGGCCGCTTGGCAGTTGCCTGATGTGTTTTTTGTGATGGTCTCCGGCGGGGCGATGGCAACCGCCTTGATCCCGGTATTTTCGGCCGCAATTGTTTCGCACGATCAGGACTATCAACAGAAACTGTCTAACACCATCCTGACCACCATTGCCATGATTTTAGGGACGCTGTGTGTGGTGGCCGCTATTTTTGCCCCGTGGCTAACCCGTGTGGTGCTGGTTCCAGACTTCGCCCCTGAACAACAGATGCTCACGGCCAACCTGATGCGCATTGCGCTGTTTGGCATTTTTATGTTCGGGATCAGCAGTATTCTTGTCAGCATCCTGCATTCCCATCAACATTTTTTGTCACCCGCTTTGGGGGCCGTTTTGTTCGATACCGGTTTTGTGATCGGCCTCTATTTTGGTGCAGAGCGTTATGGGGTCCATGCGATGGTTTGGGGCGGTGTGCTCGGCATTTTTATGCACCTGTGCGCTCAGATTTTTATGATCCGTCGCTACAACCTTTCGTTTTGGCCGGAGCTTGATTTCTCTCTGCCAGAAATTCGAGAGATTTTGCGCCTGCTGTGGCCCCGTTTGGTCATTCTCGTTTCGCTGGAAATTGTGGATATTACCGTGATTCGCTTGGCGTCAGGCCTGCCGGAAGGGAGTACGTCTGCGTGGTTCTTCACCGTTTTGCTGGTTAACATGCCGGTTGATCTTTTTGGTATATCGCTTGTGGTCACATTTTTTCCAACGCTTAGCCAAGAATATAACTCGGCCGACTTTAAGCAGTTGCATGAATCATTGGTTGCCGGGCTTCGCTATTTGTGGCTGTTGCTCATTCCTAGTTTTGTGGGATTGATTGCGCTCGGCCCGGCCGGGATAGCGGTGCTGATGGAGCGTGGAGAATTTACGGCCGAATCGACTCAGCTCGTTTATTCGTTGATTGTGGTTGCCGCTTCTGGTGCGATTGCGCTGGCAACGTTTGATGTGATGGCTCTGCTTTATTACGCTCGGCACGACACCCTCCGGCCGATGTTGATTCAGGTTGTGGCGATAGCCGTTGGCGTTGGCCTCAACTTTGCGTTGGTGGGACCGCTGGGCATTTACGGGCTGGCGACCGGCCGGTTGACCTATGCGATTTTGCTGGTGATCATGGCATGGTTGGTGTATCGTCAGGTGTATGAGCGGCTCGAAGAAAAACTGCTTTTTCAGGAGTTTGGCCGGTGCGTTTTGGCGGCCGGGGCCATGGCAATCGCCATCCGACTAGTTGCCCTGTTACCGTTAGAACGATTGCTGTTTGTGATTGCGGCCATCCCTGTTGGTGTGTTGGTTTACGGGGCTGTGCATCTTTTGTTGGGCGGAACCGCCATCCTTGAAATTTGGGATGCGGTAATGGCACGCAATAATGTTGTTGAGGAGGAAAAGGTTTGATGGAAAAGAAAGGTGTGGCATTGGTTTTGGGAGCTGGACCCGGACTTGGTGGGGCGGTGGCAAAACGATTTGCCAAAGAAGGGTATGAAGTTTGTATGACCCGCCGTTATGCAGAGCGGTTGGACGATCTTGCGGCCGAAATTCGAGCGGCCGGAGGTGTGTGTCATCCAATGGGAGTTGATGCCCGTAAAGAAGAAGATGTGGTTGAGATGTTTGCCAAAATCGAAAACGAGATCGGCCCGCTTGAGGTGGTCGTTTTCAATATCGGGGCCAACATCCGTTTTAACATTGTTGAGACGACATCGCGCAAATATTTTAAGGTTTGGGAGATGGCTTCGTTTGCCGGATTTTTGGCCGGTCGTGAGGCGGCAAAATACATGAAAGAGCGCGGCCGAGGGACGATTCTGTTTACCGGTGCAACCGCCAGTGTGCGGGGCAAAGAGGGGTTCTCTGCCTTTGCAGGGGCGAAACATGCCCTGCGAGCCTTGTCCGAAAGCATGGCGCGTGAGCTGGGGCCGCAAGGCATCCATGTGGCTCACATCATTGTGGATGGCATGATTGATACCCCGTGGGCACGAGAAAATTTTGGAGAGATTATTAAGACTCTGCCAGAGGACGGCATTCTCGATCCTGATGACATTGCCGAAAATTATATCTTTCTACATAATCAGCCACGCAGTGCGTGGACGTTTGAAATGGATGTCCGGCCGTGGTGCGAAAAATGGTAGGTTGTTTGCGGCAACGTCATACCTGCGAAGGCAGGTATCCAGCGCTAGATTCCCGCCTGCGCGGGAATGACGATTTCAACACGAACCTTACTTTGTTTGCGCTACAGCTATACAAACGTAAATATCATTTATCCAACCGAAAGGAATTCCCATGAGTAAAACAATCGAATTTTATTATGATTACGGTTCACCCGCGACCTATTTAGCATGGTCACAAATTTATAAACTCGCAGAAAAACATGGTGCAACCGTGGTGCGTAAACCTGCCTTGTTGGGTGGAATCTTCAAAGAAACGGGTAATGCCGCGCCAGCCAATGTGCCAGCCAAAGGCAAGTGGCTTTTCAAAGATTTAGACCGGTATGCCAACCGATACGGGGTTCCGATGCAGTTCAACCAAGCGTTCCCCATCAACACAATTTATTTGATGCGTGGAGCCCTTTACGCACAGCAGGAAGGATTCATCGAAGCCTATGACGAAGCGATTTTTAACGCTGTTTGGCGCGACAATAAAAATATGAATGACCCTGAAGTTGTGGGTGCAGTTTTGACCGAGGCTGGTTTTGACACGGCCGCAATTTTGGCCGCTACCCAAGATTCTGACATCAAAAAGAAGCTTTTTGCAGTCACGGCCGAGGCGGTTGAAAACGGGCTTTTTGGGATGCCCGCTTTCATCGTTGATGGTGAATTGTATTGGGGGCAAGATCGCATGGATTGGGTTGAAGAAGCGATTTCCTAGGCACAAATTAATCGATGTTGATTGAGCTGAACGGAAAACGGCCGCAAGTGGCCGACAATGTTTTCATCGCCCCAAATGCGGCCGTGATTGGTGATGTTGTACTCGAAGAAGGTTCCAGCGTGTGGTTTGGGGCTGTGATTCGCGGTGACTCTGGCCAGATACGGGTTGGGGCAGGCACTAGCGTGCAGGACAATGCCGTTCTGCACGTCAACGGCCGGTTCGACACGATCATCGGGGCAAATGTGGTGATAGGCCACGCAGCCGTGCTCGAGGGTTGTGACATCGCTGACGGCGTTCTGATCGGGATGAACGCAACTATTCTTGAAGGGGCAACGGTTGGGGAGCAAAGCGCCATCGCCGCAGGAGCCGTTGTGCGTGAGCACCAAAAAATCCCGGCCGGTGTCCTCGTGGCCGGTGTTCCGGCCAAGGTGCGTGGTGATCTTTCCGATGATGTGAAAGCTCGTATCGCCCGTGCCCCTGATAACTATCGAAAAGCCTCCGCTTTTTACAAAGATTCAATGGTCATCCTCGACGATTGAGGCAGATAAACTTATGAAATTACAAGATATTCAAACCTACGTAACGGTTCCACCTACCGGAATCGGCGGCGCATTTTGGGTGATTGTCAAAATCACTACCGATAACGGAATTGAAGGGATTGGGGAATGCTACGGCATCCCTGTTTCGGGTGATATCGCCTGCCAAATGGTTGAAGACACCTTTGAACGCTTTATCGCCGGAGAAGACCCCCATAACGTTGAAACGATGTTTCGCCGTGTTTATTCGGCCGGGTTTACCCAGCGGCCAGACATCAGCATGATGGGTGTTTTCAGCGGTATCGAAATTGCGGTTTGGGATATTTTAGGCAAGGCTCACGGGGTTCCTGTTTATCAGCTTTTAGGTGGCCGGTTCCATGAAAAGCTCCGGACTTACACCTATCTTTATCCGCTAGATGTGGATAGTGATGGGAATCCACTCCCCGGTGCGGGTGACGTGTACCATGACGGAGATGCAGCGGCCGAGGCGGCCCTGCGCTACTTGGACATGGGGTTCACAGCTGTGAAGCAAGATCCGGCCGGACCGTACAGTTTTCAGGGGGGACGCGAACTGTCGCTCCATGAATTGTCGCGTAGTGAGTACAATGTGAAGCGGATTCGCGAGGCGGTTGGTGACAATGCTGACATCTTGTTTGGAACCCACGGCCAATGTACAACATCGTCGGCCGTACGTTTGGCCAAACGCATCGAAAAATATGATCCGCTGTGGTTCGAAGAGCCAACTCCGCCGGACCAAATCAGTACCCTGCGCAGGGTGGTTGAATCAACCTCAATCCCCATCTCTACTGGGGAGCGGCTGACCACACGCATAGAGTTTCATGAGGCGCTCAAAGCGGGTGTTGCGATTTTGCAACCCGATATCGGCCGGAGTGGTGGCATCTGGGAAACGAAAAAAATCTCAACGATGGCTGAGCTTTACAATGCTCAGATTGCGCCACACATTTACTGTGGCCCCATCGCCCATGCGGCCGCGACCCACCTTGCGTTTAGCTGTCCAAATTTCTTGATTTTAGAAACGATCCAAACAGACTTCCACGACAATATTTTGCAAAAGCCATTGGCGTGGGATCGAGGCTACATGTTGGCACCGACAGAGCCAGGATTGGGCATTGAGCTGAACGAAAAAGTGATTGCGGATAATCCGTACACCACAGGCGGCCGTTTGCACTTAGAAATGTGTCAGGTTGTTTTGCCATCTGACAATGACAAGAAAATTACGGAGCTGTAGCTGGTGAGGTCGGTTAATAAATGCGAGAACACACTTCGACAAG
>JAHDGV010000775.1 GCA_020631655.1 Chloroflexota bacterium | reverse complement strand
AACATTTACAAGGATGCGACCTCATCATTCACGGGGGTGATGTGAATCATCAAGACATTTTGGATCAGCTGGCTGAAGTCGCGCCGGTAAAAGTGGTGCGCGGCAACGTGGATCGCGGTGAGTTTGGGGCTAGTTTGCCCCACTCAGACGTTGTGGAATACCAAGGTCATTCGATCTATGTGATTCATGACATCGGTGATTTACAAATCGACCCCAAAGCGGCCGGATTTCGCATGGTAATTTACGGACACTCCCACATTCCCAAAATTGAACATCGGAACGGCGTCATCTTTTTTAATCCCGGAAGTGCTGGCCATCGGCGGTTTACATTGCCGATTACGGCCGGGAAAATCCGGATCATTGATGGAGATTTGGTGCCAGAATTTTCCAACTTACTGGAATAGGATAAATCGTATGGCTAAGTTTTTTGACGAAATCACACCTGATTTGCAGGACTTTATCGAGAAGCAAAAAATCTATTTTGTAGGGACGGCTGGGGTTGAAGGCCGGGTTAATGTGTCTCCCAAAGGTGGAGACTCGTTCAGGGTTTTAGGCCCTAACAAAGTGGCGTGGCAAAACCTGACCGGTAGCGGCAATGAGTCGTCGGCCCATGTGCAACAAAACGGCCGGATGACAATCATGTTCTGTGCCTTTGAAGGCCCCGCAAATATTTTGCGCCTTTATGGTGAGGCTCAAGTAATTCACCATTTGGATGAAAACTGGGACGAGCTGATCGGTCTGTTTCCGGATCATCCTGGGTCCCGCCAAGTGTTTGTGCTTGATGTGGATTTGGTGCAAACCTCATGTGGCTATTCTGTGCCGTTCTACGATTACAAAGAAGATCGTACAGTGCTTGATAAGTGGACCGAGCGCAAAAATAAAGGTGAGATTGCGGCATACTGGGCCAAGAAAAATGCGACCACGATTGACGGGTACGCAACCAATATCGTTGAGAAAAACGTTGGTTAATCGATGGATCGAATAGGTTTAATCAACAAAATCCGCATCTTACCTGATCAAATTGCTGAATTGGTTGGCGGCTTGAGCGATGAGGACTTAACAACCCACTATCTGCTCAAACCTGACGGTTCGCCCGAATGGACAGTGGCGCAAAATGTGCATCATCTCGCAGAGACGCACATGAATTGCTACATCCGCTGTAAGCTGATCATGACAGAAGAAACGCCGCAGTTGTGGGGCAATTTTGTTGATCGGTGGGCGGAGATGCCGGCCGCAAAATCGGCCGATCTAACCCATTCCATGATGATTTTGCGTGGATTGCACGCTCAGTGGGTCGTTTTTTGGGAAAATCTGGCTGAAGACGATTGGTCAAAAATGGGGATTCATCCCCGTGCACCGGAGTGTACGCTCGAGTTCTTGCTTGAGGCGTATGCCCAGCATGGTGAGGATCACATCGATCAAATTCAACGGACTTTGGCGGCAAAATAATTGCTGATTGGTAAATGAGACGCCCCAGCGGGGCGTCTCTACATCGTTTAAACCTTGTAGAGACGTGCCGTTGGCGCGTCTAAAAAATATGACATTAGCACAACGCATCAAAGACACATCAAAACTAACCGGCACATTTACCCTGCGCTCTGGGGCAGTGTCGGACACCTATTTCGACAAATATCTGTTTGAATCAGACCCAGCTCTGCTACGCTCAATTGCCGAAGAGATGGCAACCTTGGTCCCGGCCGGTACTGAGATTTTGGCCGGACTCGAAATGGGCGGCATTCCGGTTGTGACGATGCTGAGCCAAGTCACCGGTTTGCCGTGCGCGTTTATCCGCAAAGAGGCAAAAGAGTACGGCACCTGCAAATATGCGGAAGGGCCAAGCTTGGTCGGCAAGCAGGTTGCTATCATTGAAGATGTGGTGTCATCTGGCGGAGCGATTTTAGACGCGCTCAAAAAGCTAGAGGCTGACAACGT
>JAHDGV010000774.1 GCA_020631655.1 Chloroflexota bacterium | reverse complement strand
ATTTGGAAGGTCGGCCGGTGCATGCGCTGAGTGGTGGTGAGAAGGCTCGTGTGGCGCTGGCGGGTGTGTTGGCGATGCGGCCGGAGATTATTTTGGTTGATGAACCGACGGCGAGTTTGGATCCGCTGATGAGACAGCAGGTGTTTCGTATTTTTGATGGGTTGATTGATGCTGGAAAGACGGTGGTTGTGGCGACGCATGAGTATGAAGTTGCGCGGTTTTGGGCTGATTTTGTTGTTGTAATGGACCAGGGAAAGGTTCTGGCGGCTGGGTATACTGAGGATGTTTTTGGGCAGGTTGAGTTGCTTGAGAGGATTGGTTTAAATCGGCCGTGGTATGAAGGTGTTTTTGGACGCGGATGACCGAACAAGTTCGGATAGGGAAAAACGCTGTTTCTTCTATTTATCCGGATTGATAATTTTTTCGACGCGGATAAGGGCTAAATGAGTTTGGCCAAAACCGCTGTTTTGAAAATTTTAACACAGAGGCGCTGAGGTCGCGGAGATTTTCTGTGAATAGGTGCAAGTAGATTTTGTTAGTTTGTAGGTTAGGTAGTTGGTTGGTGGTGTTCCAGATCAGCAACTAACAAACCATCAAACTGACTAACTGACAAAGTAAAATGACTAAACAGACTGTTTTATTGATCGGGCATGGTAGTCGTGACCCGGAAGCGGTAGAAGAATATAAATTGTTGGCGGGGGATTTGGCTGAGCGGCTGGCGATTGATGTTGTGCCGTGCTTTTTGGAGTTTGCGGACCCGCCGATTGTGGAGGGGATCCGGACGTGTGTGGAGCGGGGTGTGAACGAGATCGTGGCTCTGCCGCTGTTCTTGGGCCCGGCCGGGCATCAGAAGAATGATGTGCCGACGATTATCAATTGGGCGAAGGCGCAGTGGCCGGGGATCAAGTTTAAGTATGGTGTGCCGGTGGGGGCGCAACACCACATCGCTAAAGTTTTGGAGAGCCGGGTGACTGCCGTTTTGGGGGCGGATGCAACGGTTGAGGCGCAAAGAGAAACGGCCGTGGTTGTTGTGGGTCGTGGCAGTCGTGATCCTGATAGTAATGGTGAGGTTGCGAAGCTGTCGAGGCTATTGTTTGAGGGGCGTGAGTATGGCTGGGTGGAGACGGCGTATTTTAGTCTGACGGGGCCGCGGGTGGTGGAGACGGTCGGCCGGTGCAAGGCGCTGGGAGCGAAGCGGGTGGTGGTTGTACCGTATCTGCTGTTTACGGGGAAGATTGATAAGGCGATTCATCGGCAGGCGGGGGAGGCGGCTGAGGAGTTTGGTATTCAGACCGATGTGACCCCGTATTTGTATCCGCATCCTGATTTAGTCGAAGCGATTGTGACGCGGTATGAGGAAACTGTAGATGGCACAGCAAAGATGACGTGTGACTTATGCAAGTATCGGCGGCAGATGACGGGGTTTGAGGGTGAGTTTGGCATGGATCAGATGTCTGATCATGGGCATGGATTGCGGGGGGTGCCGCACAGCCACGGGAATATGGATGCGCTGTTGCCTCCACGGTATCGGGAAACTGAGGTGTCTAGTGCGCCGATGGCGGCGGCTGATTTGAAGTTTGATGAGGATGGGGGGGTTGCATGGAATGAGATTTGGACTGATTTCTGTGACTTGGCTTTGGCTGGTGGTCCGCCGCATAGGGGGGAATTGCTTGAGCCGATTAATCCTGAAATGATTGTGGGGAATGAAACGGCTTATGCTGGGGTGTTGGATGAACTTGAACGAGGCATTCAGATGGTTGCTGGCAGTCGGCCGTTGGATCGGTCAACGCCGGGTTGGTTGGGGGTTGAGTGTGACTCTGCGGAGATGGCGATTTGGTTGTTGCGGGCGATTATTGTTGAGAATGTGATGGTGCGACGTGAGGATAAGGTGCTTTATTTTCCGGTGAGTCCTGAGTATCAGTTGGAGACGGAGAT
>JAHDGV010000773.1 GCA_020631655.1 Chloroflexota bacterium | reverse complement strand
AATCGGATACCAACGCTGGTATTTTTCTTGAGACACCCCACGGAATTTCAACCAAAATTCAAAACTGAGCAGGGTCACGCTCAACCGGCCAACAAAGCTCTCTTTTGCGATCCGGCCGAATCCGGTCTCTTCAAGCAGTTGGGTCAACAACCGGGGGGAATAGAGGGTTAAATGCCTCGGCCGTTCCCATCCGACCCAAAACTGGCCGAACAAAGTGGCATCAAACGCCGTGGGGTTGGGCACACTCACAATCAGGGTTCCATCCGGTTTAAGGATGCGGGCCACCTCTTGCAACGTTGCTCGGGGATCTGCCACATGTTCCAACACGTCCCACAGCGTCACCATGTCAAAATGAGCATCAGGGAAATTTGAGTCTTCAAGCATGCCAGTTTGTACATCTAGCCCATGAACTTCTCGGGCAAATTCGGCCGCATTTGGCCCTGGCTCGATGCCATAGCAATCAAATCCCTGCTTTTGCATGTGGTGCAAAAACGTGCCGGTCGCACAGCCGATGTCTAACACCCGGCCGGGATTAGAATGGTATTTAAGCACCTTATTCACCTGCCGATTGGCGTTGTGATTTTGGCTCATCTCTTCAACACGGCTCTGCTCCCCTTGCTGTTCCATCTCCCTAAACGGTAAATAATCATCCGGGTAATGAGGGGCTAGATCGTCCGGCTCCATTTGCGGGTTTTGATAGATAAGGCCGCAGTTGGTACAGGCAACCAGCTTAAACTCACCCGGAATATCAAGCAGAAAGTCAGGCCCGCTATTGACCGGCCGAGTCTTTTTTTGTCCGCAGTAATTACAATTTACCTCTTTCAAACCTTTTCCTCTTTTTGATCCACTTTCTGTGCCACAATCACCATCACGCTACCCCGCTTTATCCCGTCGGTAAACATAAACCACGGCAGGGTCAGCACTTTAAACACCACTGATCCCAAAATCTTTTTTAGCAAACCTGCCAGATTTTTATTCCCAATCTTGTTATCGAGCCAGTGGAACAGGCTGAGCCGAAACAGAAAGAATCGGCCGCCGTAACTAATTTTCTGCTCAAACTGCCACCCATGCTGGGCCAAAATCTGCTTAATAAGCGGTGTTGGGAAAATAAACAGATGGCGTGGCTGATCCCATCCCCCCCAAAAGCGTTTAAACAAGTTGGCCTCAATGCTATCTGGATCTGGCAGATTGAGCACCAACCGGCCGCCGGTTTTTGTGACCGTGTTGAGCTGGGCCAACGCCTCGGCCGGGTCAGGGACATGCTCTAGCACGTTCCACATCATCACCAAATCAAACGAATTGGCAGGCAGATCAACCGTTTCAAGCGTACCGGTTTTGATGTCGAGTCCAAATCGATCACGCCCGTAAGCGGCCGCTTCATCGTTTAGTTCAACCCCGGTTGCGGTCCAGCCGTTTGTGCGCAACCCATCCAGCAGCACACCGGTGGCACACCCAACATCTAAAACAGAGCCGGTTTGCCCCGCAATACCTTGCAACAGTCTGACTCGCTTATTTTGCGCATACCGCCGATTTAAACGGCTAAACAAAGACGGCTCATCTTCGATAGCCCGTTCATACGGGCTGTAGCTGGGTGGATAAAAGGTGTCGATTTCTTCCAGCGTGGGATAGGGAAACTGAAAGTACAGCTCACAGTTGTGACACTGGTACAGCGAAAATTCCCCGGGAACCCCATACCAAAAATCAGGGGTCGAGAAGGCGAAGTTTTCCGGCCGCTGTGCTGTGCCGCACTGTTTACAATTTGCTTCTGTAATTTGCATCAGCCTTTTTTCACCCACTCCGGAGGTTGGGTCACCGCTTTACCCGTCGTCCAGCCGCGCCAGTTGCCCAGCCAATAAGCCCGCAACGCCTTCGGTTTACCCAAGCGCAACAGCCGCAGGGTCATTTTGATGCCGCTCGCCAGCCGATAGGGCAAAATCA
>JAHDGV010000148.1:2263-12240 GCA_020631655.1 Chloroflexota bacterium | reverse complement strand
TGAGCGACATTTTCCGTGGCTACGGCCCGCTGTTGCGCAACTGGTTTGATGGGGAAGAAGTTCCGGCCATTATCGGCTGGATGGCGGCCCAATCTGGCCCCCCACCAACAGAACCGCTGTCTGGTCCGTTTGCCCTGTGGCACCCGATGTACCACGAAAGCGGAATGAAACGGCCGAAAGGGGGCTCGGGGATGCTGACCCAATCCTTAGCAAAAATGGTTGAAGCGCACGGCGGCACGATTATCACCAGCAGTCCGGCCGATAAAATTTTAATCGAGGACGGCCGTGCAGTTGGAGTCCGTTTTACTAACACCGAAACCGGCATCACCCAAACGGCAACTGCCAAAACGATTGTGTCTGGTGCTCACGTGCATACCACCATGGCTATGCTCGAAGCGGACGACATGCCCCTACCTCAGCGCAATCTGCTCAACAACAGCCGGATCGGCAACGGCTTTGGGATGATTTTGCGCTGTGCGATGGATGAGCTTCCGAACTACAGCGCCACAGATACACCCAAAGGGGTTGCGGGCGAAGAGCACACCGCCATGCAGTTTGTCTGCCCGTCGCTCGATTATTTGGATGCATCTTTTGGGGATTATTTGGCTAAACGGCCGTCTGAAAACCCGGCCCTCATCGCCATGACATTCTCAACTACTGATCCGACACTGGCACCGGAAGGGAAACACACGATGTTTTTGTGGGGGCAGTATTACCCGTATGAACTAGCGTCGAAAGAAAACTGGGATGAAATAGCGGAGCGAGAAGCAGAGAAAATGCTTGATACGCTGGGGGCATTTGCACCGAATGTCAAAGAGGCTGTCATCGACAAACTCATCGAAACGCCGCTGTTTTTGGAGCAAGAATTAGGGCTGTTGCAGGGGAACGTGATGCATTTAGAAATGTCGATTGATCAGATGTTTATGCTGCGCCCTGCGCTCACAGTCTCGCAGTACAAAACACCGATCAAAGGGCTATACCTGACCGGCGCATCAACTCATCCCGGCGGTGGGATTATGGGTGCGGCCGGTCGCAATGCGGCTCATGTGATTTTGAAAGATGAGCGGCGCTGGTTCTAGGTTACTGCCTGATCCTTACTCACTGTACAACAGCGGCTCTCCGGTAAAAAAGTCAGAATCTCCCGGCATATAAAATCTTGCAACCTCATCCTCGCCCGAGGCCTCTAAAAGCGAAATTGGATAATCAATTTGACGAACCGCTTCGGGAACTCCCATCAAATCTAAAATTGTTGGAAAAATATTTATGTGATGGGCTTGAAAACTTGTATCTATATTTGCGGGATATTCGCCAATTAACACTAAAGGCACCTGTACTTCATATTTTGAACGGCCGCAGTGTGGTTCAGGGCTTTTAATTTCACCCAAATTTTGGCCATGGTCCGATGTGTAAATAATTGTTGTGTTTTCTAGATCTCCCTGTAGGCCATCCAATAATGTATTAAAGAACAAATCACTATTCCATAAGATTCCATTGTCATAATGGTTGATCGTATTGAAATGATTTGGCTCGATCTCCCCAGGAGGGGCGTTGGTCCACACGGTTGCTGATTCGGGATATGTTTTCTCGTAGGGAAAATGTACGCCGGTTTTATTTAATACAATAAAATGTCCAAGCCCGGTGTTCAGACGTTCCTTAACCAGCTCAGCCAGTATTCCATCAGATTCTTCCAAGTTGGGGTAAAGCAAATCGACACTGTTTACATACTCATCCATGATCAAAAGATCTTCTCCGCTTAAGCTATTCCATAACCTAGGTGATGATGCATCTAAATAGTGTGTTGAATAGCCCATCGCCTCAGCATAGTGGAAAAGTGTTGGGTTTTTGTAGATTCGGCGTTCTTTGTCGGGCAAATTTTGGATGCCCGAAATTAAAGTGGCGTTGGCGGCCACGCTACAGGTAGAGGCCGAAATCACCTCAGGCCAATAGATTAATTTCCCCTGCTTGGCTAAGGTGTCTAGTTTAGGAGTTGTCTGCCGCTCGTACCCATACAGACTTAAATGATCTGCTCGGATCGACTCGTCAATAATGTAGACGATGTTATTGGTTGGTTTTTGTGGATGCTGATATTCAACTGACTCTCGCACGGCCGCAGAGTTGTCTTGTTGAGTTAATGCAACTTGCACAAGTGACCGATAGAAAGCGGGGACAGGAAAGGTCGCAAAGTTTAGTTCTTGCAAACGGTAAGACAAAATGCCTGACACAATGATCAAGCCGCAGATCGAAACCAGTCCCCCCACTTTTCTGGGCGATGGACTGCGTACAAACAGCAAAAACAGTCCATAAATGGCGATAGTAACCAGAGCCAGGGGAGAGAAAAAGAGCTTAACACTGTCGAGCATTAACTCTATGGGCACACTTAGACCCGTATAAAAGTCCTGAACAGAAAAAAATCTATCAACGGCGTTCCAGTATCCAAACTGGGCTAATGAGCCAATCGAAAAAAGGATGAAATATAGGATTTTATAAGATCGAGTAGAAGAAAATGTAAGCCACACAATTAAGGCTGAAACAGGAACAAATGCAAGAGAAAGTTGGCCCGCTAAAGGGGTAATATTTGGACCAATACCGTTTTTAGTAACGCCAACCCCTTCAAAAAACGCATCAATCCAAAATTGATAATGATACGCAAAAAACAATGTCTCCTCTAAACTGATCTGGATAAGACAGTAAACAACGGTGTAGAACGTGATTTTTTCGGTGTAGGTTCCTCTAATAAACGACTTTAGCTGTTCAAATACATTCATAATTCTAGCAAGGGCTGAAGCAGTCACTCGGAATCAGCCTGAAAACAAATGCATTTTAACAAGCCCCCTGTCGATTTTTTGTGAAACTTTCGGTTATCTAGCAGACAATAGTCCTTCAAACCCTTGATCTGACCGAATAAAGTCAAAGTCTGGATCACGATGGATCCACTCCGGCCGGATTTCTCGCAGATGCAAACCACGACGCAACAGCTTCACGGCCGCCGGAGCGTTACCTGCAATCGATTCGAGACAGGCACGATTGTAGTAGCTGGTTGTTGGGATCAGATCGGTCGCAATCTGATACGCCTCAGCATATTTATCATCCCATCCCTGCTTGCGATACAGACCGGCCAAACGGGCGTGCGAAATGCCATCGGCCGGATCGAGCTCGATCGCCCGATGATAAAGGGCCATCGCCTTCTCCATATCCCGCTGTTCATGGAACACATCGGCCAGACCGCCGTAGCCGGTGGCAAGGTTCGAATCAAGCTTAATCGCTCTGCGATACGCCTCCATCGCCTTATCAAACTCACCCTGCTCACGATACACATCACCCAAAGCCGCATGAGCCTCTGCATGATTGGCATCTAGCAGGATGGCGTTCAAAAATGCCTGCTGGGCCCGCTCATACCGATTGGTGTACAAAAATGTGCGGCCTAAGTTCAGATAAAGTTCGGCCGTTTTCCAGCCAAACAGCAGGGCGCGTTCATACGCCGCAATCGCATCGTTAAACCGCTCTTCACGCACCAGCAGGTGGCCGCGCCCCATCTCCGCCTCACCATATTTGCCGTCTAAATTACGCGCTTGATCAAAGTCACGGATCGCCAAGTTGCCGTCCATCAGCTCTAGATGTGCCAACCCACGGCCGGTGTAAATACTCGCCAATTGGGTATCTGATGTGGGTGTCTCTTGGCCTAGAGTCAGCGCTTTATCGAACAGCTGAATGGCGCGTTCCGGCCGGTTGAGTCGGGTGTGTGCCCGTCCTAATCCATTGTAAAGCTGAGGATCACTCGGTGAGATTTTGATGCCCCGCGCAAACGTCTCGGCCGCTTCGTTGACCTTGGCTTGCTCCAGATAAGCCCAGCCCAAGCCGCTCAGCGCTTCAACTTCGCTGTCGTTATCAACAATCGCCTGCTCAAACGCCATCACCGCAGAGCCAAACATCGAGCGTTCGCTGTACAGTTGACCCAACAAACGATGCACATCGGGGTGGACCTTCGGCCGTTTGGCCAATTTTTCTAGAATTTCAATCGCAGGGGTGCTGTCTTGTTCAGCCGCATACATGCGACCCAACCGGAGCAAAATCCCCTCGTCCTGCGGAGCCAGCATCAGCGCCTGTTCGTACAGGTCAATTGCTCTGTCCGCTTGCCCGCGTGATTGGGCCACATCGCCCAATCCGGTAAAGGCGGCCGGCTCGTCCGGATCTACCTCCAGCGCGGTGTGGAACACGGCCAACGCTTCTTCCGGCCGGTTAAGTTTCTCGAGCGCAAAGCCTAATCCAGAAAATGCCCGAGCGTAATTGGGCGAAATCTGAATCGCACGGCGGAATAAAGTGACCGCTTTTGTCGCATCTCCATCGATCAGCGCCACATCCCCCAAACCGATATAGACCAGCACCTGCTGTTCTGGGGTGCGCAAAGCCAGCCGTTCATCCGGCCGCAAATGGGGGCGCTGGTTCAAATCTTTTAAGACGGTTTCCGCCTGCTGGAAGGTGTTGAGCGCCTCGGCCCTGTTTCCGTCATCCAGCCAAGCCCGCCCCAAACCGGTCCAGGCCGGGAGCCACGTTGGGCCTCGTTTTAAGGCTTTGTTGAACAGGGTGATCGCTTGGGCCGGTTCACCCCCTTTGCGCACAATTTCACCCAAGCCGGTCAAGGCTCTGGGGCTGTTGGGGGTAAGTTCCAAAGCCCGCTGGAACGAGATGGCCGCCAGCTCTTGGTTGCCGTTCCGGGCGTAAATCTCACCCATGCCGATATGGGCCGGAGCAAATTTTTCAGTCAGTGACAGCGCTTCGCTGTACACTTTAGAGGCCGATTCAAACTCCCCTTCGTGCTGTTGAATGCGAGCCAGCCCTGAAAGAGCGGCCGCACGATCTTCATTATTGATTCCAGCAAGAGCCAGTGCAGATCGGAACGCCTGGCGGGCAGGTTCCGCATGGCCCAAATAGTCGAAAACGTCGCCTAAACCGATCCAGCCACCCGCTTTGGAACGATCGAGTTTCAGCCCGCGACGAAACGCGGCCGAGGCTTCTTCCAAGCGGCCCAACTGCTGGAGCACACGCCCCATCTCAATTTGGTGTATCGCAATTCTCGGCTCCAGCCGGGAGAGTTTGCGCAAGACTGTCAGCCCATTCTCCCACTGCTCGTCAGCCACATACGCCTGAGCCATCTCAGATTGGGCCACCAAGTGATTCGGGCTTACTTCCAGTGCCTGTTGCAAATAATCAATCGCCTGATCAATCTTCCCTTGGGATCGATAAATACGACCTAAGCCTGCCAAACTGGCCGCATCTTGCGGATCACTGTTTATCGCAGTCTGGTAGGCGATTTCAGCCTCAGTCAGCTGATTTTGCTGAACCAGCATGTCGGCCAAACGGCGTTGGGCATCACCCCATTCTGGCATGATGCGGGCCGCCTCACGGAACATTTCAAGCGCCTGTAGCCGCTTCCCCTGCCGGATCAGAACTTCACCAATCCCTTTTAGCGCACGAGGATTTTCCGGTTGCAAACGCAGGGCCGCTTTCCACCCGTCCATACTTTTATCGAGATCATTTTGAGCCAAAGCGACCTCGGCCAAACCGATGTACGCTTCAACTTCATCAGGGGCATCATCTAACAGCATTTGGTAGGTGACACGCGCCTCTTCAAACTGCGAGCTTTTCAAAAACTCTTGCCCCAATGATAGAGAAATCTGCGGATTTGCCGCTTCTTCGCCATCGAGCTTTTTCGCCTTTTCAAGATATTTCAAAGACTCTTCGTGCTTTGATTCAGCCTGATAGCTCAGCCCCATGCCCAAATGCGCGCGCACATTTTTCGGTTCCAACTGCATCGCTTTTTCGTAGTAACGGCGAGCGTTATTTAAGTTTCCACTGCCTCGGCAAGCGTCAGCGATTTCGACCAGAATTCCAGCATTGCGCATGCCGGTACTCATCGCCTGTTCAAAGGCATTTTTGGCCTCTTCCCATTTCTCTTGTTTGAGCCAAACTTGCCCCATGCCGCGCCACGCTTGCGGGTTGTAGTTTTTGCCATCTTGGCTGCGACTAATCCCTTCGCGATACAGGCGCAGCGCTTTGGGCAAATCACCCATATCTTGCACCAAGTCGCCGTGGGCCACTGGCAACATCGGATCGGTAGCACCAATCCGATCAGCCATAGCAAAAACAGATTCCGCTTTTACAAACAGATTTTGTTCATGATACAACCGGCCCAAATTCATGTATGGGTAGGTTTCATCAACATCTTCTTGTTCAAGACCCCGCTCAAAAAATTCAATCGCTTTGGCCGACCGGTTTAGGGCGATTTTAACCAAGCCCATCCCTCCATAAGAGGCGGAACGGCCGTCGTCCATGCCCAGTGCCTGCTCAAAATTCCGCTCAGCATCGGTGTAGCGCCCTTGGCGATAAGCGATCTCACCCAGCAGGTCACACGCGGCCGGGATTTTTTGCCCCAGTTGCAGGGCCAAACGGGCCGACTTTTCAGCCATCTCTAAGTCACGCTGTGCCAGATAAACTTTGGCTAAGCCTAGATGGGCCGGTGCAAACTTTTTGTTGTGGTTGATCGCATTCCGATACGACTGCAATGCCCCTGCATAACTCCCTTCCTGCCGCTCGATATCACCCAAACTGGTGTGTGCCTCGGCTGAATTTGGGTTCTGATACAGCACTTCCTCAAACATCATCCGGGCTTCGTGATAATTTTTCAGGATGTGGTGGATGCGCCCCAAACCGAGTGTCGCATCAACCGCGTTCCGATCCATCCGCAGAGCAGTCTCAAACACTTCACGCGCTTCATCTAAACGACCAAGAGCCGTATACACGTTCCCCAATCCGATGTAGAGCGAGGCGGGGTTTTGGCGCAACCGGCCGGTTCCCTGTGGAGCCAGCGCTTTTTGATACGCCTCCAGCGCCTCACCATACCGGCCGAGAGAAGTCAACACATCCCCCATGTTCACGGGTGAAATGGCGATGGTGCTGTCGATGCCCAACGCTTTGCGGTAAGCGGCCAACGCCCCATCCATCTGACCCAATCCGTGCAGGGTGTCACCCTTGGCACGGTAAGCAGGCGCATACAGCGTGTCGATCTCAATCGCCCGTTCAAAGGCCCTGAGGGCTAGGCCCGGCCGCTGTTTGTGGTGATACACCTCGCCACGGCCGGTATAAATGGCCGGATGCGACGGGTGGATTTCGATTGCCTGTTGCCAAATATCAGCCGCTTCTGAAAAATCTTTGTTCAGCACAGCCACTTTGCCTAAGCCGATGAGCGCTTCTAAATTGTTAGGGTTGCTCCGCCAAATGCGCGAGAAAATCGCTTTGGCATCATCGTATTGCTGTTGGGCCATTTTTACTTCGCCCAAACCACACTGCGCTTCAATTGAATTAGGATCGCTGGCCAACGCCTGCTTAAAGTTTTGCTCGGCCGTCTCTGTTCGGTTGTTGCGCAACTCTACCCAGCCTAATCCCACAAACGGGCCGGGATGGGTTGGGTCGAGCTCAATGGCTCGCTCAAACGCTTTGCTGGCTTGCTCCAGCTCACCCAAGTTCATGCTGGTTTGCCCCAAACCACTCCAGCCGGGAGCATAATCTGGGAAGGTTTCGACCAGATTGTTGAACGCTTCAATCGCATCTAAATAACTGCGCACGTCGTAGCTGGCCATCGCTTGCCGATACAGGGTGTCCGCCTCTGGTTCGATCACCTGCAAGCGTGAGTAAATTTCGGCAGAATGTTGATGCCGCCCCGCCTTTTTTAGTGCTTCAGCCAAATGGTGCCAACCGTCGGTAAAGTCACTTTCTCGATTCACGGCCGCCCTGAACAAGGCAATCGCTTCGTCTGTCCGGCCGAGCTCATCATAAACTTGACCCAGCAAATCAACCGGCTCGGCAGATGCGGGTGATTTTTCGGCCGCAATTTGCCAATTTTTGACCGCCTCGGTCAGGTCACCACGGTCTCGTGCCAAATGCCCGCGGAGCAGGAACAGATCAGCGTTTTCTTCCCCTTTGTCTAAAGCGGTTGAAATCGCCGCATTGGCTTTGTCCAAATCCCCTTGATCGTACAAAATTTTGGCTCGACCGATGTCAGCAATCCCACTCGACGGCCGGATCGTTCCCGCATTTTGGAAAGCGGTTTGTGCTTCCTCCAATCGACCCTGACGAGAATATAAATCCCCCAGCTTTTGCCAAGCGTCCAGCGCCTTTTCATCGATTTTGAGCGCACGTTTGTAATATTTTTCAGCTTCAGTCAGCTGGTCCATCGCCAAATAGACATCGCCTAAACCGATGCGTGGGGCGGCAAAGCCGGTTTTCATTTTTGAAGCGTGTTCATAAGCTTCAATCGCCTCGGCGTGTTTACCCAATCCTAAAAGGGTGTCACCCACGTGGAGCTGGGTCATTTCATGTTTTGGGTTTAGCTTCACCGCTTCCTGAAATGCGGTCAGGGCTTCAGCCGGTTTGTTGCCGCTTTGGCGCACAAGGCCCAGCTCAAACCATGTCCAATGCTCTTCTGGCAGGAGTGTGTTTGCCTTTTGCAACAGCTTTTCAGACTCCGGGTTGTAGCGCAAATCCCGGCCGTCACCGCTGGTTGCAATCACCTGCGCCATGCGGGCCAACGCTTCGGCCAGCTGAGTGCGCAATAACAGCCCACCTTTGGGCAATCCCTCTTCTACTTTCACAAAATCTTGTCTGGCCCGATCATATTTTTTCTGCTTAAAGGCCAAGTTACCGTTAAGCAAATGGGCGATCGCTTGTCGCTCGCCACGGCCGTCTGGCTCAAAGTCACCGTTTAGCCAGCCGCGCTCCTCCATCCGCTGGAGCGTTTGCAACAGATACTCTTCTTCATCTATTGAGATGTACTTATTATCGAGAACGTTTAGCCCGTTAAAGATTTCACGGCCGCCAGAAGACAGCTGATCGTACCAGTCGCGCAGGCCGCGCAAAATAGCTTGGCACAACTTTTTGTTATAAGCCAGCCCCTCTACAAAGCGGGGAAGCACGTACAAAAACGCATCTCGTTCATCTTGCCACAGCAAAAATTGGGTCAGATTCACAACGTTTTGGACCCAATTGTCTTCGTTGCACCGTTCTTCAAACAGGTCCAAATCAGTTTCAATTTTTAACAGCCGTTCGCGCAAAAAGGATGTAGCCCGCACAATCAACTCTTGCACAATGCTACTGGTGCGATGAATTTCGTTTTTAAGATACTCGCGCACAAATTCCGCATGCTCATCATGCAGGCGGGCATGGTCGGCCATCACGGTGCTGTAGTCTCGCTCCAACCGTTGCAATAGTTTTTCGAGGTTGAAGCGTTTTTGCCCCTCTGGGCGCAACATTTCGCGCAGAATCTCCACATCCCCACTAGCCAGCACGAGGGCATAGAGCGCTTTGCGATCTTCTTCAGCCACGACATGCTTTAGGTAGCTGTCAGTCATACTTCGCATGATCTGGTCGTTACCGCTGACCTTCATCATGTCTTGCAACACTTCTTCTATAGACTCACCGGCCGCCATCACGGCCGCCGCCTCGTGAATGGCTAGCGGACGTCCTCGGGTGACTTGGCTTAGCGATTCTCCATCTTCTTTGCTCAGCGGCCGACCCTGCAATTTGAAATATTCTGAAATATCGTTGACCGATAGAGGCCACATCCCAAATGATGTGAGATGGCGGGGCCAATCGTCCGCGTATCCTTTAAAGAATTCATCCCCAAACTGACGGCTGTGTACCAGCTCATTCCGGCCGCAGATCACCCACATCACACGTGGGCCTGCTTCACGGATAACCGATCTCAGCCAAATGTCATTCCGATCGACAATCTCGTACGAATCGATAAAAACGATAAGCCGTTTCCCTTTGGCCACATTTTCAAGACCACGGGCTAGCTGATGGGCCAACTGTTCGTTGGGGTTTAAAAAGTAATCAAAATGATTTGGTTTTAAGTTGGCCTGTAGGTAGATGTGGAGCCTGTTGTTCAGATGGGTCAGTTGCTCGGCCGCAACCTGAATCCCAAC
>JAHDGV010000148.1:0-2163 GCA_020631655.1 Chloroflexota bacterium | reverse complement strand
TGGATGGCGCGAAACACGGCCGAGGCTTCTATATGGTCCCGTGCCACTTGTAGCCCGGCCATTTTTTTGCGTTCGTCAGCCCAGTCGATGGTGAGGACTTTGAACTTGCCCGAAAAAGGGGCTTCTTTTTGAACGATGTCTTGGAACCGTCGTTTAAGGCTGGTTTTACCCATACCGGCTCCACCAGAAATTAGCACAACGTGCGGGTATTCTTCGTTACGGCCGGCCGCCTGAAACTCCTCCAAGACAGATTTAAAACGCTTTTGTTCCTCAATTCTTCCCAAAAAAATGCGCTGGTTGGCGGGTTCTTTTTTGCCACTCATGATGATGTCCTTCGGAGCGCAAACTAACAACTGTCACAAAATCGTGCATGCTTCTATCTATTTAGAAAGACTCATGTGCGACGGTCATCTAATTTCCAGTCCTCTACTGCTAGACTAGCCGATTCCTTTCTGTGGTTAAATGATTATCGGCCCGAAGAAATAGATGGGATCTATTTCTTTACTCTCATGACAAATCAACAAAATGTCATATGACCACCTTTTTTTTCTCGATAAGGACGAATTATGTGTAAGAAAAATAGGACTGTCAATCGATTTAGTCCTATGTAACTATAAATAGGAAAAAGGTCCGGTTTGATAAATCATTCACGGCCCATTCACCGCCGTTTCACTATTATTTCTCTGATACTGCACAGTCCATTAACGCTCCAACCATACTAACCGGCTATGACCATTACTATTGGGCTGTTGTTACAAATAGGCTTAGCTGAGATCATCTTGTCATAACATTTTTTCGGTTCTGGTCTGAATCTACAGGTTTTAAATTAAGCAGTAATGAGATAAACTCTCAACAGTCAGTAACAAGTCCGCTTTATTCATAAACCTTCTTTCAGAGATAGAAGTACCATCTTTTAAGAGAAGCAACATGAGACGATATACAAATTCCCTACCCAGACAGGCCCGCATAGGAGTCATTGGAGCCGGCACTAGTGGCCAAGTTTCAATTCACCGCTTGCTTCAGAATAATTATTACCATGCCGATTTTATCTTGGTCGATACTGATGAAGAGTCGATCAAACTGAGCAAACGTTCGAACAGCCAGCTGTTTGAGCACATTTTGCTTGCAGATAAAAAATCACCGTTCCCAAATGATTACACTGGCACAAATGGAGATATCAATCTAGGGGAAAAAGCAACGCGTGGCACCTATAACCGTATCAAAGCGGTTATTCAACACTTCGACATGATCTTTTTATTGGGCGGTTTAGGAGGCGGTACCGCCTCGGCCGCTCTGCCCATCATCGCTCAGGCAGCGGCCGAGCTAGACATTATGACGGTCGCCATTGTGACGACCCCCTTCAGCTTTGAAGATCATGAGCGGCATCGTATCGCTTATCAAAGTGTGACCGCGCTCAACTCGCTGGCAGATACGCTTTTGGTGATGCACGGGGACGAGCTCCTCCAATTGGTCAATGATCGCACCAATCTTGACAAAGCATGGGCCGAGGCTGACGCGCTTCGTCACAAATGTATTCACATTATCGAACAGCTGACCCAATATCCTGGCATTATCAACATCGACTTTGCCGATGTTAAAACGGTGATGGAAGGAAACGGGACCGCGTTGATGACGATGGGAACCGGCCGAGGTGAGAACAAAGTTGAAGATGCGGTACGCGATGCCCTGACCTGTTCGCTCCTTAACCGGTCAATTACCGGTGCAAGCAACGTTCTCATGCACATCGTTACCCCACCTAACCACGACTTCTTCGAGGTGGCTGACATTGCACAACAGGTCACCGATTCGATTGGAAAACAGGGGGACATTATCTGGGGTGTAAGCGAAGACACCTGCTTGCACGACGAAGTCCAGATTTTGATGCTGGCGACCGGATTCTGCGAGATCACCCAAATTTCGCACACAACCACGGTCACCATGCGGGAAACAAAAGAATCTACCAGTGAACGTCATTCGCTGGCCGATCATTTCTGGAGCATGGCCAAAGAACAGCTGGGGCTTGTCGCTCGCAGACGTGCGTAACAGCTCGTAAATCGCTTCTCGATAAAAAAAGCCCCGGCCGGTTGTAATGTCACAACCGGCCGGGGCTTTTTTTGTTCCCTGCATTTCCTGTTCAAAAAGCTGTTCTTGAGTTAAAAATTG
>JAHDGV010000772.1 GCA_020631655.1 Chloroflexota bacterium | reverse complement strand
AGCTCATCCAGCGCAGGCGGCCGGAGTTCGTAAACAAGTCGCCGAATATCAGCCACCATCTGCTGGGTTTGCCCTTTTAGCCTAGCCACATGCGCTTTCGCGCTGTCACTGTCCCGCTCCGCCAGTAGCTCGAGAACAGAGTCGAGTTGGAGCGTTTGGCTCGCTAAGGTTGGCCCCAACCCATCGTGCAGATCGCGGCGGATACGACGGCGCTCTTCTTCACGAGCCAGCACCAGATTTTCGCGCGAGCGCTGCAGGGCCATGGTAAGCCGTGTGGCTGAGGCAACCGGCCCGATCTGAGCGGCGATATCGGCCAAAAGTTTTTGCTCGTGTAGGTTAAACGGCTCATTGGGTGTACGTGGTGAGACAATTAAACGGCCGACATTGTCTCGTTGATAGGTGAGCAGCAATTCCACAGGGTTACCAACCGGCTGGCCAACAGATGCCCGGCCGATTTGAACATCATCATCAATCAGCTCAATTTCGACGTGAGGTAATTTTAGGATTTCGGCGATGGTTTGTGCAATGGTGGTCAATGTTTCTTGGGGTACGGCCGTTGCTTGCAGGTTTTGATTAAGCTGGGAAATCACCGTATACGGATCATCCCGTTCACCAAAGATCAGCCGATTAACCCACCGTTGGAGCCGTTCACGTGCAGGCTGGAAAATAACGGCGATGATGCCGGTTGCAATCAGTGATACAACAAAATTTCCAGAGGATTGAAAGAGCAGAGAGAATCCACCTACGGCGAGAGAGTAAATCGCAATGATCATCACCGTAAGTCCACCATAAATCAGCGTCCGGCTGATGATGATATCGATGTTCCAAATACGATGGCGCAAAATGGCGATCAAGATCGCAATCGGGAAGAAAAATCCGCCAAGTGAGATCAACGTCCAACTAACAAGGTTACTCAGCAGAAGCGGCCGGCCAGATGGGATGGGAACGCCACCTCCAAAGGTTAATATCCACAAGAAAACGGTCAACGCAAAAACGATCACCCCCAAAATCACCCATTTAACCTGCTGGCGTTCTACTTGATTTGATATTTTGACATACCGATAAACTTGCAACCCGATCCCCAAAAGCAATAGACCCGTCATCGTTTGATTGGTGAGGGTGACAAACCAATCAGGCACATTTGCTGAATTCAGATTCAAACTCAGTACTGAAAAAACTGCCATCGTAGCGACCATCGGGATATAGGCCCAACGTGGCGAGAAACGACCATTCGGCATCAGGTAAAGAAATGCGATTTGGGAAAATGACCCAACGACCATCATGAGTGTGGCGGGCAAAACCAAGGCTGGATGAATCGACCCAAATTCATCCCCACCATAGTACGAGCCTGCAAGATTGATCACCAAAAGTGAAATGATTAACCCCAGCCAGCTTGCTCTCACATGCCAGAGAATGAAAAGGCCTATAGTGAGGCCAATGATTTGTTCAATCACAATCCAAGAGAGCATGTAAGTGGCGTATCCCTCAAGCGACCAGCCCCATGATTCCAGAACGGTGATTTCGGCCGGAGAAAGGGCCAGTTGATCCCCACAAGTCCCCGAAAAACCAACTTCTCCAACGCAAGGCGTTATGATGATTGGATAATCCCGAACCATGTCAAACGTCAGCAGCATTAAGTGCAATAAAACAAAAATGACCCAACAGCTCACCGCTAACCAGCGAACGAGCGGTCTTGGTATAGTTTGAGGGATTGGTAATGTTTGTGTTTCAGCAAGCATAATCAGCCAAATAAACCGATCTAGTTTTTAAACCAGATCGGTTTAGTCTTATCCGGTCATCATGTATTTTATGCGGGGGCTACTTCAAACGCATCTTCAGTTTCTTCGATACCGCCCAACAGCCTGAAACCGATTGGTGCTAGTGCCACAAAGAAAGCGATGAAGCCGGGCAAAGTTGCCTGCCACACATCTCGTTCTGG
>JAHDGV010000147.1:7105-12251 GCA_020631655.1 Chloroflexota bacterium | reverse complement strand
AACGTTGGGCACGTCCGGGGGTAAGCCAAAGGGAGGAAAAAGGAGGAAAATTACTAGTCCACAAAAAGGAATTCGTGGGTCTAGTAACCTCGTTTAACTCAAGACATTTCTAGCCTGTAATTTATTACGGCCGCTCAGCTAATGTTAATGACAGATCAAGCGGTTCGCCGTCACGCAACACAGTTACGGTGATCGTGTCTCCGGGTGATGTGTACAGATACAAGTAGCTAATCATGTCTTCAAATGTTTTTACGTCCTCACCATTAATCGCAATAATTAAATCGCCAGATGTGGGGTCTTCGGCCGAGAATGATCTAAATCCAGCCTCTTCTGCTGGGCCGCCAGGGACCACGCTGGTCACGTATGCACCGGTGGTGCGATCTAAACCGAATTGCTCGGCCGCGGCTAATCCGAAGTCTGACTGAACAGAAACTCCAACAAACGGATAGACAAAGCTACCATCTTCGATCAATGATGGAATCATCCGCTCAACAATGTCAATCGGAATTGAGAAGCCTACGCCGGAGTTTTGACCGGTCTCGCTAAAGATACGTGCGTTGATTCCAACAACTTCTCCGTTCAGGTTGAGAAGCGGTCCACCAGAGTTACCGGGGTTAATCGGTGCATCGATCTGAATCGCATCAGGAAGCTGATAGCTACCACCGCCCGGTAACAGCCGATCAGACGGCAATCCGCGGCCGAGTGCGCTCACAATACCAAGTGACATCGAGCTGTCTTGCCCAAATGGATTACCAATCGCCACCACAAATTCGCCTACGCTCAAGTCAGTTGAATTACCTAGCGGGAGCGGCCGAGCGTCCTCAGGTAACTCATCTACCCGAATGATCGCAACGTCAGCATCTTGATCGGTACCAACCACAACCGCGTTTGTGCGGAATCCGTTGGGAAACTTAATCTCCAATCTTTCGGCCGATTGGATCACATGATTGTTGGTCAAAATATGACCTTCATTGTCAATTACAAACCCCGTTCCAGAGCCCAGCGCCGCATTTTGCACGAGGGCAAAAATGTGTACGACAGATGGGTTTGTATTTTTATAGATATCGATCAGCGTATCCTGCAACTGTTCGTTTGAACGTACAGAATTCAAAGCCGGAATGATCGGTGTCCCTGCAGAGTCAGTTTCTACGTCACCACTAACTTGAACTTCTTCTTCAACATCAACCGTTTCAGTTGCAATGGGTACAGCCTCTTCAATGATCGCTTCAACCGTAGGAGCCTCATTTAGCACCTGAATCTCGGCCGGGCTATCAGTCTCAGTTGAATCTGATGCCAAAAACGGATCTAAAATTTGATCGCCGATGCCGGTAAGAAAAAAGGCACCCACAAAAATGCCGATAATTAAAAATAGAAGAGAGCCTAAAATGAAGCTAACGATTCTTGATGAAGTAGAGTTTTGAGACATATGAATTCCTAAGCAAAAACCGATGGTTCATGCTTTGATTGGCTTATGATGGGGTAATATTTATATTAATTACCTCAGTTAACAATTTTGTAATATACAGTTAGATTATTGATCAGTTTTCAGCTGTTGTTCATTGAGTCGCATAGGTCAGACAGAACAATCAAGTTGATTTGATCATGTGCACTATTAATCGTTGTGCTACAGGTAAATACGTGCTTTAGCTGTTTTTGGATTCTATTAATCAGAGAGAGGTTGTGTCAATGGCCCCCTACACGTTTTTATGCGTCGCTTAGACCATATTTATGCACCGCTAAAGTTTCCATAAACATATCTTAACAATTCAGATATTTGCTTATCTGTTCAAATCGATTTTATTCGAGGGCTGTGCAGGCACCCCAACATCTGTGCAAGTCTACTCGCTGAAAACTAATTGCTCGCGGCTTCGTTCAAAGGCTCAGTTTCGATTGGTCTTATATCGCTTAAATCATCAGATATCAGGAGATTGCGATTTTGCAGGCTCGGCCGGACAAACTGTTGCGAGGCATCAGCATCAATCGTCACCTCAATTTCTGCTTCATCATCGGTGTCCGCGCTGGGTAGCTCTTCCCCTTCTTCCAAAACGATAAACCAACCACTTTCATCAACCGTTTTCTGTCGTTTGGTTGCCAATCGATCGGTCTGATTTGAAGTTTGCTGAATTTGCTGTTCTATAAAGGCTTGATGCTCTTGCTCCCGAACTTGAATGTCGTTCATTCGTTGCCCTACCGACCGTATGACAAGTACGCTCCCAATAATCATGGCTAATCCAATCAATCCCAAAATAATGAGGCCAACAATGACCCCAAAATAGCGGGTGGTAAAGTCGCCAACACGAATAAAGAAGCGATCAAATAGGCTATCGTACGCTTCTGCTTCGGCCGCCGGGGTATTCGCATGTATGATGTTTGGATCTGTTTGTGTCACAGGGCTTTGAGCGTTTTAGAACCCTCTTCGTTGGATCAGATGAGATCCAGTTCTAAACCGCCTGATTGTTTATCGAAATCTTGTTGATTTCATTTCACCACATTCAATTTGTAAATTGTTCCATATTAAAGTAACGATTCCCATTACGAAGGCGTAAATTTTCCCTCGGCCGGCTATGGCTAGCAGACTTTTTTGATAGTCCTGAGGGTGGGTAAAAGTAATCGACTTTTTTTTGCTTTGTGTTACGATTTCCCGCTGATCACCCTCTTCCCTACAAATCTTATATAAACCACACCATCCATGAAATTAAAAGAACTTGTAAAACAAAAATTTTCAGACATTTATGGCGCAGATCCAGCCCTAGTTGTGCGGGCGCCCGGCCGTGTGAATCTAATCGGAGAACACACCGACTACAGTGAAGGATTTGTGATGCCAATGGCGATTGACCGTGCGGTTTGGCTCGCTCTAAGACCCCGTGAGGATGGGATCGTCTCTGTCTACTCTGTCGAATTAGATGATCGCACCGAATTTGATATTGGTGATTTGGGTGAACCGGGAGACGGTTGGGGCGAGTACCTGAAAGGGGTGACGTGGGCCATGCTCGATGAAGGGTATGAGCTATCTGGCTGGGAAGGGGTTGTGACCAGTGATGTACCTGTGGGGGCTGGGTTATCATCATCGGCCGCCCTTGAAATGGCGACCGCTATGGCTTACACCGCACTTGCTAGCAACGACTGGAATGCGCCTGCCATGGCAAAAATCGGTCAGCGGGCTGAAAACGAGTGGGTTGGAGCCAACACCGGCATCATGGACCAGATGATCTCTGCCAGTGCGGTGCAAGACCACGCACTCATGATCGACTGCCGCGACCTCTCGACTCAGCTTGTACCACTCCCTAGTGACACCAAAATCGTGATCCTAGACACGATGACGCGTCACACCCACACTGGGTCTGGCTATAACGATCGCCGTGCAGAGTGCGAGGCGGCCGCTAAACATTTTAATGTTGAGTTTTTACGAGACTTAGACAAAGTCACGCTCCAAAAAAATGTTGAGGGGCTAGATAAAACAATTTTACGGCGTGCCATTCACGTGGTAAGCGAAAATGATCGGGTTGTTCAAGCGATGTCGGCCATGCAAAACAACGATCCTCATATCATGGGACTGTTCATGAACGCCAGTCACGATAGCCTGCGCGATAACTTTGAGGTCACCAATCGAGATTTAGATCTGATGGCCGCTTTGGCTCAAGAAACCCCGGGATGTTATGGGGCCCGCATGACAGGTGGCGGTTTTGGTGGATGCGTGGTTGCACTTGTGAAGAGCGAGCGTGCCGAGGCATTTGCGACCGAAGTTGCAACAGATTATGCAAATGTGACCGACCTTCAGCCCCATATTTATATTTGCCAACCTATGGGTGGAGCGGAAGTTGTAAAAAGCTAGCCATTGGGGCCAACCGGAGCACTAAAATTCAATTTAACAGGTAAAAAACAGGCGCTTTAAAGTGCCTGTTTTTTGTTTTTTAGACCACGTTACCCATCCGATTTGGACCAAATTTACCGGTGATGTTAAATGGGGACTTCATTTCTACACCGGTTTGACATAAAATAGAGGATAGATTACGTTCAGCTTGCCACAGTTTTTGGTTTTGGATTCAGTATGGCAAACGAACGAGGATTATTTTATGAGCTTGAAAAACAAGGGATTTAAGTGGGGATCATTTGGTTTAGTTGGGATGCTAATTGTTCTTGCAGGGTGTACCAATAACCCGGCCGAGGAAGGCGCCCCAGTTCCAGTTTTACCCACACTAGCAGTTGCGGCAAAAATTGAAGAGCAAGCGGTCTTTAGCGAAACAACAGGGAACGATGTGAATACACAGCTTGAGCCAACCTTCACCCCTGAATCCCAGCCGCTTATCATCCCAACCAGTGCAGGAGACTTTGTCTTCACACCTATCCCAACAGACACCCCGTTCCCAACGCTCATCCCAACGGCAACCAGAACCCCACAACCCACCTTTACACCAGTCCCAACCAGCACGCCGTTCCCAACAGCGTTTCCAACTTCGACAGCTACGCGGATCGGTGGCAATGTAACCCCAGAATACATCCCAACTTCGGCCGTGACCCCCGTGGCCGTAGGTGAAAACATTTTATTCAACCCATCTTTTGAAGAGGGCCATTACAACCAAAACGGGATTGGTGAACTTCAGCTACCCAATAATTGGGGATTTGAATATGACACCGGCCGCACCGGTTTCGGCAATGAAAGCTACGACGAATGGGTTCGCCCAGAAGTTCGAGTTCTATCAAAAGAATTTGTCCCCGCTGCAGAACATGCAGACTTCTTTGTTGATGGGGATCACACGGTAAAAATCTTCAAGGGTAGCGGGGCAATTAGCTATCGCTTCTCTCAAGCGCATCAGCTCGAAGCTGGAAAATACCAGTTTACGGTTAATATTTACCCTGATGTGATCTCGGGATATGAATCAAACGGAGCAAAGATTTTTGCACCAGATCCGCTTTCGGCAGAAATGAGCTTCTTGATCAATGGATCACAAGATGCGTGGCGCGTGGTTGAAATTGGCAAACGAAGCCAATTCTCCAAAACGTTCGAGCTAAGCCAAGCAGAATCGGTTCAAGTTGCAGTAGCCATCCGCGGCCGCTTTGCAGTTGAGAACAACGGCTGGTTCCTAGACAGCTTCTCGCTTAAAAAGATTGAGTAGGTCATCTACGATCTAAAACAAAAAAGCCCCAT
>JAHDGV010000147.1:0-7005 GCA_020631655.1 Chloroflexota bacterium | reverse complement strand
TACGGCCGTTCGTTGGGCATAAACAACCGTTCCCACTCTTCAAGTGCGTAGCGATCTGTCATACCCGCAATGTAGTCGCACACCACCCGCTGAACCGAAAAATCAGCCAGCTGGAGCTGAGTTTTGGCCGGTAGCATCAAGGGCTCATCTACATATGCATTAAAAATATCGGTGATAAAGTTTCGGGCTTTAACCTGCATCCGCATTAGCCGATAGTGACGATACATTTTGGTCAGCAAGAACTTTTTCAGCGCTTTAATCTCTGCATGCATTTCATCGTCATATCCCACAATGTTGCTGTCGTGGAGCTGAACCCCATCGGGTGAATCGATATTATTTTCGGTTAAGCGTTGGTCTGTGGTTGAGACGATATTCTCAACTGAAATACCAACCAGTTCCCTTATCATTGCATGACGAATAGTTTCGGTGAACTCACCGTTGGTCCAGCCGATATTGCGGCGTAGCCTTTGCCAAATCGCCAGCTCATCTAGCTCACTCATCTTAAAGAAGCCTGCCCGCAATCCATCATCGAGATCGTGAGCGTTGTAGGCCGCCTCATCTGCCAAGTTGGCGATTTGGGCTTCTAAAGAGGCCCGTCGGCCGGGGGCATAATCATTTTCTTCACTGTGATCATAATCGGTCTCATGTTTGATGATGCCTTCGCGAGTTTCATAGGCCAAGTTTAATCCCGGATAGTCTGGATACCGCTGCTCAATTTCAGTCACCACACGGTAGCTTTGGCTGTTGTGATTAAATCCACCGTGCCCTTCCATTAAGTCACGCAACACCCACTCCCCTGCATGTCCAAAGGGGGAATGGCCCAAATCGTGAGCCAAACAAATCGCCTCGGTCAAATCCTGATTGGCTCCCAAGCCGCGGGCAAGCGCTTTGCCAATTTGTGCAACCTCTAGCGTGTGTGTTAGCCGAGTCCGGTAATGGTCCCCTTCATAATAAATAAATACTTGTGTCTTGTATTCCAGCCGCCGAAAAGCGCGCGTATGAATAATGCGATCCCGATCCCTTTGAAATGCAGTGCGTGTTGCTGACTCCTCTTCTGGATAAATTCTGCCTTTTGAGTCCGCGCTTTTCAAAGCGTATGGGGCCAAGACGGCTGACTCCATTTTTTCCAATTGCTCACGTTTGACTATCATTCAGAAACTCCTCATGAACTCCATAGCCGATGACAAAAATCAAAATTTTTGACCCAGGATTTTTCTAAAGTCCGCAAAATTATCCACAGATGGCACAGATTTCACCGATTAAAAAACATTTCTGTGTAATCGAGCTAAACTGTGGATTAAATTTTTAAGAAAGAATGACTTTGGAAAAAACCTGATTTTTGATCCTAATTTCTTTGCGATAAGGCGATCTTATGATAGCATGAACATGACATAACATCACTTTCAGCGGATCTTTTTTATCTGATATTAGTTCAAACGTTATCCTAAATTATGTTTAGTAGAGCTATCAAACGTAATCGCAGTCGCGGCCCGATTACGGGTATCATCATCGCCACAATCTTTATCACAGTTGCTTTTAGCCTCATTCGTCGGTGGAACGAAGTTGGTACAGAGGCGGCCGTAACCAACAACGGGCCAACTGTGGTCGACTCGATTCAAGAGTGGGAAGAGTTCACGACTCAAGTAGAAGGGCGCAATATTCAGATTAGAGCGCTTAAAGGAGAACGGATTCAGCTTTTACGTATTCCTCAGCCAGAGCCACAGCCGGAAGTGAAAGTTGAACCGGTCACCGCTCCAACTCAGGATCCCCCGCCGGAAGAAGATATTGTCACGGCACCTGACGAGCAAACGATGGGAGAGCAACAGGCAACAGAATCAACTCCCACTCCAATTCCAACCGCGACACCTTTACCTGTGGTTGTGGTTGCAAGCACTGCTACCCCTCAGCCTATCATTGCTTTTGATCCAAACTCTAGCCTGATTGGTTTTCGACAGCACACAGTTCAAGCAGGTGAAACCTTGTTTAGGCTTACTCAAACCTATGCGGGGACCAATCTAGATATGCTGGCCCGTCATGGAATCACCGAAGCGGACATGATTGTAGGCAATGTGATTCAAGTTCCGTTTGCGAATGGTGCGGCCTGCTCTACCGGCCGAGCTTGCCCCATTGCGGCCGGGGATACGCTTTACAGCTTAGCCCGCCTGCACAATACAACCGTTTTAAATCTGCAACAGCTGAACGGCATCGGGCAAGACTTTGCCATCTCAGCCGGTCATGCGATTTGCGTCCCCTAGCGCTCACCGTTGTGTGAATGTTTTCACCCTGTCCGCCCAACGTGATAAAATCCGCCTACGCCAAATGGTGAACCATTTGGCATTCCCCATTTTCCGCTCTTCGTAAACAATTTAAGGCAATCACAACTTGTCCGGCCAACAGGGCCAAACACAGTGCGTTACCCCCAGTAGCCACAGCATATTTGGTTGTCTTCTAAGTAGGATAGTAATGAACAAAAAAACTGTAAAAGACATTGATGTACAGGGAAAACGCGCGCTGGTTCGCGTTGATTTCAACGTCCCCCTGAGTAGCAAAGATCCGGCCGACACAATTACCGTGACAGACGATACGCGGATTATGGCCGCATTACCCACCTTAAATTACCTGCTGGAAAATGGGGCCGCTTTGATCCTTTGCTCACACTTGGGACGCCCTAAATCACCAGAAGACACCCACCTGCGCATGGACCCTGTTGCCGCAAGACTGTCAGATATTCTTGGGCGGCCGGTGACCAAGCTGGATGAGGTTGTGGGTGAAAGCGTGACTGCCGCCGTAGCCGATATGCAACCGGGTGACATCATCTTGCTTGAAAACACCCGCTTCGAAGCAGGCGAAAAGAAAAACAACCCAGAGCTGGCTCAGGCTTTGGCCGACTTGGCCGATATTTTCGTAGGCGACGCATTCGGAACCGCCCATCGCGCCCATGCCAGCACCGAGGGTGCGGCTAAAGCGATCCAAGCCAAAGGTGGCGCGGCCGTGGCCGGATTTTTGCTGGGCAAAGAGATCGATGCCTTGGGCCGGGCGATTAGTGCACCACCAAAACCTTATGTCGCCATTATGGGTGGCGCTAAAATCTCTGACAAAATTCAGGTGATTGATAATTTATTGGCTATCGCCGATCGAGTATTGATTGGTGGCGGCATGGCCAATACCTTCTTTAAAGCACAGGGGCTCGAAATCGGAACGTCTTTGTGCGAAGACGAAGCGGTCCCACAAGCCAAAAAGCTGATGGAAGAGTTTGGTGATCAAATCTTTTTACCCGTTGATGTCCGTGTGGCCGATGGCTTTGCGGCCGACGCCAACTATAAAGATGTAGCCATCAACGAAATTCCGGCCGATATGATGGCTTTGGACATCGGCCCAGCCACAATCGAAGCTTTTGCCGGACTGCTATCAGATGCCAAATTGGTTATCTGGAATGGACCGATGGGGGTCACCGAATTCCCAGCATTTGCCAACGGCACCGAAGGCATTGGTAAAATGTTGGCCGGTCAGGTAGACAGCGGCACCGAAGTCATTATCGGTGGTGGAGACTCGGCAGCGGCCGTTAAAAAGCTTGGTCTGGCTGAAAAAATGTCCCATGTCAGCACCGGCGGCGGCGCGTCTCTCGAACTACTCGAAGGCAAACCATTGCCCGGCATTGTGGTGCTAGACGACAAATAGATCTAGAAACAACATCTAAACTTGTACACGGGCCTCTTGGAAGATTCTGTCTCTCAAGAGGCCTTTCAAGTTTAAAAGTGGTAGCCTTTTCCCTTTCAACTCTCTACAATCACCCTAAATTTTCTTAAATACCCAAGGAGAATGCGTTTGCCACACAAGTTAGGTGCAGACGCGGGACCAACCCAATGCTTAAACCAACCAAATTTTCATTGTTATTTCCCATCGCCCTTCTGCTCTTCTTAGTCGCCTGCGGTTCTGAATCACCAGAGCCTGTGATCGATGAGGCACCGACTCAAGTCTCGATCGAGGTGAACGAAGGGAATGCAGAACCAACGCTGGCTCCAACCCCGACAGTTATCCCAACCCTGCCCCCACCTCCCGTTGTCGAAGTCGAAGAACCTAGCGCCCCGACCCCGATTCCAACCGATCCACCGGCCGAGCCTGACACAACTGAAGGTGATGGCGAAAATGCTGAGGGAGGCGTCCCCGATTTACCAGGATTGGTCTTGTCATCCCCAGAAGATTTTGGTGACAACCGGAATCCGCTAACAGGTGAAGAAACCGATCCAGCCAACCTCCAGCGACGGCCGTTGGCGGTTAAAATCTCAAACTCACCCCCTAGTTTTGTCCGGCCGCAGTCCGGTTTAAATGATGCGGATATTGTGTTTGAACATATCACCGAAGGAAATCTAACCCGGTTCACCATGTTGGTGTACGGAGACAATCCAGAAGCGGTTGGGCCGATCCGCAGTGCTCGCCTCATCGATGTAGAAATCCCAGCCATGTACGATGCAGCACTTGTATTTTCAGGCGCCAGCACCGGAGTCAACAGCAAGCTATTTGCATCAGACTTTGCTAATCGTATTTTAGGCGCGGGCAACATCGGGTATTACCGAACGGGTGAAAACAAGCCAACTGAGCATACGCTTTACGGAAATCCGTTTGGTCTACGCGAGGCGTTAGATAGCAAAAACGAAAATCGCGCTCCCACGTTTGGCAAACGGATGTCTTTCTCCAGCGAGCCACCTCCAGGTGGCACATCGGCCAGCGAGATTTCGATTAACTTTTTGTGGGAAAACGTGACGTGGACCTATGATCCAAGCACCAACAGCTACCTGCGCTACGCGGCCGGAGTCCCCCACAATGATGGGAACACGGGGCAACAAGTTCGTGCCAAAAACATCGTCGTTCCTTTTGCCAATCACGTTGACGACCAAAATATCTGCGAAGAGATTCGGAACAATCAATGCCATCTTCTATCAGTTGAAATTCAGCTGTGGGGACAGGGAAACGTTGCAATTTTTAGAGATGGTCAACGGTATGACGGAACTTGGAAGCGGGAAGGTCGCAACGACATGCTCACTTTCTATGACGCTGATGGAAACCAGATTCCGCTACAGATCGGAAACAGCTGGTTTGAGCTGATGTCGATCTGGTACAACGATCCGCTACAAGTAACCCCGTAAATTAAATCGGGACATTTGTAATTTTATTGACAACCTGAGGGTGATTTAGAACATCTAAATCACCCTTTTTTTATTGCCTACCAGAGAGAAACCAACCGGTTTAACCCAGCGGCCGAGGGGGTACTAACGATCCAGAGTGACAATGTGGTCAGTGATTTCATGGGGGGTAGGGTCCTATAATGTTCACAGCGTTTTGGACCCTTCTTGTGTTATGCCAAGGCGTTTAGATTTTTTAGGATTAACTTTTGGCACTCTTTCGTTCAAAACAACCCAAAAAGGCCCCGGCCGCTAAGAAAAAATTTCAGGATGAAGATCCCGCATTTGTCACATCTGTTTCTAAAGTTGTTATTCCAAACGACCTAATGGATTTTGAAGATGATAAGCCAACAGATAGCCCGTTATCGCCCAAAAAAGCGGCGAAAAACGAGGTGCGCATCAATCATCCCTTGATAAAAGAAATTGAACCAGAACCAGATGATGTGGGTCGCCAGCGTGGATGGATTCCAAAAGACAGCCAAGAACTGCTCAGAAAACAGATCCAAACGGCCGACATTTTGCGCAAAAAAGTTCTAGCTCCAGACTTATCATTAGATCTGCCGCTTGAACGGACAGAAGCTTTAGAAGACAAAGCACTAGACGCAATTGCCCGCCTGATCGACAAGGGACACATCGCCCTACCAGAAAGTGAAGCTGAGCAAGAGGCGTTTTTTGAATGTATTCTGAACGAAACATTTGGCTTTGGCCCTCTAGAGGCGTTCATCGCCTCTGAAGAAATCTCAGAGATTATGGTCAACGGTCCGTACATCATCTTTGTCGAGATTGACGGCCGTGTACACGAAACAGGCCACAAGTTTCTAGACGATGACCATGTGGAACGCATCATTAAACGAATTGCTTTGCCATTGGGGCGTATGGCCGATTCTGAAAATCCGCTGGTAGATGCCCGTTTGCCAGATGGATCTCGCTTTAACGCCGTGATGCGGCCGGTTGCCATTGATGGTCCCAGCATCAGCATTCGAAAGTTTGCTAAAAATCGATTAAGCACCAAAGACCTGCTCAACTTCGGATCACTGAGCAAAGAGATGGCTTACTTTTTAGAGGCTATCGTAGTTGGGCGACAAAATATTGTGGTGTCAGGTGGAACTGGCTCCGGTAAGACGACATTGATCAACTGCTTATCGGGCTATATTCCAGAACACGAACGAACGGTAACTATCGAAGATGCGGCCGAGCTGCAGTTTTGGCAACGGAACGTTGTTCGATTAGAAACCAAAAAACCGACACCCAACACACCTCGGGAGGTCAGCATTCGTGACTGTGTTAAAAACGCACTCCGTATGCGGCCAGAGCGCATTGTAGTGGGAGAATGCAGAGGCGGCGAAACCCTAGACATGCTCCAAGCGATGAATACTGGACATGATGGAAGCATGACAACGGTTCATGCCAACGATCCACGTTCCTGTCTTTCTCGCTTGGAGACACTTGTCTTAATGTCGGGTGAAGATCTGCCGATCAGCATCGTACGCAAGCAAATTGCCGGTTCAGTAAACTTTATTGTTCAGGCATCACGCTTGCGTGACGGTAGCCGAAAAATCACCCACATTACGGAAATCGCAGGCATGGAGGGAGATACGGTTGTTCTCAACGATATCTTTAAATTTTATGATGATGGAGATTCAAAGGACGGAAAAGTAGCAGGCCAACATGCATCAGTAGGTCTACGGCCGCAGTGCGAACCGATACTTAAACAGTACGGTTATAACTTGCCAGCTTCATTGTTTCTGAAAAATCGGAAAAAGTAAGCAACACCCCTATAAAAAACTTGAGGCGACCAAATTGGTCGCCTCAAAACCCCACTACT
>JAHDGV010000771.1 GCA_020631655.1 Chloroflexota bacterium | reverse complement strand
AGGTAGTAGGTTCGCAAAAAATCCCAGTCAAGCGGCTCCCACGTCTCCGGGTATGATAGTTGGCTCGGCCGCATGACGGGGATTCTAGAATCTATCTTAATTCTGCAACAGGTTGATTGATCGTAAGAGCCAAATGCCAACGGCTAAAAGCTAATAGCCACTTTAAACCATCACTCCATCAAAATAGAGCCAACGGCCGTTTGGCTGGGTAAACACAGAGCGTTCGATGTAGGGGGAAGGCTTTCCTTTTTGCACCAGATTTACTTTAAACGTCACCATGTTTTTAGATGATGACATAATTTCTAGCCCCAGAAATTGGGTTGTTTCACACCAATCTTTTAGCTCACTGGCCCACACGGCCCGGGGTGTTTTGTATTTGGTTCCGGCCGGATCGGTTGTGTCGATGATGTAGTCAACTAGCCCTAGCGCATACGCCGCATAGCGCGACCGCATTAGTGCTTCGGCCGTGGGGGCGTTCCTTTTTTCGTGATAAGGCTGACAGCAGGATTTGTATCGTTTTTCGCTGTGGCATGGGCACAACTTGTGCCGACTCGGTTTCATTTTCATGGGTATAGATTATTTGCTACGTAGCGTAAAAAAATCGGTGTACTGGAACAGGTGTACGGTCAAGCCACGCCCCTGTTGATAGGCGCTTTTCTTAGCCCGCTCGGCCCGTTCGCCCACAAACAACTCATCCACCGTTTGCTGGAACAGCGCGATCCAGTGATCAAAATGATCAAGCGTTAGCTCCGAACCATGCGCCTTCATTTTGTCATTTAGCTGGCTGTGAACCTCGGCCGGATTTCCTTTGTAGCCCGGCTTGCCAAACAAAATCGTCTCCCAGAAAGAATACATGCGCGGCAGATGGGTGTCCCAGTCTATCTTGGCGACATCGTTAAACGCTGGCCCCAGCATCGGGTCAACCTGGATTTTTTGATAGAAGGTGTCTACCAATGTCACGATGTCTTCGAATGTTTCAATTTCTTGTTTCTGAGAGTTACTCATGACTGTTTCTAGAAAATTGGGTCCGGCAAAATAACCTTTTGGATAGCGTAAGTATAAAGCTATGTAATAAGCAAGAGCTTAAATCCTTTACTGATTAACATTAATCTAGTTGCGTGTAGGAAGGTTTTTCCTCTTACCCCTCACCCGCCCTTTGGGCACCCTCTCCCACTGGGAGAGGGAAAATAGCAGCTTGGCCTGTAGAGAAATTCTTCCGCCCCAAGCCAGTTGAGTACCCTTCTCCCATGGGGATAAGATGGCTGGCCCAACGCGGTTGGGATTAAGCTGAACTTTGTTCAGCCGAGCGGATGAAGGATTTAAGAAGGTTTTTTCATCGCATCTTCAATCAGCTGTAACACCCCATTAATTTCCTGCATGATCTGATTATTCCAAAAGCGTATCACACGATATCCTTCAGCCTCCAAAAAAGCGGTCCGAATCTCATCATATTCTTTTTGCTCTGCATGATGACTACCATCCAGTTCAATAATCAGCTTGCATTCGACACTAGCAAAGTCAACGATGAACCGGCCGATAGGCATTTGTCTCCGGAATTTGGCCCCGCGAAAGCGTCGATCTCGTAGATGTCTCCACAGGATTTTTTCTTGAATAGTCTGATTCTTTCGTAAATCTCTGGCTCGTTGTGTAAGCATGTAAGTGTTAGTTATGGTTTCTGTTAGTAAGGCACCAGTTTACCCCTCACCCGCCCTTCGGGCACCCTCTCCCATTGGGAGAGGGAAAACCAGCCTAGCTTGTGGAGTAAATTTTCTATGCCAAGCCAATTGAATACCCTTCTCCCATCGGGAGAAGGTGGCTCCGAAGGAGTCGGATGAGGGGGTTGAACTTAAAGGGCTGACGACAAATAGTCGAGCATGTCGATCTTCGTCAAAATCCCTTCGATATGTTGCTCAGACGAGATAATAACCACCTGCTTTTCGT
>JAHDGV010000770.1 GCA_020631655.1 Chloroflexota bacterium | reverse complement strand
TACCGGCCGACAAATTCCGGTTCTCGTTTTTCGATAAAGGCCTTCATCCCTTCTTGAGCATCTTGCGTGGCCCACAGCGCATAATAAATCCGCCGCTCGTAGCTCAACCCTTCACGGAGTCCGGTTTCAAGCGCTTGGTTCACACTTTCCCGGCCGATCATGGCGGCCGCTTTGCTGTAGCCAGCGATCAGATGAGCCGCTTCAAGCGTCTCTTCCATTAGCTCATCGGCGGGGATAACGCGAGCAACCAAACCGGCTCGCTCAGCTTCTTCCGCAGCCATCATCCGGCCGGTCAGGATCATATCCATCGCTTTAGATTTGCCGACTAAGCGGGTTAGCCGCTGGGATCCACCCATACCGGGGATTAACCCCAGCTTGATTTCTGGCTGACCAAATTTGGCCGTGTCGGCCGCAAAAATCATGTCGCACATCATCGCCAGCTCACATCCACCCCCGAGGGCATATCCGGCCACGGCCGCGATTTTAGGGGTCCGTAACGCTGTAAAGCGATCCCATCCCGCCATAAAATCTTCATGGAACATGTCCATGTAATCTTTGCTTTCAAGCTCTTTGATGTCTGCCCCGGCCGCAAACGCTCGCTCGTTCCCTGTTAGGACGATACAGCCCACCTCAGGATCACGGTCAAGCGGCTCAAGTGTTTCGACCAGCTCATTCATCACCTCAGAGCTGAGGGCGTTGAGCACCTTCGGCCGGTTGATTCGCACCAAAACGACTCGATCAATTCTTTCAACTAAAATATTCATTGTTTTCCCTTTGATCTTTTGTGTCACATAGGACTTACGCAACCTAACTTGTAGGGGCCTCCCTTGTGGGGGCCCGGGCTGGCATGGAAACAATGTTGATGCCACGCCCAGCCGGGTGCCCACGAGGGACACCCCTACATTGATTCAAGATGCGGAAGTCTTAACACGCTAAAAATTTTGAAGCGAGTAGCGGGCAACGATACCTCAGCTACCAGTTCTCGAACGCGTTACATTTCCAAAACCAACATGTTTTGGCATCGTCACCCACTACTCGCTTCTTCGCCTAGCTATCCCAGATCGCTCCGTACGCCGGAATCCCACGGGCTTCCATTTCGTACACAACCATGCGAGTCAGTTTCTCGTTCGAAATCACAATGACAGCCTCAGCATCAAAATCGACTACGGCTTCATAAGCCAACTTAACCAAGTCTGGTCGGCCGAGTTCATTTGTGTCCCAAATGAGCGCATCTGGTTCATGAGCCAAAATTTCTTCTACCAGCTCATCCCCATAGGTTTCGCGAGCGTTACGCGTTGACCACACCAAACGGGCTGGTGTGTCTCCGGTTAAAAGATGGGGAAGCGTCGGGCCGATCCCACTACCGGTTGCGATCCAGACCACACGGTTGAAAAGTTTGTCTACATTTCCCACACCGGCCGTTGGAATCCCCTTCACCCACAGATGAGACGGTTTATCGTCGATCAGTGCGCCGGTCCAGTCCCCGGCCCGTGAAATGGTCAGCCGGAAGCCGGTTTTGCCGGGAGCAGGCACATTGGCGAACGAGTGCCATTCGATTAACGGGTTTCGGCTGACAGTGGTTGATGAGCCCGCAAACGGAGTCACCCCATAATCAAAATTGACGAGTGCCACATGGTTTGAAGGGACTTTGATATCCACAGGGACTTTCTTTAGCCGTAGCCATGGGATAATGATGCTGACCGTAATGGCGACCAACATCCAAAAACCAAAAGCGCCAAACAGTGCTTCGCCAAACGGGGTTGCCCCGCGTTGATCGTTGATAAAAAACAGCGTTTGAGCCCAGAAAAAGAGCAGAGCGGTCCAACCACCAAAGCGATGGGTCAGCTCAAAATAGTCGTGATATTTTTGTCGAAGTCCGGGCAGGGCCATCACGATCAGGGCCACCAACAAGAACAAAATCATGCTGGTAGACACAAAGGT
>JAHDGV010000769.1 GCA_020631655.1 Chloroflexota bacterium | reverse complement strand
AGGCGAATGCTTCGTTGACCTCAAACAGGTCGATGTCTTTGGCTTCCATCCCAGCTAATTTGAGCGCTTTAAGCGCCGCTGGGCCGGGGCCGGTGAGCATGATGGTTGGGTCGGTTCCGACAAGGGCGGCCGCGCGGATTTTGGCGCGTGGTTTGAGCCCCATCGCTTTTCCTTTCTCTTCGCTACCGACTAGCACAAGTGCGGCACCGTCAACGATGCCGGAGGAGTTTCCGGCCGTGTGAATGTGGTTGATTTTTTCTACGTGTGGATACCGCTGTTGCGCCACAAAATCGAAGCCCATTTGTCCGGGCATTTCGAACGCTGGGCTCAAGTTGCCCAAGCCATCAAGGGTTGTACCCGGCCGGATATAGCTATCTTTTTCAAGAATCGTGATCCCGTTCTGGTCTTTGACCGGCACAACAGAACGATCAAACTTGCCGCTGTCACGCGCGGCCGTGGCGCGCTGTTGGCTACGTAGAGCAAATTTGTCTACATCTTCGCGGCTAAACCCTTCGAGCGTGGCGATCAAGTCTGCCCCGATTCCTTGAGGGACAAAATAGGTTTCATAGTTGGTGGCTGGATCGAGCGCCCAAGCGCCACCGTCTGATCCCATGGGTACGCGGCTCATGCTCTCAACGCCGCCTGCAACCACCATATCTTCCCAGCCAGAGCGGACTTTCATCGCCGCCATGTTGACTGACTCGAGGCCGGAGGCGCAGAAGCGGTTGAGCTGTACGCCGGGAACGTCGAGGTCCCATTTTGCTTTTTGCGCGGCCGCTTTGGCGATGTCTGATCCTTGATCTCCAATAGGAGAAACAACGCCCAACACAACATCATCGACTTGGGAAGTGTCTAATTCAGTTCTTTCAACTAACTCATCCATCAAGGTCACAACCAAATCAATCGGTTTTACCTCGTGGAGTTCTCCGCTAGCTTTGCCTTTTGAGCGTGGGGTGCGGATCGCTTCGTATACAAATGCATCTTGTGCAGCCATAATTTCTCCAATTTGGATTTGGGATTGACGATGCGTAGGGGCTAGGCATTCGCATTGAACCATCTTTCGATAGTCAGAACTTTACAGCGAATGTCTCGCCCCGAATTTGCAGATATTCTACCGGGGTTAGACATTTTCTTTTCGTAATTGCAACTTGTTTCAAGTCGAAAAACGAAAATGCCTAACCCCTACGGCCGGAGGTTGCGTCAATCCAAAATCATTAATCAAATTAATTCTTGAATTCTGGTTTACGTTTTGCCATGTAGGCCGTCATCGCCTCAGTTAAATCATCGCTGAGCAACATCCCAGCGTTCCATGTGGCCACTTGGCGCAGACTTTCAGCGACCGAATGATCACGGGTATATTTTAGGGTTTCTTTAGCCCCGCGTATGGCCAATGGGGATTTTTCAGCGATCGATTGCGCGATTTCCATCACCGCTGCCATCATCTCATCTTTGTCTTCATAGATGGTGTTGATCAGTCCCATTTCCTTGGCTTCGGCCGCATAAAAGCGACGGCCGGTGTAGGTCAGCTCACGGACAATCCCGTCTGGGATGAGTTTGGGGAGCCGTTGCAGGGTACCGATGTCGGCCACAATGCCCAAGTCAATTTCAGCGATGGCAAAGAAAGCGTCTTTAGTCGCGTAGCGCATGTCAAAGGCGGTCACCACATCAACGCCACCACCCACGCAAGCGCCGTGGATGGCCCCCAAAACCGGCTTGCGGCAATCTTCGGCCGCGCTGACCTGGCTTTGGAATTCGATCAGGCCGTGATACAGGCTTTCGCGCGCACGGCCGGGGCTTTGACCGGCCGCTTTTGCTGGACCTTCCATTAAGAAGTTGAGATCAGCCCCAGCGCAAAACGCCTTGCCCTCGCCACTGACCACGATGACGCGGACTTCTTCCATCTGGTCGAGGGTCTGGAACAGCTGTTTGAGCTCGATCCACCCTT
>JAHDGV010000768.1 GCA_020631655.1 Chloroflexota bacterium | reverse complement strand
AAAAAAGGGCAGATGGGATTTACCCGTCTGCCCTTTTTGCGTTTTAGGTGTGATCTACTCTTCGATGATTCCTTTTTCAATCATCAATTTGATCAGATCATTGGCTAAATCTTCTGGTGATCCTGAATCAGTCTCGATGACAATTTCAGGATTTTCAGGTTCTTCATAAGGGGCACTAATTCCAGTGAAGTTTGGAATTTCGCCGCTCAGGGCTTTAGCGTACAACCCTTTTGGATCACGTTCTTTCAGCGTCTCGATATCACACTTAGCATACACCTCAAGGAATCGTCCTTCTGGCACAATGCTGCGTGCAAACGCACGATCCCGTGCATATGGAGAGATGAAGCTGGCCAAAACCACGTTCCCGTGTGAGAAGCCTAGAGCGGCCACTTCAGACACACGACGGATGTTTTCAGCCCGATCTTCGGCCGAGAATGAAAGATCACCGTTTAAGCCGTGGCGCAGATTATCTCCATCCAAGAACATCGTTTGAACATTCATTTCAAACAGTTTGCGCTCTAGGATTTTTGCTACGGTAGATTTACCTGAGCCTGACAAACCGGTGAACCATAGAACGGCCGATTGATGTCCGTTGAGCGATTCGCGTTCATCAAGGGTGAGTGCGCCTGCTTCCCAAACGACGTTTTCTGACCGTTGGCGGCGTGATTCTTGCTCATCCTCGGTCACGTCTACTAAGTCATCAACTTTACGAGATGCACCACGGATCATGCCGGCAGCAACCGTGTTGTTGGTTGCCATATCGATCAGGATAAAGCTACCGGTGCTACGGTTTTTATTGTATGTGTCAAAGAACAGAGGTTTGGTTGTGGTGAGCTGAACCCGGCCGATTTCGTTTAATTGAAGTCCGGTAGCATCCTCACGTTTCATGGTGTCCACATCAATTTTGTAGTTGAGTTTGGTAACCATGGCCCGTACCAGACGGGTGTTGTGCATTAGCTGATAATTTGCCTTTGGATCAAACGGAGTCTCGCTCATCCAACAAATCGTGGCATCGATGCGATTGTCTTTGCGCGGCAAGTTGCCTTTACGCACGATCATGTCGCCACGGCTGATATCGATTTCGTCTTCGAGGGTGAGCACAATTGAATCGCCAACAACGGCTTCATCAAGATTGCCTTCCATCGTCACAACCTCTTTTACCTTACTGCTAAGGCCAGAAGGGAATGCAACAATTTCTTCACCGGGGGCGATCCGGCCGGAGGCGATTTGCCCTGCGTATCCGCGGAAGTTTTGGTTGGGGCGCAAAACATATTGAACCGGATACCGGAAATCAATTAAATTGCGCGATGATCCAACATTTACAGTTTCAAGGTGGTGCAATAGCGGTGTGCCATCATACCAAGGCATGTTTTCGCTTTTGTGAACAACGTTGTCCCCGGCCAATGCTGAGATCGGGAAGTAGGTGATGCTTGGTACTTCAAGTTTTGAAGCAAAGTTCCGGAAATCTTCTACGATATCCCGGTAGACTTTTTCATCGTAATCAACAAGGTCCATTTTGTTGACGGCCACTACTACGTGTGGAATTTGGAGCAAAGAGGCGATAAATCCATGACGGCGAGATTGGGTCAGCATACCCTTGCGAGCGTCAATCATGATGATTGCGAGCTCGGCCGAAGATGCGCCGGTTACCATGTTGCGCGTGTACTGGATATGGCCAGGAGTGTCAGCAATGATGAATTTGCGTTTTGGTGTCGCAAAGTAGCGATACGCAACATCGATGGTAATTTTTTGCTCCCGTTCTGCACGGAGGCCATCGGTATATAGAGCGAGGTCTACATACTCGTCGCCGCGAGCTTGGCTGGTTTTTTCAACAGATTCGATTTGGTCTTCGAAGAGAGATTTGGTGTCATACAACATCCGGCCGATTAAGGTACTTTTACCATCATCAACGCTACCGGCAGTTGTAAATCTAAGTAAGTCAATA
>JAHDGV010000767.1 GCA_020631655.1 Chloroflexota bacterium | reverse complement strand
ACCCATGAGCACCCTTCGCAACCGGCCTCCCAATCGGGGCCAAACATAAAGTGGTAGATGATGAGCTGTTTCCGGCCGTCAAATAAATCTAGCAATGATGCTTTGCCATGCACCCCCTCAAGCACATACTCTTTCTCAATTTTGACCATCGGCATACGACGACGTTGCGCGGCTACGGCATCCCGCATTTTGGTCAGCTCTTTTTCTTTGACAAGCAATTCCGCAAGGGCGGCCGACCATTCGGCCGGGGTGACTACTGGGGGGAGAGGTTGATTCTGGGACATGCAGGCATTATAGCAAACCGCTTCATGAACGCTGGCTATATTCATTCGCTAGCAGGCGACAATGCTCGATAATAATTGAAAATTCAATTGAGCAATCACAAAATTATGAATTTAAAGGGATCTATCAGCCGCAAATTAATTTGGTTTATCGTATTTTTAGCGATAGGAATTCTTTGTTTGCTGGCCTTCAATGTTATTCAAATTCCATTCTTTTTATTTCAACGGGCTTCTGACGAGACACGAGAATTGGCGCTTGAAGTTGAGCCTGCTAATCCGCATGGTGAGCAGCAGCTCTTAATCTTATTGGTTGATTTTCCAGATCGGCCGGGGACAGTCACAGGTGAAGCGTGGCAATTCTTCTTTTTTGGAAGCGGAGGGTTTTCTCACTATTTTATTGAAAACTCATATGGGCAACTGCGATATAGGGGAGACGTTGTTGGCATGCTCGACGGTCGGCCGGAGATCAATCATCCTGAGGCAAATTATATTCGTTTAGATCACCCAGTATCGTTTTATGCAGATAATTACTACGGGTTTGGGTCACAGTTCCCGCGGAATACAAGCGGAGTCACATTTCATGCTTTGCAAAAGCTGGATGAAGCTGGATTTGATTTTGCCCCCTATGCTGACGAGGAGGGAAAAATCGCCAACGTGATTGTCATTTTTGCGGGACAGCCCTACGATGATTCAAAAGACTCTAATCAACATTTGCAACAGAGTAGCTATGCCCTGATTTTTAGCGAGAATGGTCCGTTCGTTTCTTCTGGTGGCCAAGAAATCAACAGTTTCGCCTCGTGTTCCGAGCTACAATATTATCAAGAATTAATTGCCACTATTGGAATCTGCGTGCATGAATTTGGTCATTTGCTGGGGATGTTTGATCTGTACGACCTGACCTACACAACGTCTGGCATTGGCCCGTTTGGGTTGATGGGGCACGGTGTTTGGGGGTCTGGGAACGAGGGGAGACGGCCGTTTCACTTTTCAGCGTATTCGAAAATTAAGTTTGGATGGGTTGAGCCAACCGTTATGACACAATCGACGGCAACCGTAGAGCTACGGCCGGTAGAGAATTATCCCGACATCATCAAACTTTATCCATATGGAGACACAGATAGTCAAGAATATTTCTTGCTGGAGAACCGACAGCCGATCGGGTTTGATCGGGATTGGTTGAATGTGGGGTTATGTTCAGGTCTGCTGATCTGGCGCATTGATGAAAACATCATCGATGATCCAGAGGTGTATGGGATCAATAATTGGTCTGAGGCTGAGTGGGCACCGCCTCATCCGGGCGTGATGCTGGTTGAGGCTGATGGAGAGTTTGAACTCATCAATCCCCCATATACCCAGTCGGGAGAGTGTGAAGATAGCTGGCAAGTTGGGCAAACATGGGGTGTGGATACCAATCCTAGTAGCCAGCTTTGGAACGGGGCAGAGAGTGGTTTGTCGGTGTCAGTTTTGGGGGAAGAAAACGGGGTTTTGTCGTTGGAGATAAGCATCGCTGAAAAGTAAGGCCGCTCAGGTGAACGGGCACTTTGGCTTATGCAATTACCTCGTTGAGCTTACTCTCAATCAATTGGAAGTTCCGGTGGTTTAAGTTGTACCTGAGGCTCGTTTGTTTTGTGCCGCTTTAACGGCCGTTTCGCTGATGCGTTTGGC
>JAHDGV010000766.1 GCA_020631655.1 Chloroflexota bacterium | reverse complement strand
GATGATGTTCGTTTGTCTGCGCAATCTCCCTACGAGGGGATAGGCCTCCTCTCAACCAGCAACACCCCAACGGAGACTGTCACACCTGAACCAACAAACACACAAATTCCAATAACCTTCAGCTTTTCCAGTTATTTGCCAATTATCTTAGCAGATGGAGTGTCTGCACCGGGTGGGGGGCAAACGCCAACTCCAGTCGGCACTAGTGAACCAAGCAGTACCCCAACGGCCGAGGCCTCTGCAACACCCCAGGCTACTATGACGCAAATGCCTACGTCACCTCCAACTATCACACCGACTGAAACGCTAGAACCAGCCGAAACCGCAACCTTACCCCCATCCCCTAGCCCAACATCAACAAATACACCGGACCCAACTCCGACTGAGCTCCCTCAAAGCAACATCCCGATTCCAACTCTAAATTACCAACCCGTTGGAGACTTTAGCCTTAATCCAAAAAAGTCAGAATTACCACCCGCTGATAAGCAAAGTTATGGATTTGGAGATTGGCCAAATGGCCATCTCATCTCTGAATGTATCGAAGCCCATGATCTCTATTGGGTCTATGGGCCAGACGGGATGGCCTATCACACTTGGCACCCAGCAACAGAGCTAATCACATTAGGTAATGGCAGCTCTCATCTTTGTGAATTTGGCCATGAGCATGGGAGTGATCCCAGTACATCCCCAATTTTTGAACTATTCGGCGGCTGGCCCCCGTTTGGCTATGTCATGTCTCAGCAACCCACCATGCATGGCCAACCCGGCCATCGTCACGAAGACCATGTAGGTCACAAGGTCAACGTGGCAAATAGTTTCATGGCGGCCGATGGCAAACCACAGTCAATCGGATCTGAACTCGAATATGCTGGCTTTGACTGCCACTTTATCTCAAAGCTCCATCAAGGCTCTTGGTCGAACGACGCATTTACAAACCATCTGCACGAATACTACATCGCTGTGGCCTGCAACGATGATCCAACCAGCAGTGATCCAAACGGAACCACGTGGTTTTCGATGCGCACGATGGTTTCCTACGGCGCACCCAACACCTTTGTTAAGTTATGCCCACAAATCCTGCCGTTTGATGAAGAAAAAGTTGACGGGCAAAGTGATCCCATCGATTTAAATATCACGGTTGAAGATATTGTTGGGCTTGGTGGTTCAAATTTAACCTTAACTGATGTTACGGTTGGCAATACAACGGGCAATCGAGAATTTACCTGCTTTACACAGGAGATGAAGTCTCACAAAACGCCCCGTGAAATGAATCAGCCTAATTTGTGGACGGGCGAAAGCTTTGTCAAAACCGGCACAGGCTCAGCCATTGCGGCCCCTTATTACATTGTCAAAAATCCGTCTCGCATTTACGACGTTGATATGTTTGATGGGGTCAATCAATACTCAGTTCAGCGCACAATCGATTATTGCTATGATGATGAAGGCAACCCGCAATACACCGATGCATTTTGCCAAGGAGTCCCGGCCGAAAAACCGGCGTGGGATGATCCGTCCTCTCCATTTAAAGGGACAATCCGATCAGTCAATTTCAAACAGTTCCAGATTTATAACAACAACGGGAATGTTGAAGTCTGCACCGATTATCTGGGGAATTTTAAACGTGTTGCCACATCTCCCACGTCTTGCGATCCTGACCTAAATGAGATTTATCAGGCGGTTGCTCCGGTGCACAACAGCAACACGTGGGGGAGCGTGTTTGGCTCGCTATCAGGGGCAACACCTGATCCTGAAAATCCAGGAAAGTATATTGCACCCGGAATTGGGCATGAGCATTTAGAAGATCACGATGATCCAACGGTGCGCGGTCAAAATTAATTCAGTTTAGGAAATCAGGTAGCTGTGTTGCTGTATTCCAAAACTGAATTGGGCGACAACTAAACATTCCACTATGCTATAGCGATGCTTTTACGAACAAAATTGCATGGCAAAAC
>JAHDGV010000765.1 GCA_020631655.1 Chloroflexota bacterium | reverse complement strand
CCTTCTGTGACCCACACTTTGTCAACAAAGTAGCCGATCTCAGTGGTCACCCGGATGAGTTCACCTGTTTTTACGCCTAATCGTTTGGCATCGCTCGGATGCATCCAAACAGGGTTTTTATGACTTATTTCGTATAGCCATTTAGCATTGGCTGATCTTGTATGAATTAAGGTTGGTAACCTGAAATTAGGTAGCAACAGCATCTCTTCGTTTGTGCGGTCAATGTTGTCAGGATGAACGTGTGATTTGAGCGAGTATGGAATCGTGTATTCGATCTCTGGCCAACCCCATTCGTGCATGGTGGGGCTAAAGAACTCGAGCTTTTTACTCGGGGTACCAAAGCCAGCTTTGGCTTTGCCGTCTACCATCACACCCACAGCTTTTCCATCTTTGACCACTTTGCCATCTGGTGCGATTTCGAGTGTTTTGCCGACGTCGGCCGGATTTTCATACGGGGTGTAGTTGGTCACACTGATTTCGTGGACCCCAAACTTACGCATGTATTCAAGCGGAGTTAGACCGTGTTCGGCCGCTTTTTCTGGCAGGCCGGGCATACTGTTTTCGAAGATCCAGCGATAATACTCTTCGACGGTGATGTTTTCACCCGGCCGATAGGGGCTTTCAAACCACTGCTTGATGCCTAACGAGCCATCAGGGTCCATCTTTATTGATAGGTCGTTCCAAAACTCGTTTTCTTCCCAAACCTCGCCGGGATTGGCTTCATAGGTCCGGTTGATTTTGTGACCCAGCTTTTCCATCGCCACACGACGGACAGGCTGGCGAAACGCGACCCACTGGCCAGAATGTGTTTCCATCGAAACAAGGTCGTGCCGCTCGTTGCCGTGACCCATCGGCAGAACGTAGTCAGCAAACCATGCTGATTCGTTCCACGTTGGTGTCATCGCCACGTGGCACTTCATCTTTTCTTCGTCTTTGAGCAATTTGAGCCACATGAACCCATCAGGATTAATCCACATCGGGTTGTAAACACGGCTGAAATAGACGTCGATGTCACCCCGTCCTTCTTCGATAAGATGGGGGAGCAAGAAACTCATTTCGTAGTGAGCAAACGGCCATTCATCTGGCAAATGCAGCTCGTTCCATGCGTTAAACGCCGGAGGTGACTTGAATGGTTTAGGTACAAATTTTGACCAGCTGTTGGCTCCGGTGCCTCCCGGAGTTCCAACACCGCCAACCAGCACGTTGAGGAAGTAGAGACAGCGTGAGACTTGCCATCCACCCAAGTTGCCGATGCTGGCTGAGCGCCAAGTGTGAGTGGCTAATTTTCCATCGCAGTCAGCTACAATTTTTGCAGTTTCTTCAATGCGGTCGATGGGTACTTGCGACTCTTCGGCCGCGCGCTCCATCGTGTATTCAGCATAGATGTCTTTGAGCGCCCGATCAAACAGATCAAACGCATCATCTGCCACTGGGAATTTTAGTTTTCCGATTTCAGCCTTCAACTCTGCATCTTGGATCGCCAATTTGCCGTCGTTAATCGCTTCAAGGGTTTCTTGCCAGTTAACCCAGCGGCGCACAAAATCTTTGTTATACAGATCGTTTTGGATCAGATAGTTCGCAATCGCTAAGAGCACGGTGCTTTCAGAGCCTGGCCATGTGGGTAGCCAGACATTGCTCATACTGGCCGTATTGCTCAGGCGAGGGTCAAAGGTAACGATCTTCGCCCCTTTCATTTTCCCTTCGATGATCCGTTGGGCGTGTGGATTGAAGTAATGGCCCGTTTCGAGATGGCTCGAAATCAGCAAAATCGCTTTGGCGTTGGTGTGGTCGGGGGAAGGGCGGTCAAAGGCTCCCCACAGATAATAACCGGTGCGCGCCCCGGCCGAACAGATGTTGGTGTGACTGTTGTGCGCGTCAACGCCCCAAGCTGTAATGGCACGATTGGTGTAGCCGTCTTCACCCGGCCGGCCGACATGATACATGATGCCGTCT
>JAHDGV010000146.1:9500-12354 GCA_020631655.1 Chloroflexota bacterium | reverse complement strand
GGCAATGGGGGGCAAGGCAACTAAAGTAGCCCCATAACAATTGTAAATGACGATCAAATTGGCCCTTTTTGTGTAAACAAAAAGGGCTTTTGCTTGTAGGTTGATCGCAAACGAACCGCAAAAAATGCGGCGTTGACCGTGAAAGTCACACGTTTTTTATCCGTATAGTCACCGCCCGTAACAATGATACAGATCAAGTGTAAAACAGATTAAATTTTGATTGAGTCTATCTTTTAACCTTTCGTCAATATTATTTTTGGAACCCATTAGAACCGATCTGACTTCTAATTGGTTGCTTCTATAGACGAGAGATTGGACTATGAAATCAATAAAAATCTTTGGCTTTTATACGCTATTATTGGCCCTGTTTGCGGTTGGCTTAGCGGCCGGATTATCGCGCGCATCATCTGACTCAACTTTATTGGCAGATGCTGGTGCAACTGTACCAACACGCACCCCACATAGCGGTGCAACCGTGCCAACGCGGACGCCAAACAGCGGCGGCACGATTCCGACTCGCACTCCTGACAGCGGGACGATCCCAACCCGGACTCCTAACAGTGGTGGCACAATCCCCACCCGCACACCAGACAGCGGTGGCACAATCCCTACCCGCACCCCAGAAACCGCATCTGCTGATCAAGGTGGTAATTACACCTCTGGTAGCAACAGCAACGGTAGCATGATTATTTTGCAATCAAGCTCGGCCGATGGTGACGATTGGGTTGTGGTTGAATGGTTGGCCGGTGATGGCAACTGGTATCAAGTTGATGGTTGGCGCGGCCACATCAGCAACGGTCAGCTCATGTGGTGGGTTGCAAACGAAAACTTGGGTCAAGGGCCATTCCGATGGGTTGTGTACGCAAACGACTCTGAAGCCGAACAGCTTCAAACAAGTGAACCTTTCTCATTGCCAGCATCGCAAAATGAGACCAAAACGTTCTCTTTAAACTGGTAGACCCGATAGCTAACCTCAGACTTCGGTAGTTTTCAAAACTTCTGAAGTCTATTGAGACATAACTCAAGTAAATAAAAAAAGGGTTACGCATCAGCAAAATGCGTAACCCTTTTTTGTTGCGATTTACTCAATTAAGGCTTACGCAAAAATCAAATTTGTAACACAGACATCCCTGTCTGTGAGGTTTTGACAGGCAGGGATGCCTGACTTACAAACCAAATGCGTAAGCCCTATCAATACTCTATCGGTTTACGTATGGCAAAAACGTGTAATCAGGATCGGTTAAAACAATAGGGGTAGGGGTGGGTGTCGGTGTTGTAGGATTACTTCCCACTAATGACACAGTTGTATTATCCCGGACCAAAATATAGCTATAAATTTCAGATGATGGAGCAACCCAGACCTCATCGGTACCGTTGGGGCCATAATTTGTATCAAGGTAATTTAAAAGCTCTATCGCCCCAGTTTCGTTGCCGCCGTGGGCCAGCGTGTTGTACCAAAAATGGCGATTCTCATTTGAGTGGGTTGCCATCCAGTCAAACAGGTCTTTGACCGCCTGCCGATCTTCGAACGAGTTGCCTTCAAAACGAAAATCACGGCCGATGACAGAATTGAGCTCAACACCATTTGCCGTTACATCATCGGCCGAATAGCTTTGAATCGAGCCTCCCTTGGGAACCACATAAGCTGAGTCAGCCAAACGCATGTAATCCCCACCGCTCTCATAAAATTCAATATCAACCGTGTTCCCCGCAATCAGCGTGTCAATCACGCTGCCGTAACTGCTGATGTCAAAACAGGGGACCGCAAAAGAGAGGATCTTGTAGTCAGGCACATCGGTCAGAGCCACAATGTCATCCAAAATATCAAACGCCTGCTGCTGGTATTCAACTGTTGCATCGTTGCATAGGTTTAAATAGCCGTGGCTCCCAACGGCCCAGCCTTCGTTCAAGTAATTGATTAAGTCCGGCCGGTCGACAATCCAATCCTCTTGGCGTGTTGGGTCGATGACGCTGGCGATCATGAATAGGGTGGCTTTCCATCCTTTGGCTTCAAACGCCTCGATGGATGGTTTGTACCCAGAATTGTCATCAAAGCCGTGGGACCATGCCCATTTTTTGTTGTGTTTTAACTGTGCTTTTTCAACCGCACCAATACTTCCATCGAAGGCTTGATTATCAACAGACACGTTTACGCTGTCGGCCGAGGTTGTAAACTGCACGAGCCCAGTGCCAGCATTGTACGTCGATGGAATTTCCACCCCATTTACATCAACTGCGACATTGGTTGCGGCCCCCACATTTACAATCAGCGTCAGATCATTGTGATACAGGTCAGGGACGTTAGAGCGATTGATTGTGTAGGTTAGCTTTTGGAAATTTTCGCTTTCATCCGCGTAAGCAGATGGTTCTGAGCTTAGATTTAAAAAAGTTAAACTTGCTAACGCTCCCATTAAAACCACGATACAAGCGCCAAGTTTTGATAATCCAGATTGGGATTTAAACATAAATAAGTCCTTTTTTTCGATGAAATGCAGTGATGAATTAATCTAATTTACGCTCCAAGAGATTGCCTAGACCAAAATCTACTGAGGAGTAAGTTTCATGATCAGTCGATAAAATGTCAAGGTATTCTTAGGTCCCCACACGCCATTTTTAGTGTGACCTTAGGAACGTGATTTTAATTACTGTCCCAACTAAATCAGGGTTCCTGCACAACTGAAGTTTAAATCACGGGAAATCAAATTACAGATGGGACAATTACGAGGTGCCCCTTGAGGGTGTTTAAACTTCAGTCCTTAGGATGAAGTGACAACTTTTTAAACCAAATTGCTGAGTAGGTGATTCGCGACAGAATGAAGCTGCTGGCCGATTATAGTTCTAATCCGATCCGGCC
>JAHDGV010000146.1:5173-9400 GCA_020631655.1 Chloroflexota bacterium | reverse complement strand
TCCATGATGTCGGTTAAAGTCGGAACCCCCGCATCGAGTTCTGTGGCTAAATCTTTCGCCTCAATCGATTCCAAACGGCTTTCACGCTCTGTAATATCCATGCTCCCTTTAATATCGATCCCCGCTTTGGCCATCACCCGTTTGGCTAAATCATAGCTTTCTGGGTGGATGGCGCTGTTGTCGAGCCAATTTTTGCCGTCGCGCACGCGCAAAAATCCGGCCGCCTGTTCAAACGCCTTTGGACCCAGACCGGTCACTTTTTTAATACTCGTCCGGTCAGAAAACTCCCCGTTTTCATCCCGGTACGCCACAATGTTTTGCGCCACCCGTGGCCCAATACCAGCCACATGGGTCAGTAGCGCGGGGGATGCTGAATTCACATCAACACCCACCTCGTTGACCACCGATTCAACCACTCCCTCAAGGGTTTCAGCCAAACGCTTCTGATTCACATCATGCTGATACAGCCCCACACCAATCGCTTTTGGATCGATTTTGACCAGCTCGGCCAACGGATCCTGCACCCGTCGGGCGATCGAAACCGCCCCTCGAATCGACACATCTAGGTCGGGCAGTTCGTCTCCGGCCAGCTCGCTTGCGGAGTAAACGCTGGCCCCAGCTTCGTTGGTCACAATGTAGGCGAGATCCTCTTTTTTGATGATTCCGATCAGCTCGGCCACCAATTTCTCTGACTCACGGGATGCGGTTCCGTTGCCGATAGAAATCAGAGCAACATCATGTTTTTCAACCAGTCCAGCCAACTTTTTTAATGATTGATCCCATTGCCCTTGTGGCTTGTGCGGATAGACGGTTGCATGTTCTAGCACTCGGCCGGTGGCGTCGATCACCGCTAGCTTACAGCCGGTTCGATAGGCCGGGTCTAATCCCAAAACAACCTTGCCCACCATAGGCGGTTGCCCCAGCAATCCCCGCAGATTTTCAGCAAACACGTCGATCGCATGCCCCTCTGACGCATCAGACAGTGTGCGGCGCACGTCCCGTTCGATAGCGGGTAATAGCAACCGTGCGGCCGCATCTTGGATCGCATCTTCGAGCTGTTTGGTAAATTTTGAATTTTTGCGTGGCAAAAAACGCTTGGCGATGGCACGTAGCCAGTCGCGTCGGTCGATGATCGTTTTGATCCGCAAAATCTTTTCACTTTCACCCCGGTTCAGGGCCAAAATTTGATGCGGCCGCAAGCGATCCAGCCTCTGCTCAAAATCATAGTAGAGCTTGTAGGTCTCTTTGGGGTCCTCGGCCGATTTAATCTTTTCAACCTGCACCACCGCAAACTGCAACGCCTTTTCACGCACCTCACCACGAATTTCAGGATGATCGCTAATTGCTTCTGCCACAATGTCACGCGCCGCTTGCCACACAGCCTCTGGATCAGCTAAATCATCATCTACAAACGGCTGTGCCAGGGTCTCCAGCGAATCGTTGCTCCACCCCTGCGCCAAAATCATATCGGCCAGCGGCTGTAACCCTTTTTGCCGCGCTTTTTCTGCCCGTGACTGCTTTTTGATTTTGTAAGGCTGATACAGGTCCTCGAGCAGGGTTAAACTATCTGCGTTGTTGATTTTGCTTTTTAGCTCCGGGGTAAGTTTCCCCTGATCCCCGATCGCTTTTAAGATCGTTTCTTTGCGCTCATCAATGGCCCGCAATTTGCCCAGCTGATCAACAATTGTGCGAAGCTGTTTCTCGTCAAGCTCTCCCGTTTTCTCTTTGCGATAGCGGGCGATAAAGGGAAGGGTGTTGCCTTCATCCAAAAGATCAATGGTGGCGGCAACTTGCCCCGTTTTGATGTTTAGCTCCGTGGCGATGGTTTGTGCGTGTGTCATGGATGGGATTATATTTTTTGATGATGATGTCGGCTACTTTTTCTAAAAATTCAATCCACAGATTACTTGGATTACACAGAACTATTTTTAATCGGTGAAATTTGTGTCACCTGTGGATATTTTGTTGCCTTTAGAAAAAAGGTCTTGAGTTGTTCAGATCATTCACGAACGGTGACAACCGGTGCGGGAAGGGCGGCCGGGGCTTGCACCACAATCTGGGGCTGCGGCAATTCCGCCATCTTATCCGGCTTTTTGCCCGTCATGCGCAGGTTAGACACCTTGCTGAGCAAATCAAACCAAAACGGTGCCCCCATCGAAACAGCAATTGTCGTAATCATCCAGCCCAATAGCCTGTTAAGTAGGGCCGGCACATCTTTAGGAATAGTGCGTTCGTTCCAGCCGATGGGTAGCCCCAACTGCTCCAGCTCATCGATGATGACGGCCGCATCTGCCTCAGAGCTCGATTCGGTTAGCACCCCAACTGTTTCACGCAGAGAGTCAGCCCCTTGATCGGCCGAGGCGACAACCGCGCTCCGCAGAGATGGGTTGTTGGCCAGTGCATTGGCCAAGCTAATGCTGTCAACGTTCAAAAAGATAGTCACAACCAGTGACAGCCCAAACACCCCAATCGCCGCCTGCCGCTTGTACCAGCCAGAAACGCGATCCATCGCATTATCAAAATAATCCCCCACTTTTTTGCGGGCTTCCAAAATGGCACGATCAGCCGCTTGCTCTGTCAGCAATAGCTTTGCTTCAAGCTGAGTAATTGTTTCGTTTAATTCTTTGATCCCCGACACGTTCAGCACAGAGGACTCGGCCGACTGCATTTGCTTCAAATCCTCACGCAGTTTTTCAATCTGCTCCCACCCTTGCGCCATGTCGCTCAACTGTTTTTTGGTCAACCCCGTTTCATCCATTAAAATCATGATCATTCGGCCGAACTCGCTGTCTTCGGCCGGCATTAACTTAATCTGATCCTTGATCTCCAGATAAACTTCGCGGAGTGGTTTAGGATCATCCAAATTCTTGGGGACCAAAATATCCATTAAAACGGTTGTAAAGGTTTCGGCCGGAATGTATGATGGCAGTCCGTTGCTCCCGATTTTGCTCGACATCCCACGGATTAGCGGATGACCATAAAATTTTTGGGCCAATTTCACACCCTCAGGGTCATCTAGCAGGCGCCGAATGCCAGATTGCAAGGTTTTTCCTCTAAGATTCAGCATCGATGCAATCCATTCATTGATGGTTGAACACACCACACTTAATAAGAGAAAGACGAAAATCATACCGAGGGCGATTTCGAGCGTTGCAGAACCAAACATGTTTCCTCACTTTTTAAACTGGAATAAATTTAGTAGGTAAATCACCTTACACGCTAGCAGACCTCGGAGGTTTCCCCTCTCGAGAAAACAGTGACCTTTGGAGAGAAAACCTCCGAGGTCTTTGTCGAGAAAGCGCGTAACATGAGTGGGTAATATCTCCTTCTCATTTAAGATTGTCAATCGAATTATGTACAGTAGTAAAGAATTTGGTGGTATTGGAGTTAAATTGAGCAGAAGCAAGCTGTTTTGAAAAGCTATCGATCCTCTTCCCGATGATGAATAGCGTCGCTTATGATTTCGCATATTGGAAAAGTGGACCTGCAAACATGGTGGTCGATCGCTAAGGAGGACCCCCAAGCTACATTTTATCAAACCCCTGCGTGGTTTGAAGTTGCTCAGTGTATGGAGCCACGGTACACCGACGAGACACTGACAGGTACGTTGGCATCCGGGACACAGTTTGTGTTTCCGTTGTTATCATACTCTCGAACTTGGCCACTCAAGCGATTGCAGAGTGTATTTGACTATTGCTATGGGGGTGTGATTGCAAACGGGCCGATTTCAGATCAAGAGTTTAAAGCCATTTTGGAGAGCTTGCCCTTAAACGCTTTCACGCGGTTTAATTTAACGGAACCTGCTGGACGGCCAGCAAAAAAGCCTTTGTCAAACTTTGTTTCAGAGAGTTTCACCAGCTCTATTCTAGATTTAACCGGATTAACTTTTGAGCAAGCCCTTGCTAATTTTTCTAGGTCTCATCGCACTGGATATCGGAAATGTATCTCGAATGGACTTACTGTCAGAATGGCCGATATCGATCAAATCGAGGATGAAATAGAGATTTTTTATGAGGTGTACCAAGACACTCTTGAAAATCGATGGGGAGACGATGTGCTCAGCCTTTTGCTAGACCGAGAATTTTTAAGCAAATTGGGCAAGGTTATGCAAAAGTATCCCGAAAATATGTATTTGTGGTTTGCAGAGCTGGAAGGGGAGGCGATTGCGGCCGAAATTAATTTTGTCTGGAACGGCCGGTTAGACGTTTGGTCGATTGTTGCCAAACA
>JAHDGV010000146.1:0-5073 GCA_020631655.1 Chloroflexota bacterium | reverse complement strand
AGCGGGTTCACCTTTAGGCGGGCTGATCCCAAAAATTTAGCGGCCGAAATTGACCAGTTTTACGAAATTTACTTAGAGACGCTAGAAGGCCGCTGGAAGGAAAATGTTGAGGGAGAGGTGCTTGACAAAGCGTTTTTGGACCGATTTGCTGACGTTATGAGCCGATATCCTGAAAATTTTTACATGTGGTTTGCAGATCTCGAGGGGGAACCGGTTTCTGTGGCAACAGCGTTTATGTGGAACGGCCGCTGTGACGGCTGGGTGATGGCATCTCGGCCGGCCTATTTTAAGCTTCGGCCGACGGTGTTTGTGATCACCGAAATCATTAAGTATGCTTGCGAGCAAAACTTCAAGCTGTTTCACTTTGGCCCCAACACGGGCAAACAGGGATTGATTGACTTTAAGCGGCGTTTTGGCGCGCACGAAGTCCCGTACCAAGTGTGGTACCGGCCGAGTCCGGTCTTAAATTTTATTGAATCGTTGCGGGGTTAAGCCGAAGCGGTGCTAACGGGTTGATCTTTTGAGGATTTTCCCAAATAAATCGAGAGCTCAGACGGAGTCAACGGCTCATCCGAGGGGCGTGCATAGTAGCCATCTAACCAAAAGTTTTCTGCATGATCTAGCTCTTGTTGCACATGTTGCAGCGTTTTGTTTTTGAAGATCTGCACCAACCATGCGCTGGTCCGGCCGGGAGGGCAGGTTGACATGATTTGAACATGGTCATCTTGAATCAAGACCGGTTTAACCGTGCAACCGTAAAGCCGGCCGATGGTGGGTAAAATTCGGTTGAGCTCAAATTTTTCTTCAATTGAGAGGGGGCGATTTGTTTTCCAGACGAGAGCGAACTCGTTGGGAGAGAGGTTTGGTCGACGGGGAATTTCTACGGCCGGATCAGAGTCTGCATTCAGGCTGATAATCCCTTCATGAGCCAAGTCTGACTCTCCAGATTTAGTTTCTACACGGCGAATGCCCGCCATGAGCGCGCGCGACGCTTTGCGCATGTGCAGAACCGAACTGTGTTCTTTGGCCGCCAATGTCAGCAAAAACTCATCATACGGCACAGTCAGTAGCAAGAAACTTTCAGGTTGGCTGTTTGAGTTGATCAGGTTCCGGTTTTTCTTGTCGGTGAACCAAGTCATCTGCCCTTTGTCCGTTTTAACCGTGTGGTTGTTGCGCACAAACCGGCCGACCCGCACCATTTGATCCTGATCGCCGCGGGCATGGATCCCCACAAGCTCTTGATGGCGGGTTAGTAGCACCATTTCAAGATTAAACTTTTGCAAAGCGGACGAGATTAGCTGAGACAGTTTGCGGGTGCTAATCACCTTTCTTTCTGCCGGTTTCTCATCCTTTTTGATAAATATTTCTTCTACTTTGTCTTTTGGTTCTTCCAAAAAGTTTAGGGCTGGAAAAACCTCTGTGAGCCGTTCATAGGTCACAATTCCCCAAGCCATCTTCCGTTGCCGCTCAGTCACATACTGATTGCTTACCTCTGCGATCAGCAAGATCGGCAGATTTTCTTGGAGCATGTTGAGCGAATAGACCAAACTATCGTTTGGACTAACCGCCACAATGGCCAAATCGATACTTTGGCGAGTAAGTAAAGTGCCTGCCTCGCGCAGGTTGCTCACTTGGTGAACGATATAATTTTCCCGAGCTGCTAATCGTTTCGCTATTTCTTCCGACTCTGGTAAGCGGGATGTAAACAGAAGAATATTAAACATAGTGTCGAAAGTTTAGCAGTAAGATTACTCGGCGGGGGAAAATAATGGGTGAATAAAAAAGGGGATGTATCGAGAGATACATCCCCTTATAACATTATGTGAATTTGGCGGGAAAAATTGGCTTGTTGGGGTGTCCCTACAGCACTGTTAGTTCGATGCTGTCGGTCGTTTTTGTCGGTTTTTCGGCCGGTTTGTCAACCGCCTCACCCGATAAGCTCCATGGTCCTGTCACATCGATTTTTACATCGACCAGTTCCCCTTTTAAATCCCGTGGATCGCTGAAGAAAACCAGCTTGCCTTGGGGATTCCGGCCGCGCCAGCGACCTTTTTGAGTGTCTTCAACCAAAACCTGCTGAACCGTGCCCATCAACAGCTGATTCTTTTCATGGTTGATCCGGCGATGTTGATCTTCGATTAAGTGGAATCGACGCCGTTTCTCCTCGTCGGTCACATCATCTTCGTACTTACGATCGCTGACCGTTCCCGGCCGTGGGCTGTAACGGGCCAAGTGAATTTTGTCGATGCGTAGCTCTTCGAGCAGATCGTACGTATCTTGGAACTCTTCAACCGTTTCGTTGGGGAAGCCGACGATGATGTCACAGTTAATTGAAGCTTCTGGCACAATGGCACGAATGCGATCAATAAGTTTGATGTACTCTTCGCGCGTATATTCCCGCTTCATCTCTTTCAAGACTTTGTTGTTGCCCGCCTGAATCGGAACTTCGATGTGTGGCATCACTTTTGGCAGATCAGCTACAGCGTGCAAAATTTTGTCCGTCATGTAGTTGGGGTGGCTGGTCAAGAAACGAATCCGCTCTAACCCATCAATGCTGTTGATGACGGTAAGTAGGTCAGCCAAATCTGGTCCATCGGGGATGTCATAACCGTACCGGTCAACGATTTGACCCAGCAACATCACCTCTTTCACACCCTGTGCCACCAAAGAGCGAACTTCGGCCGCGATTTCACCCACCGGCCGACTGCGCTCTTTACCCCGTTTAGATGGGATGATGCAGAACGTACAGGCGTGCGAACAGCCGTACACAATCGAAACTGGTGCGGCGACCATTTGCCCACGTTCGTGTGCTGGCAAAATGACTTCACCGTCTTGCCAATTTTGGACCGCTTCTCGTTGCTCATGCTCAAATGCGGCAACTTCGTCTTGGGTTAGATGAGCCACTAAAGGCAAGCCGTCTGTAGCGGGCTCCATGAACACATCTACAAATGGAAAAGTCTCTTCCAATGTTTCGTTGCCACGTACCCCAACAACACATCCCATGACCGCAATCGTTTTATCTGGATCGTCAGTTTTAATCTTTTTTAGGTTATGCAGTTTGTTATAGGCTTTATCTTCCGACTGTTGGCGCACTGTGCAGGTTTGTAGCACCACCACGTCAGCCTCATTCAGTTTGGGCGTAGCACGATAGCCAAGCTTTTCTAGCTCAGTCGCAACTCGACGCGCGTCTGAATAATTCATTTGACAGCCGGTAATCCAAAAATGGTATTTTTTCATGAGTATGTTTTGGAGTATTTCAGTCTATCAGTTCATTAGTTAATCAGTTGTGAGCAAGCCGTTTTGCTGACGGACTGACTAACCTGATCAACTGAAATACTTTTACAGGGCCAACAGGATACACAGGTTTAGGTTACTTGTAAATCCCCGTATTACATTTTTCGTCCAACGATAATGCCTTCTCTGATGGTAAAGAAAATTTTATCTGCCTCAAATTCTGGGGTCAAAAACTCTTCTACTATTTTGGGCGGTTGGGTCAGCATGGCGATTAGCCGCGTTTTGTCATCGGCCGCCACATGCATCCGATCAGCCCAAGGGGCAAACTCCATCCGTTTCGGCATTGTCTCTTGCTGGATGTCTGTAAAACCCACGTTTCTGAACAGCTGGACCCAAGCGTGTAGCGACCAACAGGCCGCGTGGCTTGGGTCACGGAGCTTTTCAAATCCGTTAATAAAATCGGCCGCGTTGGCATAGGCGACCTGATCTTTTTTCTTTTTTGATCCGGTTGATGGGACGATGTTGTCAACGACGGCAAAAACACCGCCGGGCCGCAGTACGCGCCATGCCTCTTGCACAAACATCGGAATGTTAGGGAAATGATGTGGTGCGATACGGCAGGTAACCAGATCAAAGGACTCGTTGGCAAAAGCGATCAGCTCCGCATCGGTCCCGGCCGTCACCACATTGGCCAGCTCTTTTTCAGCAGCCATGCTGCGCGCTTTGGGCAACATGCTTACAGTAATATCACTTGCTACCATCTGAGCCACATGCGGCGCCAAAATATGGGCCGTATGGCCGGCCGCTGTGGCCAAATCAAGCGCCACCCACGAGGGCTGTGGCTCGATTAATTCAACCAGCCGTTGCAGGCTGGCACCTTTCGCGTGGACACGGCTTGTCGCATAGGCCTCTGCTTTCCCACCGAACATTTCTTGGACTTTTCTTTTAGACATGTTTTTTGTTCCCAAGGATGGCTATAATTTCTGGGCTCCAAGGTATTTTAACCCAACATATGAAAAATTTTACTGTCAATTTTATCTTAATCGGAACCCTTGCACTCTTGATTTTAGTCGGTTGTGCTGACGATAACGCCCTTTCAGAAGAGGATATTCAAGCAACTGTGAACGCGGCCGTCCAGGCTACAACAGTTGCGTTGGCTCCACCCACATTTACACCGATCCCTACGGTGACACCCATCCCAGAAAATACGGCCGTGCCCGAAGCTGAAGCTGAAGAGCCAGAGGCAACACAGGCCCCAACAAACACCCCTGAACCAACCATAACGCCAACGCCAGACGCCCCCTTTGTGAAAACAGATTTAGGGGATGGGTCTAGCCGTTACGATATGCCGTTAGATGGATTTGGTCTGACACTTCCTAATGAATGGATCGTTGCTGATATTTATCAGGTGACAAATTCGGCCGACCAGCAACAGCTGGAAGAGCTGCTGGGAAGCGGTATTTTTAGAAATCTGGTTGAAGCAGGGGTGAAGTTGTATGCACTCAACTTTAGTGCAGCTAGTTTAGAATCGATTAGCCCGGTTAACATCAATGTTTCATCTTTCCCGAGCGATGCCCCAACGCTGGAGGCGGCGGCCGAAAATTGGGCTTCTCAGCTGGCTTTCCAATTTGATCTGTTCCCAGAAGACATCGTGCAATCAGCCTCGTCATTGGGCAATGTCTCAACCGTTCGGCTTGAATATACGTTTGATCAAGTGAATCCGCTTGAGCGTGAAACATCGCTACAGTTTGTGCAGCATGTAGTTCAAACCAGTAACGGCTTATTCTTGGTCACAATCACTTCTCCGGCCGAGATTGCGGCTGATTTTGTTCCGGTGGC
>JAHDGV010000764.1 GCA_020631655.1 Chloroflexota bacterium | reverse complement strand
TCTAAGTCTGCAATTTCTGGCTGATTGAGTCGATCCAAAAAGAAGAGGGTGATAGGGGGATTGCGCCGCCATCCAAAAAAGGCCCGTGTCACCAAGCGCACCCACGTCATGTTGATGGGTAACAGCCGCCGATTTAAATTGGCGATTTCAAGCACAGACCGGACCAACTCTTCATAATGCAGTCGCTCTTCACCGGCCGCGGTGTAAATGTTGCCCCGATATCCTTTTAGGTCGAGTGTATCGCTGACTTCAACGATGATGCGTACCAAGTCCTCGACCCACAGCGGCTGGAGCACGCTGCGGCCGCCGCCGGGTAGCCATACAAACGGCCAGTTCCAAAACGCCAGCGAAGTGATGGGGGTCAAAAAGCGGTCGTCTCGGCCATAAAGCGTGGCTGAGCGAATAATCGTCGTCGGAATGTCGCTGCGCAACAGCATTTCTTCAATCATCCCTTTGGCCCGCATGACTGGAAAAAGCGAGTTTGAATCTGCCCCGATTTGGCTGACATAAACGATGTGGTTGATGCCCGCCTTGCGCCCCGCTTCGATCAGGTTTCGAGTGCCGTCGATATCTGTTTGATTCAGCCCCCGTTCCCGGCCGTATTTGATGGCAGATGCCAAGTGGATCACCGTATCAAACCCATCGAGCTGTTCAGCCAGCGCGTCGATATTGTTCAGGCGGCCGACTAATCCCGTGGTTGGCAGGTTTGCCTGTTCAAACGCCCGCACAACTGAGCGGCCGACAAATCCATTTGATCCGGTAATAAAGTACATGTTTTAGCCGTCAGCTTTATCTATCACTTCAACCAAGCGATCCCAAGAAAAACGGCCGGAATCGGCTTGGATATTCTCTTCAAACTGTGATTTTAAATCCTCTTCGTAAAAGCGCACAATGGCTTGGGCCAACGCAGGCGGATTTTCTGACGCGACTACTAGGCCGGTTTTTTCATGATGCACGATGTTGGGCAAATCACCCACATCGCTGGTGATGACCGGCGTGCCGTGCCCAAATGCCAACTGCACAATCCCGCTAGATGTGGCGGTTTTATAGGGCAAAATCATCGCATCAGATTGGGCCACATAGCTGGCTAGGGTTTCATCGGGCAGATATTCACTCACAATAGTGACGTGATCGGCAATGCCCAACTTGTTGATTTGCTCACGAGTTTCTTCTTCCCCTTTCCAAAATTCTCCAGCGACCAGTAGCTTCACATCCAGCTCTTTGCGCACGTGTGGCATCGCTTCGATCAGCACATCGAGCCCTTTGTACGGCCGGACAAATCCGGCAAACAGGACCACTTTTTCGGCCGCATCACTGGCTTTTAGTCCGGCCGGTAATGGCACAACTTCCTGCTCTTCATCCTCATCACCCAACTCACCGTATGATGGGTGTGGGGTCACGTCCATCGGCTGATTAGGGAACAGCGTTCTTAGCTGGGCCGCTTCTGGCTCCGAGTAAACGATGAAGCGGTCGGCCGTCTGCATGGCAAACTTCAGGGCCGAGCGATCAATAAACGATCCTTCGTGTGGCACAACCACCAAGCAAGAAAAGATCAGCTCGACGCTTTTGCTTAGCCGTCTCTTTAAAGCCCGGCTAATGGTTCCCCAACAAACTGACCAATACGGATGCCACCATTGAATGATCACTTTGTCCGGCCCCCAATCGGCAATCGCCCGTACCGCTTTCATCCAAGTGAACGGGTTAATGCTGTCGATTAAATAGTGTACGTCGGGCAAATAATCGGCCGTGGGATCCCGATCATCTTTGCCGGGAAACAGCAGGGCCGGATATTGACGCGAGAATGAGACAAGGAAAACCTGATGCCCCTGCTTTTCAAGCGCCTTTTTTAAAAAAGATGTAAAGTGGGAGATGCCCCCTCTATAAGGATAGGTGGGTCCGATCAGACAAATTTTCATAACAAAAGTTGTTTATTCTCCATTGTGGCGCAAAATTGCAG
>JAHDGV010000145.1 GCA_020631655.1 Chloroflexota bacterium | reverse complement strand
ATGGGGTGCAGTAGACACCAATCAATTCTGACTTATCAAAAAGCCCCTGTGATCGTTTGATCACAGGGGCTTTTTTTGTGGACAAATTTTAATCGAACGCCATCTGTGTGATACCGGAATATATCTTGCCCTGAACCCTCACCCCCCTGCTACGCAGGGACCCTCTCCCAGTCTCGGGAGAGGGGGTTTTGGTCGCTCATTAAACTAAGAAACGTCCATGGCGATGGATCAGGCTCCCTCTCCCAAATTGGGAGAGGGCTGGGGTGAGGGTTTATGGCTGACAGATCGGGCACAAATATAGCCTGCGGGACCCATGCATTTCTTTTATGATCGGCCGGCCGCAGTCGTAACACGGCTTGTCTACACGATTAAACACATAATGCCGGTACTGCGAACGAGTTTGCCCTTCCGCTTTTAAGCGTTCAACCAAAGCCAAATCATTGGTAATCCCTTTTGTGTCATACGACTGCCGCGTCAGCATCACCGAGGCCTCGGCCAACTTTTCGATTTGTTCAGGGGTGCAGTCAATCGCTCGTTTTTTCGGATGTACCCCGGCCACATACAAAATCTCGCTCCGCAAATAGTTTCCAATTCCGGCCAAAAATCCCTGATCAAGCAAAATCGTCGCCAGCCTACGCCGCTTAAAGCGGTCATCCATATAGCGCAGGGCAACCTGCTCAATCGTCACAGATGGGTCGAGTAAATCCGGCCCGATTTTGCGGATAAACGGATGGTCTGCCACTTCCCAATCTTCCAAAACCTCGATGTCAGACGCACTGTATAAAAATGCGGTGTGGGTTTCGTTGTGGATGGCGAGCCTGAGCGACCAGCGGGGATGCGGCGGACTGCCTGCTTTGCCGACGCGCCATTTTCCATACAGCTGGTTGTGACTGTAGATGCTTAGCTCATTATCAAAGCGGGTGAGCATCGCTTTGCCATAGGTCTCAACAGCGGTTACGGTCCGGCCGGTCAGCCGTTTTTCAAACGCTTTTAGCTGCGGAAATTCAAAAAAGACTTTGGTTGTAGGTCGGCCGACGATGGCTTTTGCAATTTTGTCGGCCGCTAATCGTATTTCGGGTCCTTCAGGCATAATATTATTGAATAGTGCGTAGGGGTGGACGGGGTCGGAACCAATTATTTTCTACGATCCAAATAGAATCCGACCCCGTCCACCCCTACATTTACAAATACAAACGAATTGTAGGTCGCCCATCACTTTTATGGGATAATTCCTAGCAAATGAAAACAATAGATGTACAAAAAGCGAGAGCGGAAACCCGTGGGGTGGAAAAAGTCACCCATTTAAATAATGCCGGATCATCTTTGATGCCAATCCCCGTAGCAGATGCGCTGTATGGCTACCTGCAAGCTGAGGAAATGCAGGGAGGCTACGAAACTGTTGCGTCTGAATCGGCCGCGCTTGAAAACTTCTACACGGCCTCAGCCAAACTGCTCAACTGTTCGGCCGCAGAAATCGCCTACATCGAAAACGCAACTCGGGCGTGGGACATGGCTTTTTATTCATTTAAGTTCGAGCCGGGCGACAAAATCTTAACCAGCATTGCAGAGTACGGGAGCAACTTGATCGGGATGATCCAGCAGGCCAATCGCTTTGGGGCTGAAATCGTCTTTGTGCCTGATGATGAACACGGCCAGCTAGACGTCGCCGCGCTTGAAAACATGATCGATGAGCGTGTGAAACTGATTGCGATTAGCCACATCCCCACTGGAGGCGGTTTGGTGAACCCGGCCGCCGCTGTGGGCAAAATCGCAAACGGGGCCGGCATCCCTTACCTGCTCGATTCGTGTCAGGGTGTGGGTCAGCTTCATTTAGATGTTCAAGAAATCGGGTGTGACATCTTGAGCGGCACCGGCCGGAAGTTTTTGCGCGGGCCCCGTGGCACCGGATTGCTGTACGTACGCCAAAGCCTGATCGAACAGCTAGAGCCGATCCTGCTCGACCAACACGCCGCCACCTTAACGTCATCAACAAGCTACACCATTCGCGAAGATGCCAAACGATTTGAAAATTGGGAACAATATTTTGCAGGCAAAGCGGCCTTGGGCGTTGCCATCGACTATGCCCTTGAATGGGGATTGGACAATATTCAGACCCGCATCTATGAGTTAGCGGCTGACCTGCGCTCGAAACTATCTGCACTTGATGGCGTAACGGTGACAGACGAGGGAATTGAACGCTGTGGTCTGGTCACGTTTTATGCGGAACAGGTTCCCGCTTTAGACATTAAAGCGGCAATGACAGCGGCCAACATCAATGTTTCCGTTTCAAGTGGCTCAGGTAGTTTTGTATCGTTTGAAAAACGGGGGCTCACATCTCTCGTCCGCGCTTCGGTCCATTATTACAATACAACGGCCGAAATTGATCGATTCATCGACGTTTTAGGAAAACGGCTAAAAGAATGACAAAAATTGCACAAAAATCTGACTGGAAAAACCGCCCACTCCCCGCAGAGCGCGCTCCGCTCGATATCGATGCTACGATTGAGCAAGACGCTTGGGAAAAAATCAGAGTTGGCGCTGTGCCACAATCGGCCGATGACAAGTGGTTTATCTATGTCGATGAATCTGACATGATGCACGTTCATCGGGCGTCAACCGGAACCTGTATTTTTATGGTGCAGTTTGCCCCACATGCGTCGGGTGAAGGAATCACCATTTCAGAAGCACTGGCCAATCGGAATCCAGAACAATATCGAAACACCAAAGCGGGGTACGATGCCAAGCTTCTCATCTACCTGATTCGCCGCTTGCTCCTCAAACACGATGTTCCTTTTCCTTCTCCTTCAGCAATGCCCAAAACAAATCTTGGCACCCACGAGCAACATGTGATGGGGTCTGAGAGTGGTATTGACAAACGGCCGGGCTCAAGCGGATTTATCCCCATCGATATCATTAAACCGTAGCCTTAGGCAATTCTGTAAAGTATAAACAGGGTGTCTTGTCATGGAACCGTCATACCCGCGAAGGCGGGTATCCAGTGCTAGGCTTGGCGCTAGATTCCTGCCTTCGCAGGAATGACACCAATCTTTTGAAATTTAGAGCCTTTACATTACAACTTACTAGCCCTAAAGTGCAATCTAAGTTAAAGACAATCTCTGTTGCCCCAGATATGATTGATAGAGTCTAATTAATCACTTAAACAATTTGGGGCACTTTCGCACCGCGAACCTGCCTGTTCAAAATCCTTTATGTTTCAAACTCAATTTAGCTGGCGCCGCGAGTATCTTTACTTGCTGTTGTTTTTGGTGCCTTTTATCTGGTTATTAAGCTTACAGTTCCCCGCATCCGGATCGGCCGACGCGATTTTTGAGCCGCTCCCCAACAGCCTGCGCACCACAAATCTAGATGCGGAAGTCATCCGTCAGGGCCAGCTACAGTTTAATCCAGCCGCACTTGCCAGCCGCTCTTCAGCCCCCATCAACTTAACCTTGTTTGATGATTTGGTTGTCACGGCCGACCATCGCCGTACCGATCAATTTAAGAACGGAGGGCAAGTTTGGGTAGGCAATTCGGCCGACTCTCCCTTTAGCCAAATACTGCTTTCATGGAACGGGCCGCTTGTGTCAGGCCACATCCAAAACGAGGCCGGTTTATTCAGGATTTTCCCTGACCCAACCAATAAAAACATTCATATCGTAGAACAGTTAACGGGCGTTTTCCCACCCGGTGCAGAGCCAGTCGAGCCAGATTTTGAGGCCGCACCTTACGCGATTGAACATCCGATTGTGACAGGCAGATCCCCAAATAACCCGACAGAAATCAACATTTTGGTCGTCTACTCGGCCGCTGCCAAAAACGAAGTTGGCGGATCTGGGGCGATGGAAAACCTGATCAACATGGCGGTTGCCCAAACCAACGACAGCTATGCCAACAGCGATGTCAACATCAACCTAAATTTGGCCCACCAGCAAGAAATTGCGTTTACAGAATCCGGTAGTTCAGCAAGCAACCTAGAAGCAGACTTAAACACATTACGCTCCAATTCAGAGGTTCAGTCGATCCGAGACGATGTTCAGGCTGACCTAGTTACACTGATTCGTAAAGATGCGGGCTCTTTCTGCGGTATCGCCTATGTGATGAAGCAGGTATCTCCGGAATTTGAAAGTCTTGCTTATAGCCTTATTACCCACACCTGCGCGGTTGCCAATCTTAGCTTTGCCCATGAAACGGGCCATAATTTCGGGGCACAGCACGACCGGAATAACGCGGCCGCAAATTCAGGCGCACACCAATACAGTCACGGCTATCAGCACACAGGTAGCGGTTCGTTTAGAACGGTGATGGCCTACCAAGGTGGATGTCCGTGGCCCTGCACCCGCATCCCGTATTGGTCAAACAACAATAAATTTTATCAAGGGAACACCACAGGAGTTGACTACCGTTTTTCAAATTCGGCCGCCAACTACTTCACCCTCAACAACACCGCCCCTATCGTAGAAGATTTTAGAGAACCACCAGCAACACCGACGCCAACGGCGACAAATACACCAACCAACACACCAACACCTACGCCGACCAACACCCCAACGAACACACCGACACCCACGCCCACGTTTACACCAACACCGCTCCCAACTATCGTTGCCACCGCCCCACCAAACGTTGAAACAGTTTTATCTTGGCAAGATTTCCGTTTTGATTTCCCCAGCGGCACGTTCACAGACACAGTTGAAATTACGATTTTGGCCCTAAATCCGGCCGATCTCCCCGATCAGCCGGAAGATAGTTTGGATACAACCAGCTATCAATATCAAGTATCAGCCGTGAACCTAGAAACCCGCGCCCCAATGGATCTGGTTTTGGGGCAAGATTTTACCGTCACGATCTTGTACGACGATCTTGGGATTAGGCGGGTTAAAGAGCAAACGCTGGGGCTGTTTTATTGGGATCCGGCCGAAACCAACTGGGTACTGGCCGCTAACCAGGAATTCGTAGAAAATACCCGCATTAGCGCCGACGGTACTTCTCTTACCTATTTCGCGGTGTTAGGAGAAAAGACCGAAAAGGCGTTCTTCCCATTTATTAGCAAACCGTTCCCGTAAAAATTTATGCAACAGCCAGACAAACCGTTTATCACCGCCATTTTGCAAAAGATGGTGCAGATCGATTCAACCAATCCATCACTCCACCCGACCGGTGCGGGTGAAGCAGAGGTCGCAACCTATGTCGAATCTGTATTTGAAGATTTAGGCTTATCATCCAAACGGTTTGAGGCAGAGCCCGGCCGAGCCAGCGTAGTGGGTACATTACCCGGAAGTGGCAACGGCCCCAGCCTGTTGCTGAATGCCCATCTAGACACAGTTGATGTAGAGGGAATGGCCGAGCCATTTTCTGGTGATATCCGAGACGGAAAACTATACGGCCGAGGGTCTCAGGATATGAAAGGGGCGATGGCGGCCCAACTGGGTGCGCTCAAAATCATCCTTGATTCAGGCATTAGCCTAAAAGGAGACGTGCACGTAGCCGGTGTTGCAGACGAAGAGTTTGCCAGCATCGGGGTTCAGTCGATTTTGCCCCACTACCAGCCCGATTCTGTTATCGTGACTGAGCCATCTGATCTGCAAATAAGCGTGGCACACAAAGGTTTTATCTGGTTCGAGGTGAAAACGTTTGGTCGCGCTTATCATGGCAGTCGGCCGGATATGGGGGTTGATGCCAATATGCGGATGGGTCGCTTTTTAGGCAAGCTAGATCAGCTCGAAAAAGAGCTGGCCCAACGGCCACCGCATAAACTGCTTGGCCCCCCATCTTGCCATGCCGCTACCATTGCAGGCGGAACGGCATGGAGCGCCTATTCGGCCGAATGTACGTTAGGTGTTGAGCGGCGCACCATTCCCGGAGAGACAGTTGAGCAGGCAGAAGCGGAAATTCAAAATCTGATCGATGCGTTGATGGCAGAAGATCCTGAACTCAAAATTGAATTCAAAACCGTTTTAGTACGCGATTGGTTTGAGGTAGATGAGTCGGCCCCCATCGTAGAAAGTCTAAAATCAGCGACCACGGCCGTGTTGGGCGAGCAAGCTCCCATTACCGGTCTGCTTTTCTGGACAGATGCCGCCTACCACTCCACCAGTGGCTCAGACACCGTGCTGATTGGCCCCACAGGGCACGGGTTACATTCGGCCGAAGAGTGGGTTGATGTTGACTCCGTCTGTCAACTCGCTGAAATTCTGGCCAAAACAATCGTAAATTATTGCGGCTAATCGTTGAAACGTGACAAATTTCACACGCTTTTGACTTAATCCTGCAAGAAAATGGTCCAATAAGTCTAGCTCCCTACCTCTGGATAATTTACAATAACAAGCATAGCTTTTGGAACCGTAGGGTAAATACACCCTCATACCAAATGCTCAGACACGCTGATTGAAGCAAATACACCAACCATTGCTTGTTTTAAGTTAGCAAAGATTAAATTAGGGCAGAAATTTAATCTTTTGTCGTACAAAATAACATCGATTTTGTAGGTTTTGTTAAAAGTACAAAAAGATTAGGTAAATCAGTGCTAATCTTGGTGCATCGTAACCTAAATCGCAATACCGGTTTTATATAGTTGAGTGGCCCACTCCCAGGGCCACACCCCAAATACACCTAACACCCACACCCTTGGGGTGTTATTCCAATATCCAGCTTTATTAGACTAGAAAATTGCACTCATTGGTAAGCACCGTTTTTTATTTCTACGAAAGCCAATTTAATTAAAGCCTGTCAACCGAACAAACTACACTGTCACTACTATGACTATTCTGAAAATAGAGCGTTTTCGATTAATCCAAGAAATATCAAAAGAGCTTTACGCTACGGTCTATGAAGCGCTCAATGAAAAAAATAACCAGTCGGTTCACATCCGCCTCTACCCATCAAACTTTATTGGTGAAGAAGCCAAGCGAAAAGAGTTTGAAAAGCGTGGCGCCATTTTAAACCGAATTAGCCATCCCGGGATCTTGCCCGTTTATCAGTATGGGAGCTACGGAGATCAACCCTACATTGTCTCGCCCGTTATGGGTGGCGGATCGCTAAAAGAAATGCTCGAACGCAGGGGCAAGTTAGAACCAAACGAAATTGTGCCAATTGCAGAACGTTTGGGTGAAGCCTTAGACGCCCTACACGCTCAACACGCTGTACACGGCAATATTAACCCCGATGCGGTTTGGTTTAATGCTGAGAACATGACCTACTTAGGCGGATACATTATGCCGCCCCCCAAACCCAATCAGTTAGATGACCTATCTGCATTTAGCCCAGAGTATTTAGAAAACAATGTACTGCAACGGCAAAGTGATATTTATTCACTCACTGTGTTGCTTTACCAGATGGTGACGGGTAAAACGCCATTCATTGGGAAGTCGCCAAACGAAATCAGCCATCTGCTTTTACATGGACAAATTCCACAAGTTGAAGGGTTTAATCCAGAACAAGCTGAACTGCTCAACCGCTTCTTCAAGATGGGGCTTGACTATGTCAGCTCGAACCGGCCGATTTTTGCCAGCGAGCTTGTTGGTCGCTTTAAAAATATCTTCAAAATTTCTACGGATACGGATCAAAAAGATACGGCCGTGCATGATGAATTAAACGACCGTGCGACAAAGGTAAATCCCAACACATCAAAAGATTACACTCCAGACTTTGAAGAAACCCCAGACTGGATGTTTGTCTTTGGCGAACATGACAAAGCCAAAAAACAAACCGATTACAGCGCAGACCGCTTCCCTGCGGCCATAACAGATACAGATCAATTTACGTTTACGGCTCACGGGACAATTTCGCTAAAAGAACAGGATCACGAGGTAACTCAGGCGGGATCAACGCCGGCCGTTGATCCTGATTTTGACAAGACCAATGTCTTTCCGAACGGGGTGACAGATGATCATCCAAACGAAGTCACGATTGCACGTGCCACGGTAACATCTTCACATGCAAGTGCTCAAAGAGCGGTCAACGCAGGCAATGCCAACTCGGTTGGAGTCGATTGGCCCCAAGAGAAAAAAGCTAAAGGTGGCCCGTCACGCATGCTCAATCTAATCATTGGGCTAATTGGCATCGTGGTTATCGGCGGACTAACGCTGTTCGGCCTCTCGATTTTCAATATTATTCGCCAACCGGCCGAAGAACAGCCAGTGGTTGGTGAAGTAGAAAACGGTGTTGTTGATGGAGCTGAAAACGTTGATGGAGAAGCCGTTGTTGAAACCGATCCTGATGCGGAACCGGCCACTGACTCTGAACCTGCACCGGCCGAAGAGGCCTCTACTGATGCCAGCACAGAAACAAGTGTTGCCATTCCGGTTGACACCGGCCCCATTGTCAACATCCCAGCGTTTAACAAAGACCGCTTAAACTCAACAAACTACACGTGGGAGTCATTCCCACCTAGCACAACCTTTTTGCGTCGTTCAAGATCAACCGGATTCAGCCTAGAAGAAGCGGGCTGGTACATGTACTCTAACGGGAACAAAATTCGTGACGTGCTCCAGATCGGCAACAGAATCTTTGCCGCATCAGGTGCAGGGCTAACTGTTTGGGATCTAGATGCAGGCAGTGCAACCCGACTCACCACCTACGATGGATTGGTTGGAAACGACATCAATCAAATCGTTTATTGCGAAATCCCAGAACCAAGACTGTTGATCGCTTCAGAAAGCGGTTTGGGAATCATGAATCTTGAAACGCTAGAGTCAGAAGTCTTTGACGTTGCAGGGCGCCAGCTGATCAGCAATCAGGTCAGCACCGTTACCTGTAACACCGACCGGACCGGAACCAAGCTGTACGTTGGATACACCAATGACGGCATGACGATCCACGATCTAAAAAATGATTCGCGCGAGCGCATTGACCGGAGTGACGGACTGCCCACAGACGCTGTACGCCAGCTGATTTTGATCGAAGACACAGTTTGGATTAACACCGGCAGTAGCCTGATGACCTTTAATCTAGACACAACTGAAACAGTTTCATACAGCAAGGCTGACGGAACGTTGCCAACCCAAAATATCATCGAAATGGTTTGGGACGCTGAAAACACAGGCTTGATCTGGATGGCAACAAACGATGGTTTGATGGCCGGAAACGTCAAAGGTGAATTCAGCCTGTACACAGACGAAAATACGAATTTACCTCGCGGATTGGGCAAATCGGTTGGCATTGATCCAAATGGATCGGTCTGGTACGGCACAGGGTTTGGCAACTTATGTGCGTTTGATGTGACCAAGCTAACGTGTACAAAAATCTTTAATCACCCAACAGAAGAGTTCCAGCTAGAGAATGAGATCTCGGCCGTGGACGTCAGCACCGGCCGGGTTGTATATGGCCACGAAAACGATGGCATTGTGGCCGGTAACTTTGTAAACGGTGATCTAACCGCCTCAAATTACAACGTTGAAAGCTGGCTCCCTCTCATCCTGCCAGATCAATTCCCAACCAACGAGATTACCGCCTTAGCTGAGGCAGATGGCTTTATTTATGTCGGAACCCGCCGCGGTTTATACAAAGCGCCGCTAGATGATTTGTCGGGCGGCAATTGGGAATACTTTGATGCGAACAACAGTACGCTCCCGGCCAACTGGGTCACGACCCTCTACACAGACCCTGAAGGGGGCATATGGATCGGGACTTTCCGCGGTGCGATCTACTGGGGTGATGTGTGGCTGAACGAACCGATTGTGGCAGATCAACAGATTAGAACGATCGGCCGAGACAACCAAGACAAAAACATTTGGATCGGTACGGCCGAAGGGCTTTTCCAATACAACGGCCGCTCCGTGACAGAGATGAAGGACTTACCCACCATCGATGTACGCACCATGCTGTGGATCAACGACAATCTGTTTTTGGGACTTGAAGACGGCCGTTTGGGCATTTTGCGCGGTGGTGTGTTTAATATCTTCGATAAAACCAACAGCCCCCTCTCGTCAGACCCGATCGCTGTGATCAAAGAAGGGCCAAACGAAACGGTCTATATCGGAAACGGCGACGACCTGTATGTCTTGAACCAGGCACAAACGATGACCCAAATCCCTCAGGTTCGTGGGTTCTACATTTCTGATGTCATTTTCCAAGCTCGCTCCAACGAAACCTTGGTTTCTACCACCAGCAACTCGATGTATTACTACAATTCGATTGATTGGGAAAAAATCACCGTGCGTGATGGCTTGCCATCTAACCGCATTCAAGAGCTATTGGTAGACAGCTACGGAACGATCTGGTTCGCTGGTGAAAGCACCAACGATCAAGGTGGCGGTTTAGCCCGCTACATCCCATATCCAGATGATGGGGTTACTCAAGACGCTGATACAACCTCTTCGGACGGCTAGCGTTTTGGAAACTGATTCAATTTAATCTCAACACCCTGGTAAATTACTGGGGTGTTTTTATATCAGCGAATCACTAAATCGGCCGTTCCAATTTTCCATTCTTAAACCGCCAGCGGGATTTTTGAAGCTAGAAAATTAAAGAGGTAATAGTTTCACGACGTTTAACCCTCACCTCAATCCGGCCCAACCTTGTTGGGCCGGGCGGATGAGGGTTGTGAGGTGGCTGAGAACCATTTTTGCTATTATCGATTTAATTTTTTTAACTTTCACAATCCCGTGGCTAGCCGAGACATTTATGTCACCGGCGATTTTGGTTGTGTTGACCGATTGGGCCATTGATGAATTAGCACCTCAACGGTAAACTTCGGCCGTAAACTATCAACCGCCCCCTTCTATGCTATGGCAAAAAACGACGATCTAAAATTTAACCGAGTTCCCAATTCGGACGGAGCCATCTACCAGGAAATCGAAAATCACAAACCGTTTGTCAACGGCATCCACCCTGATGACGTTGACCAAGGGCTTTTGGGAAACTGCTACTTTTTGTCTTCAATCGCTTCTATCGCTCAGCACCAACCGACCGTTATTCAAAATATGATTCGGCCGAAAGCGGACAACAGCTACGATGTGAGCCTGTTTAAGCGAAGCTGGTTGGGGAGTTTGACCCCCATGACAATCAACGTGCGAGCACGTGTGCCACACAAAGATGGCAAGGTGATTTTTACCCGGGTGGGTGACATCATCGAAAATCAGAATGGCCGGCAGGTTGAGGTGTGGCCCATCATCCTTGAAAATGCGTATGCCAAAATGATTGGGAGCTACAACAAAATCATCGGCGGGTGGCCCCACCATGCGATGGAGTCGCTGACGGGGATGAAGAGTGAAAAAATCAACCCTATAGGAGCGGATTTCGGCCGGTTACAGCAGATGAAAGATCGTGGCTATGCGATGGCCTGCTACACACGGACTGACTTTAAACTGTGGGGGATGGATCTGCCTGACCGGACCGGACACAATCGATTTGCTAAAAACAAACAGGGTGGAGATTTAACAGCGGGCCATGCGTACTTCATTTCCGATGTCGATGCGGCCGCAGGCACCATCACCGTCCGCAACCCGTGGGGCTGGCACATCGCCCCCTCTGTGCTAACAAAAGAAGAGTTTGCCAGCACCATGCGGGGTGTGAGCGTCAATCCAATCACGGCGAGAGGCTAACCATGGGACAGTCAACACGCACTTGGACTTGGATTATCATCGTCGCGGCTATTCTGCTCTTTCTCAGCTTCCTATTCTTTAGAAACAGTGCATCCCCCACTGTATCGTATGATCCCAACGACCCAAATGTGATCGGGATAACTGAGGGGACGGAAGGTTCGTTTGAAGAGCTTGAAATTGGTATTTTGTTTGTTGAGTCTGGGGGAGTAGGCTTGTCAATTTATTCAACCGGAACAGAAACGTTTGCTCCGGACCCAGCTGATGGGATGATGGAAGTGGGAGATACGATTATTTTTGCTGGCTATCGGATTGAGCTTGTAGACGCCCAAGTTTCTGCTAGCAACGCCGTCTTTCAGGTTCACCCGATCGAATAATTTTTATTGCTCTTCGCCATCTGGATAAATCCAGTGGCTAAATCTTTCGCCCTGCGGGCTTTCCGGGCCATCGGCCGTCGTTTTGAGCCGCGATCTTCAGATCGTCAGCGATTGAGCGAAGTAGCTAGAAACAAAAAAGACCAGACCGGTTTTAAAAACCAGTCTGGTCTCTGTTTTAAAATGAGCCTAGCTTCTGCCTACTGCCCAGTGTTATTCCGGTTCTCCCGATTACGCAAAAACGTTGGGATTTCGATATTGTCACGGCCCGAGAAAGGTGAAGAATCATCCTGCTTTTTCTCAGGTCGGCTCGAATGGCTAAAACCTGAGCTTGAATTGCTCGGAGATTCACGCTTCGGCTGGCCGAGCGGAGTTGAGTTTGATTTCTCGCGGAAGTTACGGCTGAGCGAGCGCATCTGCGGCGCTTCGTTCCCAAATCCGGTTGCAATCACCGTGATCCGTAGCTCGTCACCCATGTTCTCATCAATCAC
>JAHDGV010000763.1 GCA_020631655.1 Chloroflexota bacterium | reverse complement strand
TGGCGGTTCCGGCCGCAGATGACATCGAGGGTTGCCCATCATCGTTGTTGCTGGGGTCGGTCGTGCGTAGCCGCACATCAAATAGATCGCTGGGTTGACCGCCAAATAATCCTTGCCCCAGCGTTAGGTTCCTCGCGCTACCATTGCCTGATAAAGTCACGATTCTGGCGGGGCCGTCTTGTGTGATGTTGGCAGGGGTGATCCAAGCTTCGAGCGTTAAACTATTGCTCTCTTTGATGGCTGAAATGAGCTTGGTGGCGGCTGAATCTCCCTCGATCTGCGATGCTGATAAGAGCGTTAGCCCACCGCCTTCAATCCATTCTTGCTCGCCTGAAGCGATTGACAGGTTGTACGGAGTGCCAAAGCCCGAGATATCTTGAATGGTGGTGCCGGAACCGGCTTCAAACGTGTAGCGGACAACGGGTGTCACGGGGCAAAAGGCTGAAGGGAGCGTCGGCTCCGGTGTCGCGGTTGGGATGGGGGTTTCTGCAGGGGTTGGTGTGCTGGTGGGATTGGGGGTGCCGTCGGAGTTGAGTAGATTTTCAATCCAGTAGAGGTCTCCGCCTCGATTACAGCATTGCTCCTGCGCCACAATGTCTAAATCGCCGTCACCGTCAGCATCAAACGGCCGGCCGGTGTAGGCCGAAATGCCCCCATCAATCACCATTTCTGTAAATTCCGATCCATCACCAAAATTAAGCCACACAGAAATCCCTTTTTTACCTAAGGCAAGACCGGTCAGAATGTCTAGGTCCCCGTCGAGATCAAAGTCGGCCAGTTGTAAGGTGTGCATGCCGGTCGTTTCTGTTAAGCGGGTGCGAGGCCAAGCTTCGTTGCGTGGGTCGTTTGGCTGGCTGTACCAAGCCAACCAGCCGTTATCACCTTCGGCCGTTGACAGCACCACGTCGGTCCGGCCGTCTCCGTTGATGTCCCCAAAAGCCTGCTTGGTTGAGTTATTCAATCCCTGAACCGGCTGAGTAAAGTAGGTGTCGTCGAGTGTGCGTTGTACAAAGGCTTCTGTTCGAGGATTGTCTGGCGTTTCGAGCCAATAGCCATTTAGCAAAATATCTGGATCACCATCACGATCCATGTCTCCCATCCCCATCCCCTCACGGAAGGGTAGATCACCGATCGAACGCAGGGTCCAATTGTCATTGCGGGCATCATCTTGGAATAAAATGCGCAGGGTTTCTGCACTGCCAAGATGGCGCATAACAACGTCTAACTTGCCGTCTTGATCAATGTCCGCAATGGCGATGTCATTCATGTGCCCTGCATTTTTATCAAACTCTTGAATCAGGTGGATGGGCCAGTCTCCGGTTGTCTGGTTTGTTTCCGCTTGGTTTTCAAACCAGATAATTTCACCTGAGCTTCCGCCTCCGTGACCCGCGTTGCCAAGTACCAGATCGAGATCACCGTCTGCGTCGATGTCAGCACTCTCAGCCGCGCCAGGGAACTGCTCTAGCCGTTCAGGGAAAGCACTCGTGTTCAAGAGATGCTTGCTCATCTGTGGGCCAGCGTACCAGTGCATGAGTTCAGGAACACCGCTTCTAAATTCCCCACTAAATGCGGCTACGTCATCTTTTCCATCTTTATCAAAGTCCCCAACCGCTAAAGATGAAACCTCTTGATCTGGCTCAATTGCAACCGGCTCCCCGAATGATAGCGCTTGTGTTTCATCGGCCGATGCTGTCACAACCAGCTCACTATTTTGTTGATTTAGAATGAAAATGGCCAGAACGAGAAGGAGGATAAACGGAAGTCCCGCTAGGGAGGTTTTATCAAATAAGTTGTGGAAACGTTTCATAATCAGATTCAGCTTGATCACTATTTTTCGGTACAGACATGATCCAGGGCTCGCTCTTTTTTAATTCCATGAACTCTATTGAAGCTGAGTGGCTAAAAAATGGTGTGCATGTTGCCACTAAAAAAATGTTGGGTTTAATACAGGGCAAATGGTTTA
>JAHDGV010000762.1 GCA_020631655.1 Chloroflexota bacterium | reverse complement strand
CCGTAAGCCACGGCCGCAAAGTCATAAATGATTTTGGCTAAATCGGTGTAGGTGCCGCCGTAAAAAACCCCAACGGTGTCGAGCAAACAGCGGGTCGCTTGATGCTTAACATGGTCGGGGATGTCGGACCATTTTAGGTCGTGGATGTATTCGATTATGCTGGGAGCAGAATTGCTTAAAGGTGAAACGTTCATGGGCAGAGGGATAGGGTAAAGGGTAAAAGAGGAATTTTCTCGCTTCTACAAAATTGGGGCAACTCGGCCGCACAGGCTTTTGGTCACCAGACCAACTAGGATTCAATAATCGGGAGCAGTCGAGAGTCTGCCAAAGCCGCAATCCGGTGTCCGAGCCCAACCAAGTAAGCTTCATTTTCTGCAAATGCCAAAAACTCCAGCGGAGAGGCGTGCTTAATCAACAGCACACTGTCCCAAGTCTCATCCTGCGGCCCGATCAGAAAACGATCTGCACCGCCGGAAAATAAAATCTCACTCCCAGCCGCTTCAAGGTGAGGGGTTGAATGAGCCATGTAGCGCTCATAAGCCTCACGGCCAGAAATCGGCTCGGCCGGAGCCAAATCAGGGTAGCCTGAATAGTCTGCAGTCTCATTAAATTTGAGCAGATTGAGCATCACGATCGGACCGGTAATCCCTTTGCTAAAAAATGCCGCTCCCGCTTCCTGCGTTACTTCCAAATAAGTTTGCTTTGTCATGGTTGTCTCTTTTTTAAATCAACTGCACAATTAAATTAGGCAAAATTATGACACACGTCACTTCAACCATCCACATCAACCGACCAGCGGCCGAGGTTTTCGACTTCATCGCCAATCCTGAAAACAACCCCCAATGGCAAGGGGGGATGGTTTCGTGCGAGATCACATCTGATGGAGAATGGGGGCTAGGCTCAACCTATGCTCAACAGGCCAAATTTATGGGGCGTGACATCGTCTCAAAATTTGAGATAACGGCTTATGAACCCGGCCGACTGATTCGAGGAGACACGGTTGAAAGCTCTTTTCCCATCAGCTTTACCCGCATTGTAGAGCCGGACGATGCTGGCACAGGGAGCAATGTGCAGGCGATTGTCACCGGGGATGCAAGCGGATTCTTTAAACTCCTAACCCCGCTCATGAATCGGATGGTCAAACGCTCAATTGATGGGGACTACAAACGGCTCAAATCTTTGTTGGAAGTATAAACCATCTGTTCCAACTATTGCATTGCTCCGCATTTGTTTGATCAGCACGTCGTGACTTGTTGCCAGTCTGGGGCGAGACAATTTATGGAACTCTCTTCATTTTGAAAGTGTTGCCATTAAATTGTCGTAGCCCCTACGCGGTATCCTGTAGGGGCTACGACATTCGCATGATAAATCTATAAAATGCTCACAATGTATGGCGAAAGTCTCGCCCCGGAATGGAGATAATGACATAAAAAAGCACAAATTTTTGTTGCAGTTATGCATTAGTTGAAATAAAAAGTCATAAACTCATCCCTATTGGACCACTAAATCAGCAATCATTTGGCTCAGCCCAAACCCTAAAAAGAAATAGTCGATGCCGATGATCAGATGCACAGCCGCAATCGCCCAAAAGGTAATTTGATAACTCATTTTCTGCGTTTTGTGGCGCACCATCTGCTGTGCAGCACCGCTCCCCGGCCAGCCGCCTAACAGCTCAATCAGATGCAAAGTCGCCTCAGGAATACGCCACATCTTTTCTTGGGCAAACCGCTTGTCCAGCGTGATGGCTCCAAACCCCACGGCCGATGCAATCAGATAAACGGCCAATGGCACCCATGACAAAGTTAACGCTGTGGCTAAAAATGGGATGGCAAACAGCATCAAACGGGTTGAACCGATTTCGGACAATCCACCAGAGCCTAAGTCAGGTAGCCCAACCCGTCCTTTTGTTTGTCCGCGAACTTGTTCTAGTTTTGTCGCTTTACCCTGAATCGTGACACCTTCTGCTC
>JAHDGV010000761.1 GCA_020631655.1 Chloroflexota bacterium | reverse complement strand
GTAGGGTGCGAGATACGCCCGAACCAATCTGCAATTAAAATCAACCGGTTGGCGTAACTCGCCCCGGTATGGTGATTGGTTTGTTTGTTGGTGGTTGTTGCCATGCCCCGGGTGAGTTTCCCTTACGGCCTGCTTGAGCCTGTTGTTTGTATTCGTCGGGTATCTCACCCCTACGGTGGTTTGCGTTATTTTGAAAGGGTGTCTGCATCTAACCGAACTGCAACTTGCCACCTGTTATGAACCCTGTTAAATTACCGTCCAAACGGTCTGTAAGAGCAGTTTGTTGGTTTGTCGATTGGAGGGTTTGTTGGTGTATTTGCCCCACGATCCAATCTACTGATCACTGTTTACTGGTTACTGATCACTTTATTTATCCTTTCACCTTAATCTTTTCCCCTTCCCAACGAGGTTCTATGGCAACAAGAAAACGCAAACGCTCGGCCGGTAAAGCCAATCTTTCTAAAGAACGCAAAAAAAGTCCCTACTTTGATGTCCCTTTCCGGCCGTGGCGCAACAACTATCCCAAATACGAAATCGCCAACGAGCAGATGCTGGAGGATATCCATGACGCATCGATGCAGATTTTGGAGAACACCGGCATGCGATTCCAAGACGAAGAGGCGATGGAGCTGTGGGAAAAAGCAGGTGCCAAAGTGGACCGCAAAACCCAGCACGTTTGGATTGATCGTGGTCTGCTCATGGACCTCATCAAAAAGGCACCATCAGAGTTTACTTTTCGCGCACGTAATCCAGAACGGAATCAACGGGTAGGAGGGAACAATGTAGCCAATCTAAGCGCGGCCGGATGTGTGTTTATCTCTGACCTCGAAGGCGGACGTCGGCCGGGACAACGAGAGGACCTGATCACCCTTGGCAAACTAATCCAGATGACCAACACGATCCATGTGGGGCCGATCATGACGGTGGTGATGCATGATGTGCCGGTCCATGAAAAACATCTGGACGGCTATTGGCTGGGGGCAACTCTGTCTGATAAACCGCAGATGGGGGTCTCGCACGGCCGGGTGATCACCGGCGACGTGATCAAGATGGCGAAAATCATCCACGGGGAAGATCTGCGGCCGGAAGATGGACCTGTCACCGGCGGTGTGATTAACGTCAACAGCCCGCTTGTGTACGACGACCGGATGCTGGGTGGCATGATGACCTTTGCCAAACACGGGCAGTTCACCGTGGTGACTCCGTTTATCCTGTCCGGCGCGAACAGCCCCATCACTATTTTGGGGGCGATTGCGCAACAAAATGCGGAAGCACTGGCCGGGATCGCCCTACTGCAACTGGTGCGCGAAGGTGCGCCGTGCGTCTACGGCGGGTTTGCCACCAATGTTGACATGAAAAGCGGGGCGCCAAGCTTCGGTACGCCCGAAGGGGCTTGGGCGCTGATGCTGGGTGCCCAGTTGGCACGCTTTTACGGTGTTCCGTATCGGGGTAGTGGTACGCTGAACACGTCTAACGTGGTTGATGGGCAAGCGATGAATGAAAGTATGTGGTCGCTGTGGCCCTGCATTATGTCCCACACCAATCTGATCTTTCATTCGGCCGGATGGCTGGAGTCTGGGCTAACCCACTCGCTGGAAAAATTTGTGATCGATGCTGAAAATTTGGCGATGATGCAACATTTCTTGGCTGGTCCAGAAACGGGGCCAGATGCCTTTGCGCTGAAACAGATTGATGAGATCGGCCCGGCCGGGCATCACTTTGGCACCGAGCATACCCAAGCTCGTTTCACCAACGCCTTTTATCCGCCGTTTTTGCACGATCGGCGTAACAATGGGCAGTGGCTGGCCGAAGGTGGCGAAGATATTGTTGTGCGAGCCAATAAGCTCTGGAAGCAGGTAATCCGCAATTATGAGGAACCCGCCTTTGACTCGAACACCAAGCAGGCGTTACAGGAGTTTGTGGCGGCTCGGACAAAAGAGCTGGAAGGGGTAGACCTTTACGATTAG
>JAHDGV010000760.1 GCA_020631655.1 Chloroflexota bacterium | reverse complement strand
CATCTGGTAGAGACGGGGCACAGCGATCCAACCAATCTGCTAAACACGTGGGACACGATTATGGACGGCTACCGTTTTGTGAGCGGCCGGCCGCCGGAACGCGGTACGGGGGAATATTTCTTAATCGACTCACGCCTGCCTGACGATGCGTTTGGTACCGGATATCCGCAAGTAATCGGCGAGGGGTCGGCTCCATTTGGCCCGTTTGAATCGGCCGAATACTACCCCACGCAGGTGTTTAAGCCTGACTTCCATATTTCTGAATTTAACACGACGCTACACGAATGGGGGCATGCGATGTTCCATCCCACCCCAGAAGGTGAAACGGAATCAATTATTCACGTCCCCACTTCATACATCTACGATCAGCAGTTTGGGCTAGGGATAGATGATGGTTTTAAATATTCATCCCATGAGTTTTTGAGCATGGATGACACGGTGATGGATTGGATGTTGACGCATAACTTTCGCAACAATCTTGATATGGGATGTGACCCCACAGTCGAAGAATTTAACTGTGAGCAGATCGCCTATCAGCATCGAGGACATGCGAAATACATCGAAATTGCTCGGCTGTTTGAGTGGCAAGCGGTGCATAACATGAACAAGGTGTTTTACGATGCATGGCGTACCAATCCAGAATTAACCGGCCAGTTTGAGCGAGATGACATGATTCGAAACGGGTCGCAAGCGAACAACGTTAATATGGCCCCGCTGTTTCATTTTTGGGGACATATCCCGTCGGCCGAACTAACGGCCGAGCTCGCCAGCCTCCCATCTAGCCCTGAAATTCGAGATCGTTTGATCGCGTATTGGCACATTGTTCCGGCAAACGCGGCCGAGTTTGAGCCGGTCTACCAGCGGTTGATCAATGGTGATCCTGAACTGTTTGGGGATGGGAAGTCTCCAGGCTTCTTTCACGAGCAGCTGGCGGATATTCGCACCAACTACGAATCTGAGCAGTATGCCCAGCAAATGCGGGCGCAGATTTGTAGCTTGCTGGAGCAGTATTATCCGGACAATCCGGCGGCCGAATGCACACAATCACCTTTGGATGACGCTGCATATTTGCCGATTTTGTCTAACGCTAGCCAATCAACACAAGTGGCATTTGAGCGCGGATTATCTTGGCAAGCACAGGCACGTTTGCTTATTCGGTAATTCAGCTCCAACTCGGCTATTCAATTGCCCGCTTGTTGGTCAAATGAGGGTGAAGGCATTCGCTTTTACCCTCATTTTTGTTTTAACCGATAAACGTCCAAGCCAAAATACGGGTGATTTTGTTTCCATGTGCCATCTCTATTTCCCGCACGTCAACCGCTCCCTGTTTACGGATTAACTTTTTTGTAGGCTTCACATTTTCAGACTTTGAAACGAGGCTGGTAAACCAGCGGCATTGGTCTGAGAAGAGTTGGCTTTCCCTAACATATTTTTTCAGAAACAAGCGTTCCCCCCCTTTGCACCATAGCTCTGCTTCTAAACCGCCAAAGTTTTTCGGGGCAGACTCGGCCGGTTGTTCGCCACGATTGCGCGCCAGTTTGTTCAGTTTACGCTGGTTGCTTTTAACCGCCTCTTCGCGCGACGCATGAAAGGGGGGATTGCAGACGCTGACATCAAAAAACTCACCCGGCCGGATAATCCCCTCAAACATCAGGTTTTTATCCGGTTGATGACGCAGGATAAAGGTATCTTTTAGCTGGGGATTGCTCTCGATAATCGAAGCAACGTTTTGGAGCGATTGGTCGTTAATGTCGCTACCCACACAGTGCCAGCCATAAATTTGGCAGGCCAACAGCGGGTAAATCCCATTGGCCCCGGTGCCGATATCAAGCAGGTTGATTTTTGGGTCCGCTTTCAACCCATCCCACCCCAGCAGGTCAGCGACGTGATGAATGTAGTCGGCCCGGCCGGGGATAGGTGGGCACAGCGCCCCGTCAGGAATGTCCCAATTGTGGATGTTGTAGTGGTG
>JAHDGV010000759.1 GCA_020631655.1 Chloroflexota bacterium | reverse complement strand
GATGAAAAGACTTAAACTTTGGTGGGCCAAAAAGGCTGATTACGAAAGACGAAGATTATTTTGGGTTGGGGGATTGGCGCTTGTTTTTGTATTAAGCGGGAGCGCTCTATTTGTCCCCACCAGCTTAGAACTGAACGAGGATGCCTTAGCCGAAGTGACTTCCGTTTGGGACGAAGACAGAATTAGCCTGCTGATTTTAGGGGGTGTTTTGCTACTGTATTTTGTAATTATCGGACTATTTCCTACAAAATCAGGGCGAACGCCAAGATGGGATGAAGCCACCAGAAGGAACCGGCTTGCTTTAAAACACCCTTGGACTAAAAAGCGAGACTAACCACTGCTTTGCCCAATCGCCCGCAGTTCATCCTCAGAAACAGCCCGCATCCAATCGACATACAATTCAAACTCACCTTCCTGTTTGTCGCTCAGCATAAAGCCAAAAGAGCCTACGGTTGCAGGGTCTAGGGGGCCAACGTCCATCACAAAACCACGTAGGGTAGGGACCATGGCTTCAAACGGGATGTAGGCCAGAGTCCACTCGTCGGCCGTAGTTTCAAACAGCGCATTGTACGAAATGTTTCGCCCGGCCGATTCTGTGCGAATGCGTAAACGATAGATCTTCCCATCCCCTTTTACACGTAGCAAAATTCCATCATTACCTGTTAAATCTAGCTGTGACCAATCAGACCGCACAGACGAAAATCCACCGTTGTTATCAAGCGACATCGTGCCAGAGAAGTAGAGTTGATTCGGTTCGGCCGCCGCAACCGTACTCTTTGAAACACCACCCATCACGCTGTCATCAACTATGAACCAGCCCGGTTCGCCACGCACAAAGGTAAACAACTCAGTCCCGGGCAAAGGGATTGCGGTCGGAACAGGTTGTGGGGTAGATGTTGGTTCAGGCGTTGGTTCAACCATCACAACTTCTGTGGGGGCTTCAGTTGGTACGGCCGTTGGTTGAATTGTGGGTTCTGGCGGGATTTCGGTTGCGATTGCCGTAGGTTCTGGAGGAATGTCAGTTGGTGTGGCGGGGACTGTAGCAACAGCAATTGCGGTAGGGATTGGGGCGTTTTGATCGGCCAACAGCGAGCCGATCGGGCCAAGGCAACCCATCAGCAAAAAGGGTAAAATAAACAGGGTGAGTTTCGAGATTTCCTTCATGCTGATGCATCCTAAGAAGGATGTGTTGGAACTACATGAGTAAATCAAAAATCATAGTAAGGTTTAATATTTCTAGCTCATCATTGTTTCTACATGACCCAGCCGCTTAGATTCACATCTATCCAATCCCCAAACGCTGATGAATCCTGCCGCCTAATTGCTGAGCAAGTCGGCCGCCGCTTGGGGATTCCGGTTGAGTTTATGGGGGATGTTTCGTGGCAAGAGCGGGATCAGATGATCAATGATGGCTCGGCCGATATCGGCTGGGTGTGCGGCCTGCCATATGTCAAAAAGATGGAGCAGTTCCCAGGCCAGTTTGAACTGATTGCGGCTCCCGTGATGCAACACAAACGGTATCAGCAACGGCCGGTCTATTATTCAGATGTGGTTGTGCGGCAGGATAGCGAGTTCAAAAACTTTACCGATTTGCGCGGCACACGCTGGGCTTACAACGAACCGAATTCACAATCCGGCTATAACATCACCCGTTACCATTTGGCTGAGCTAAATGAGCGGGTTGGCTTTTTTGGCCGAGTGATCGAAGCGGGGTCCCATTTAAACGCGCTTGACTTGGTTTTGCAGGGAGAGATCGAAGCGGCCGCGATTGACAGCACTGTGCTAGAGCTGGCTGTTGAAGAAAACCCTAACCTTAAAGATCAATATCGCATTGTTGAAGTGCTTGGCCCGAGCCCTATTCCCCCGTGGGTGATTAACACACAGGTCTCGAGCAAACTGCGCGAAGCGGTTAAGCGGGTCTTTTGGACCATGCATATGACGGCCGAGGGTCAAGAAATACTTGCGGCCGGGCAAAT
>JAHDGV010000144.1 GCA_020631655.1 Chloroflexota bacterium | reverse complement strand
ATTGGGAAGGTGCGGTTGCGTTTGAAGGCAGGCTTGCGGGTGAGCCGGTGACGGCTGAAGGATATTTCGAGATGACGGGTTACACGGCCGAATAAATCAAAAATGGACCAGTAATCTGAAAAGTAAAGTTTCACTGGGCGGTGTCATTCCTGCGAAGGCACACCTGGAGAGGGACGAACAGGCATCTAGCGCCAGGCTTAGCACTGGATACCCGCCTTCGCGGGTATGACGTATTCTCAAGAAAGCCAGTTGGTCTATTTTACGAGGTAGTAGTTATCCCAGATGAGACAAGAAAAAAGAGTCGCAGTGGGGCAGCACCGCGACTCTTTTCTGATGAGCTCTCTCGCGCTTAGATGCAATTCACAGGCCTTTCCCTTGTGTGAAGAACGATGGCTATCTTACAACACGATCGTTTGTCAAAAATCTGTTTGGATTGCTCTGAGATAACCCAAAGATTTAAGAGAGCCGATGTGTTTCAGATCGCCCAGATTGCTTGATCTGGCAACCAAGTAACCTGTATAGGACCTATGTTACTAGGAAATAGGGGGCAAACAGTCAACCGCTTTAGTCAAAACCTGTGCCTTGTTTTATAGGGAGAGGATCAAGGCGTGAAAGTGCCTATATCCAGACTAGCAAAATTGTTTTTGATATCTGTCCTGATTGTTTGTGGGCAATTGTTTGTTGCCCGCATACACTTGCCTCCATCAATTTAATTCCGATCTGAGGATTCCCCATGATAAATAAACAGATTTTTTCTGATATGAAGGAGCAGCTGAGCAATAAAGCTCTGTTTGAACAGGCCAAGCAACATGCGTTTGATTACATTGATCAGGTTGAGCAAATGCCCCCGTTTCCGGCCGATGATGCGCTAGCAAACCTCTCTGTTTTTGATGAGCCGGTGCCAGAAACAATCCAGGATGGAAGCACTATTTTGGAACAGCTCCACAGATACGGCGGGCCAGCAACAACGACAAACACCGGCGGCCGATACTTTGGCTTTGTGAATGGGAATACGATTACCACGGCCGCAGCCGCCCGCTGGATGACCGATGTGTGGGACCAAAATTCAGCCCTGTTTGTGATGTCACCCATCGCGGGCAAGCTGGAACAGGTGGTTGAAAGATGGTGTGTCGATTTACTCGGGTTGCCTGATGACACCGCGCTTGGATTGGTGGGTGGTACATCGGTTGCCAATATGTGTGGCTTAGCGGCCGGGCGCAACGCCATCCTGCAAAAAAACGGGTGGGATGTGAACGCACAGGGGTTATTTGGTGCGCCGCCGATTCGGGTGATCGTTAACGAGCAGTCCCATAGCTCGGTTTGGAAAGGGCTGGCGCTGCTTGGCTTGGGGAACGAGCGGGTGGAAAAAGTTCCGGCCGATGATCAGGGGCGAATGCTGGTAGACCAACTGCCAGAATTGGATAGCAATACGATTGTGATCTTGCAGGCGGGCCATGTGAGTAGTGGCTCGTTTGATCATTTTGATCAGATTTGTGAGCGGGCCAATCGGGCCGGAGCGTGGGTACATATCGATGGGGCGTTTGGGCTGTGGGTGGCGGCTTCAAAAAGCTTGAGCCATCTGACCAAAGGGTTCGAAAAAGCGGATTCGTGGGCCGTAGACGGACATAAAACGTTGAACTCCCCATATGATTGCGGCATTGTGCTGTGCAAAGACAGGGTGGCACTAAACCAAGCAATGGCGGCGACCGGTTCGTACATCCAGAAAAGCGATGATCGGGACGGGATGTTCTACACCCTTGACATGTCCCGTCGAGCACGTTCGATTGAGCTGTGGGCAACCCTTAAGTATTTGGGGCGACAAGGGGTTGAACAGCTGATGGACGGTATGGTTGAGCGGGCTCAGCAGTTTGGCGCGTTGTTGGGCCAAGAAGGGTTCCAAATTCAAAACGAGATTGTGTTTAACCAGTGCTTGATCAAATGTGATTCGCCAGAAGAAACGGCCGCTACTTTAGCCCATGTGCAAAAATCGGGGGTGATGTGGTGCGGAGGCTCGGTGTGGCAGGAAGAACCGGCGATCCGGCTGAGTGTTTGTTCGTGGGCCACGACGGCCGAAGATGTGCGGGTGAGTGTGCAGGCTTTGGTACAGGCTCGTGAGATGGCAAGAGGAAGTTTGGCGACCCACAAATAATCTCAATTTTGCCGTTTAAAGCGAGATCACCCTTCGACAAGCTCAGGGCTCCGCCGTAAAGGGTAGACTGAGCTTGTCGAAGTCGGGATCGCATTAACCCGCAAGCCTCAGATTGACTGCGGGTTAATGCAAAAAGTGAACCGCTACGGGCATTACATCTGGAAGGTTTCGTAAACAGAAACGGCACCACCGTATTTTGTTTGGGGGTGGTTTTCTACCAATGCCGCGGCTTCATCAAGCGAGTCGGCCGAAATGATTGTGTAGCCGCCGATGCCGGCATCATGGCCGGGACCTTCGTGGACGCCGTTGGCTGTAACGTGTTTTGAGTTGCTGAACGGGTTGCCACCGTCTACGACTTTGTCTCCCATCTTCTGATACCAGGCTCCCCAAGCGGCCATCACTTCTTGTTGCTCTGCTTCTGTTTCTGGAATGGTTCCCCCGGTATAAATCAATACAAAATTGGTCATTTTATGCCTCCTTATGGCACCATCTGCAAGCTATGGAGAGCTTGCGAAAAACAATAGAACATATGATCTAATTATATCAGCAACATCTCTACAATGCCAATCAAATCGACTCAGAATCTAAACGGGTTTAAAATCAATTTATCTAAATTTTTGGAGTAATTATGGAAAACGCAAAAGTAGCAATTTTAACGGCCGCAGGTAGCGGTATGGGGGCGGCTTGTGCGCGCAAACTGGCGGCTGATGGATACAAAGTCTCTATCTTGTCTTCATCTGGAAAAGGAGAGGCATTGGGCAAAGAGCTGGGCGGTATCGGCATGACCGGCTCAAATTTGGTTCCGGCCGATCTTGAAGCACTGGTCAACATGACGCTTGAAACCTACGGCCGGATCGATGCGGTAGTCAACAGCGCTGGACACGGCCCAAAAGGGGATGTGTTGTCAATCAGTGATGAGGACTGGCATTTGGGAATGGACTACTATCTGATGCCGGCCGTGCGGATGGCTCGTTTGGTGACACCCCACATGGAAGCGGCCGGTGGCGGGACGATTATCAACATTTCGACTTTTGCAGTTTTTGAGCCAGATCCCAATTTCCCAACTTCGGCCGCATTCCGAGCGAGCTTGGCCGCATACAGCAAATTATTTGCAGATAAATACGCGGCTAAAAATGTGCGGATGAATAATGTGTTGCCCGGCTTTATAGACAGTTTGCCAGAAAAGGCGGAATGGAAGGCGAAAATCCCGATGGGTCGCTACGGCACGGCCGAAGAGGTTGCGGCAACGGTTGCCTTTTTAGCATCTGATGGGGCGGCTTACATCACGGGGCAAAATATTCGGATCGATGGTAGCCTGACCCGAAGCGTTTAAGCGCCTTACGTAGGGGTCGAAGGGGGCGGGTTCATTTTTACTCCGAAGGAACCGACTTGGTTCCGCCCCCTTCGACCCCTACAGATTACACAACCCCTAAAATCAGCGTTAGGGTGACCACACTCGCCAGTGTCGAAAACAGCACGGTGCGAGTTACAAAATCAGGGAGCAGATCATATTCCAAAGCGATGATCGATGTCAGCACAGCGGCCGGCATCGCCGCCTGCATAATGCCTGCCCCTCGTTCCAACCCATCTAGCCCGAAAAAGCCAACCAGCAAAAAAGCCAACGCTGGGGAGACAAGTAGCCGAATGGCTGATGCTATGACTGTGTCGCTGTCGATTTTCAGTGATTCTGTACCAGCCAGCTGAACCCCCAACGCCAACAGCATCACAGGGACCATCGCTTGCCCCAAAAGGCCGGTGACCCGCTCAACCATCAGCGGCACTCCGATGCCGGACCAGTTGATAAAAATCGCAGGGACGGCCGCAATGAGGGCCGGGGTTTTAAACACTTCAAGGATGGCGACCCAACTTCCCCCTTTGTGCCAATTGGCCGCTACGACCCCAATCACAAAGGAGATTAAGATAATGGCCAAAAAGTAGATTGCGGCTAATTCAATAGCGGCCGGACCCAGATGGAATTCAATAAGAGGGAACCCAAAGTTCCCCACATTGCCAAACACGGCGATCAAGGTGTAAGCACCGATCATGGGAGCCGACTTGCCCAATAGCCAAGCAACCAAAAAGCCGACCAAAGCCACACCGATATGAACCACGGCCGTATAGCCGATCATGCGGACGGCTAAATCAGCCTGAATCGTGGCGGTGCTTAAAGTAGAGAATATAAAAGCGGGGACAAACAAGAAGTAGGCAACACGCGACATCGTTCGAGCCTCAAGTCCCAAACGGGGACCTGTAAACCAGCCTATCACAACCAATGCAAACACAGGGGTGATGACGTTAATAAATATTGAAACAAGTTGAGAGTTCATAGAATCGGAAATGCGGCATGCAAATGGCTGAGCAAAAGCATCTGTTTGTGTAATATGGCGATTTATATCACGAACGGAGGTGTAGGTCGTGCAGCTGGTGGGACTAGGATTCTATCAGATGGTTGAGGCAAAGAAAAAGGCGGAGATCCTGATTGAAATTTCTCAGGATCTCCGCCTTTGAGCGTCGTCATATTTCAGACGACTATTTTAGATGTTTGTTGAAAAACTTATTCGCTTGAAGCTGATGGACAGATGTCTTTTAGCGGGCAAGCGTGGCAAGCCGGCCGTTTGGCGTAGCAAAAGTGATTCCCAACTGCACCAAACAGATAGGGGGCTTTGGGCCAATCCTCTTGCGGAATGGTCCGCATTAAGTCATGCTCAACCTTTGAGGTGATTTTACCGTTGCTAAGCCCCAATCGCTCCACAACCCGATGAATTTGGGTGTCAACTTGAATCCCTTCAGTGCTACCGTAAAGCTCACCCATGATCAAGTTGCCCACCTTGCGTGCAACGCCGGGTAGCTGGGTAATCTCAAGCAAATTATCTGGCACTTGCCCATCAAACTTTTCAACCAAAATGCGAGACGTTTCAATAAGGTATTTGGCCTTTTGACGATAAAAACCGGTCGAGCGAATAATCGTTTCGATATCGCTCCGATTGGCCGTCATCATGACATCTGGGGTGGGATAGGTTTCAAATAGGCGACTTGTGACAAGGTTAACCGACCGCTCGTCTGACTGAGTAAGCAGGATTGCGGCTACCAACATTTGAAATGGATTGTCGTGCTTGAGTGCGCAGCCAGCGTCCGGGAATTTTTGATCGAGGCGAGTGATTGCCTCGGCCGCACGTTGTACTTCTTCCTTTCTAAAATCAGGTTTGATCCGAAAGGTTGGTCGTGATTTCTCTTTTGTTGTCATTAACATACATCGCCCCTTAATATAGCTTTTCGTTACAACATCTGGAGTCTTGGGCGATTAAGAACGCTGCATGGGCCTTTCCCCGCCTTTGAAAACAGCATGTGGTGTCATGCTGTTTGAATTAGACGTCCAAATAATAAATTGGTGTGTTGGTATTAATAATCCACATCCCTCCTTAAATGGACTATCCCCAAAAAGTAACGGGAATGCGCATAGTGCCAGGATCATAGTCATATCGCGAAATGTCGGGAAATGGGCAGGCTTTAGGTTGGATTGTGGTGAGGAATAGAGTGGCTAGTCGAGTCCCATTTTGATCGCTTCTGCGACATGGAATGGGATGCCGGGAATACTCGCAATCTCTTCGGCCGTTGCTTTGCGGATATCTTCTAAAGAGCCAAAGCGGGACAATAATTTTTTGCGGCGAGTAGGTCCTACACCCGGAATTGAGTCTAAAATCGAAGCGGTTCCTGCTTTGTTACGTCGGTTGCGGTGTCCCGTATTGGCAAACCTGTGAGCCTCGTCCCGCACACGCTGGACCAAGAACAGTCCCTGTGATTTGCGTGGCAACATCACCGGCCGGATACTGCCCGGCACAAAGACTTCCTCTTCACGTTTGGCAAGCCCAACCACCGGCACAATGTGCATCAAATCAAACGATTTAAGCACTTCCATCGCCATGGTTAATTGCCCCTTACCACCGTCTACAATCAGTAGATCGGGCAAAACTGAAAACGAACTGTCTACTTTTTTGCCAACCGCGCGCAAGGCTGATGTGCTCGACTCCTCTTGCCCGGCCGATTTGTCTTTGTACCGCTGAAATCTGCGCGTCAGCACCTCTTTCATGGCACCGTAATCATCGTTACCAACCGTTTGAATATTGAAGCGACGATAGTCTTTTTTGAGCGGAGCCCCTTGAGCAAAAACAACCATCGACCCTACAGGTAGCGCACCTTGCGTGTGGCTAATGTCATAGCACTCGATGCGGGTGGGTGGTTTGGCCAAGTCGAGCGCTTCTTGTAGCTCGTTCATGGCGGTAACGTGGCGCGAGCGATCAGACGCCCACTGTTGTTTTAGGGTGGCTAAGGTGTCTACAGCGTTGCGCGTAGCCATTTCGACTAACTCTTTCTTTTTGCCGCGCTGAGGCACCTGAATCGTGACTTTTTGCTCTCGCTTGGTCCGCAGCCATTCTTCAATAACTAGTGCTTCAGACACTTCGCTGGGCAGCAAAACCTCTTTGGGGATGTGGGCCGCCTCATCATAAAACTGAGTCAAAAATGTTTCTAGAATCCCTTCGTCAGGTTCCCCCTCGGTGTTGTCGAGCAAGAAATATTCCCGGCCGATCAGCTTGCCGTGCCGCACAAAGAAAATCTGGACGCAGGCGTCTCCATCTTCGCGGGCAAAAGCGATAATGTCTTGGTCGGTATTGGCGGCCGCAAACACCTTCTGCTTTTCGACCACTCGCTCAATCGCCTTTAGCTGATCCCGATAGGTGGCCGCTTGTTCAAAATCCATCTCTTCAGATGCTTTGAACATTTTTTTCTCAATCGACTTAACAATGTCGTCTGATTTGCCACCCAGAAAATCCATCAGGTTAGAGATCATCTGGCGATACTCTTCTTTGCTTGCCCGGCCGATGCAGGGGCCACTGCACAGCTTAATATCAAAGTAAAGACAGGCTCGCTCATCATTCCCCGTGATTTCTCGGTCACAGGTCAAGTAGGGGAAGATTTTGCGCAAGAGGTCTAAGGTTTGATGCACGGCCCACACACTGGTAAACGGCCCAAAATAGCGCGACCCATCCCGCACCATTTGGCGTGTCACCATCACTTTGGGGAAATTTTCTTTCCAAGTAATCTTGATGTAGGGATACCGCTTATCATCTTTAAGCCGTACGTTGTACTGGGGCTTATGCTTTTTGATAAGGGTGTTTTCTAAAAGAAGCGCTTCAAGCTCTGAATCGGTCGTGATGATGTCGATATCGGTAATGCGCTGGCGCAACCGCTCTGTTTTGGCCGAGTCTACATTTTTAGCAAAGTATGACCGCACCCGACTGCGCAAGTTGATCGCTTTCCCTACATAAATAATCTCCCCTTTTTCATCTTTGTGTAGATAAACACCGGGGGTTTTAGGCAGGTTTTTTAAAATTTCTTTGACAGTGTCGGGCGCTTGGTACGGCATGGGGCGATTATAAACCGTGAGAAATAATTCGGCATACTTTTCAAACAATTGTTCTATTTTCGAAGTAAGGTTTACGAACCAATAGCCTATTGAGAACCGAGTAGTTTCATGGCACCATGTCGGCCGTACTGGTGGGGAGATTTATGCACAAGCCCTCCAATACAAAAAAGAACGGACGAAATTACAAAAAGAATGGGAACAAGGGCAGTTGTTTTCCTAATGCGTTTATGTCTGGATCGATAGATCTAGATTGTGATGCTGTGCCAGCTAATAGTTTGAAAGCTTTTGGTCCACTTGCTGTGCCTGTTCCGATCTGGGGAAACCGAAATGCGGCATTCGGGTAAGCAAAAAGGGCATGATTCCAATTTAAAGGGGATTGGACATCGAAGCAGAAAAAATAAGTTAGCCATCTTTGGATCACTATTATTGGTGGCTCTGTTTGTATTTATCCGGCTGGTCCCATATTTGGTGCCGCATTCAAAAGCCGGGGACGGGATTGTTGTTTTTGGGGACGCTCCGAATGAAGCCGATTGGGGTAGCCATTCATACGGAACCGACATTGCGGTAGACACAACTACATTTAAAGAAGGGGCGGCATCGATGAAGCTAACTCATACGTCTGGTTGGACTCCGTTTTACGTAAAACCTTTTGAACCGATTGTACGCGCCGAGGCGGACCGTTTGAGCCTGTGGCTGAACGGCGGCTCGGCCGGTGGGCAGTTGGTGATGATCAAATTTGTGAACGCAGATGGGCAGTGGGTTCATGCTGAAAGTGTGGAGCTACAGGCCGGAGTGTGGCAAGAGGTTGATTTCGACATCCGCTTTGCAACCGGTTTGGATGAAATCTACGGCTTGATTTTGCAAAACGGTTCAGCCGAGGCGGCCGAACCATATTTCGTTGATGAGGTCATCCTTTATAAGCAAGATTCTTCATCGGGGGGAGAAGTGTCAGATGGGATTGAAGACCCTGATGACGACAGTGAAAGCTATGTTTTGACCGTAGATACCTACACCGAGGGACACGACATTAGTGAATATATTTACGGAGTCAATTTGGCAACCTATGAAATGGGAGATCAGCTTAATCTGCCACTAAACCGATATGGTGGCAATTCAACATCTCGCTACAACTGGAAAACCAGCTCAACCATGCTGGGCGGGGACTGGTTCTTCATGAGCAACCCACGAGGAGCGGATAGCCCAAATCTGCCACATGGCTCTGCTACAGATGTATTTGTTGAGCAAAATATCTCTACAGGCACCGATTCGTTACTCACGATTCCGATGATGGGCTATGTGAGCAAAACCCGAGAGGTGCTGTGCGGGTTCAGCGTTGAAAAATATGGAGAGCAAACAGAAACGGAGCGCTGGCATCCTGATTGTGGCAACGGCCGCCTTGTTGAACCTATCGATGGGGAAGATCGCATTTTATGGGCTGATCCGTTAGATACTAGCATTCCTGTTGATGAAGTTTTTGTGCAAGAGTGGGTTGAACATTTAAGCGGAAAATACGGCACGGCCGAAGAAGGTGGGGTGCAGTTCTACAGCTTAGATAACGAACCAATGCTCTGGTTCCACAATCATTTTGACGTGCATCCTGACCCGGTCAGCTACGATGAAATCCGTGACAAAACCTATCAATATGCCCCTGCGATCAAAGAAATCGATCCAACCGCCCAGACAATCGGCCCGGCCGTTTGGGGGTGGCACGCTTACTTCTCTTCGGCCCTCGATCAGTCCGCTTATGGGTATGCTGATCGTGATGCGCACGGTGGCACGCCGTTTTTAGAATGGTACTTGCAACAGATGGCCGCTTACGAAGCTGAACACGGCGTCCGAATTTTAGATTACCTTGATTTGCACTACTACCCATCGGCCGAGGGAGTAACCTTGTCAGAAGTTGGGGATCAGGCGACCCAACAGCGCAGGCTTAATTCGACTCGCACCCTTTGGGATCGCACCTACAAAGATCGAAGCTGGATCGCAGACGAAATTTATTTGGTCCCCCGTATGCACAATTGGGTTGATGATAATTATCCTGGCACAAAGCTGTCGATTTCTGAGTACAACTTTGGTGGATTAGAAGACATCAACGGGGCAATAGCGCAGGCGGATGTTTTGGGCATCTTCGGCCGCGAGAATTTGCACATGGCGATGCTGTGGGGCTGGCTCAACATAGAAGTTGATGATCCGTGGGCGTATGCCTATCGCATGTATCGCAACTACGATGGGCAAAAAAGTACCTTTGGTGATGTGAGCCTCAGCGCAACCAGTTCAGATGAGTGGGATGTGTCTGTGTTTGCGGCGGAGCGTTCAACCGATGGGGCGATCACGATTATGGTGGTCAACAAATTGTTTGAGCCAACCACGGCCGACATCCGTTTAGAAAATCTGAGTGGGAGTGATGAGGCCGAGGTCTATCAATATTCTGGTGCAAATCTAAACTCGATTCAGAAACTCGCAAGCCAGTCGACGGAAACAGGCCGCCTATCGGCCGAGCTTCCGGCCCAATCGATCACCCTGTTTGTGCTTAAAAATGTAAGATCGTTTGAGCCGATCCCCACACCGACCCTGTTTCCCTCTCCTATTCCTCAGCCGGAAGAAGAGGATGGGTTGCCAACTGCAACACCGGCTGCGCCAAGCAATCCATCGCCACGCGATCCAGACTTTCAACAGGAGCTCAACAACGACACGGACGAACGGGTTGATTTGGGGTGGCTTGAGGTGGAGATTCCGGCCGAAACGTTCAGCGAGTCTTTCTTTTTTGAGCTGAAATATTCTACGGGCTATTCAGACCCTGGTGAACTCGTTGATCGAAACGATGGGATGAGCGCAGATCGGCCGGTTGAGTTTACCGTGGGCACCTACAAGCAGTCTGACAACTCTCCCTTGCTCCTGCCCGATGGGGAAGGGTTGAACCTCACGATTGATGTCAGCCCAGAGATGGCTCAGAAACTGGCATCTGGAGAGCTAAAACTTTTTGTTAAGCAGAATGATGCTTTTGATTGGAACGAGGTGCCAACCCAATTACGAACATTTGCAAATACAGTCGTTTCGTTTAACGCACCACCCCTCTCAACGGTAACGATTCGGCCGGAAACCGAAACAGCGTTTTTGCCTGTTGTAAAGCGTTAAACAGCTGTTTGGGTCATAAAATTACGCCGATTTGGTACCCAAAAAAAGGTCGCATAGTTATCCATACGCCCCTCTTGGACTTATCGGCCATGACCTCCTATAAAAATGGCAAAACCTTCACGGACGCTTTATTTCGCATTCACGTGGGCTCCATAGAGCATGCGAAAGACATCAATTAATCTTGTAACTAACTAAACGACATATCTACCACATCGTGTTCGGATAAGTAGTTTTCTATCAGCAAATACGTAAAGGATATAAGAAAATGTTTTTCTGCAAACGCAATAAACCAGAGCATAACGAGACAGTCTATAACGGTGATAAACCGGTTGCCAACATTAACCTTGATGGGTCAGGATACGCATCAAACGGTCAAACTTATTTCGGATTTAATCTTCTAGGGGGATCTATTGAAGGGGATGAATTAACTATGCGGGGACGACGCGTCAGTATTTCGGATAAGGATGGTAACCAGTATCTCGAGTTAAAATAATTTGAGGTCTCTTGTCCGTTGCGACGAAAAAAGCCGGTTGGAATTTTCCAACCGGCTTTTTTGTTTTGACCTAAATTTTTTAAGGGGGATTTTGCTTCAAGAGCCGATCTAACCCCGGGTCACGTTCCAATAATAATCTTTCAGCGAATAGCTTTCATGCTGATTATCTAGCGCTTTGCGCATAAATGAATTGGTTGTGTGGGTAACCTGCGTCAGTTCGTCAAAGCCGGTGGCAATTACGAGAATCTGAAGCTCGTTTTTTAAGTCGGGGTCTTCTGACACCCCCCAAATAATTTCTGCCTGACCACCAACGATCCCGGTCACATGCTGTGTTGCCTCCGCAATGTTGAAGAAGGGTTCGTTGGGCGGCATGACGATGTGCATGAGGACGTTCTGGGCACCGACGATGGAGCGGTTTAACCATGGGCAAACCAACGCATTACTGATCGCCCGCTTGGTTTTGTTGACCCCCCGGCCAACCCCCATGGTGAGCAATGCCACCCCTTGCCCGTTCATGATCCGAGTAAGATCTGCAAAATCTATATTGATGATTTCTGGATATTGGGTCAGTTGCTCAACGATGTGGATACACCGATGGCGAAAATCATCGGCCGCTTCCCACGCTTTTTCCAGATGAACACGGGTCTTGGCCGTTTTTAACAACTCATCCCCGTGCATAACCAACAGGGTATCGGCCAGTGTGTTTAGGGCGAAGATGCTTTCATAGGCGATGCGGTGGCGCTCTAACGGCTCAAAGCTAAACGGGGACGAGACCACCGCAATGGTGATAATGTTTAGCTCTGTAGCCGCTTGAGCAATAATGGGCAACGCGGCCGATGCGGTTCCACCCCCGAGGCCACCGATTAAAAATAGCAAATCAAACGGCTCAATAACTGATTTGATTTGATTGATTGTGCTTCTTGTGGCTTCCTCTCCTAAAGCTGTGTTGCCGTGTGTGCCGATTCGGTCGTTGGGGATTGGAGCCTGATCGTCTACTAAGAATATCGACTCAAATTTAGGATTGTCTTTTTGTTTTTCTTCGTAGATCAGTGAAGGATCGGTATCTACCAAAATAAATTCAGCTAGATATTCGTTATTCTCCAATAATCGGGTGATCGAGTTACGGCCGCTGTTTCCAGCAGCGATGACGGCTATGCGGGCTCGCTTAGGCATTGTGTTTGTGAATCGACTCATGATACAGCTTTGAAAGAGATATTTTAGAAATTGTCTAAAATAAGGTTTTCTAAAGGGTCACACATCCCCATAATTTTAGGAGTTCACGTTAATTTAACTCTACAAACTTTTTATTACCCTTACGACGGG
>JAHDGV010000758.1 GCA_020631655.1 Chloroflexota bacterium | reverse complement strand
CCACCAGCAACAGGGCCAGCCCGGTTAGTAAAATTGTTTTAAATAGTCTGTTCATGTTTTTAGCTTTTGGCTATTAGCCATCTAACTCATTCGTAAAATTTCAATCGCTTTAAATTTAATGATGCGGCGGGCCGAGAAGATCGCCCCGATGATGCTGGCCAAAACCACCATCACAATCACAAACGGCATCACGGTTGAATCAACCGCAAAAATCATCGGCCGTTCGCTCGATACATTCTCGATGTAGGCGAAAATGTATCCCATCGATGCCCCGGCAATGATTCCGGCTAAGGCTGCACTGAGCGTCATCGCTATCGACTCGATCACTAACATGCCGGTCAATTCCCACTTGCGACTACCAACCGCCTTCATCATCCCGATCTCTTTGCGCCGGGCGTAAATCGTCACGTAAATCACCGCAAACACCCCAAACACGGCCGTGGTAAAACTGATCAGCGTCAGCACCAGCAAAAAGACCTGAGCCTGTTGCTGTTCATCCTGAGCCTGTTGCAACCGCACATCAGAAATGCGGGTGCGCAAATTGTCACGGAAGCCAAAGGTTTGGCGCAGTCGGCCGTTGAGCTCTTCCAAATCCGCATTTGGGTCCACGTCGGCCAAAATACGGGTGATAATTTTTGAATCAGGGTCAGGCAATGCTAAGTTGGGATCGGTTGAGATCCGTTGATGGGCCTGAAGCGAAATCAGCCCCAAACTGCCCCCTTGGGCATTGGCCCGGATCCGGCCGATTTCGTTAAAGCCGGGGACCCGCCGTGCGATTCCGATCACCGTAAACTCTTCGATATGGTCAAGGCCAGCCCCACGGATTTTGACCGTGCCGCCCAGTTCAACCGCCAGCACCTCGGCCAGCGCTTCACTAATCACGATGCCGGTGTGGTCGTCTACAACTCGGGTTAATGCGGCTCGATCACTAAGCGGAAAATCGACATACTGATCAAATAAAACATTGTTCAAGTCACCCGTGACGCCACGTAGAGAGAGCGACGTGCCGCGCATTCCAACCGCATCGGTAATTTCGGCCCGATAGTTGTTGGTAAGCCCCACCGCATTTTCGATTTCTTCAAACTGGGACAGCTCCGTATCGATGAAGCTGGGCTGGAGCCAATCAAGCTGTTCTAAGCCCGGCTCTGCAAAACGGGAGCGAACGCGCAGTTCAACCGGCGCACCCATATCCAGCTCTACATCGGTCCGGATGTTGGCAAAATCGATCGCGTTCTGGGTGGCTAAAAAGCTGGGTAAAACACCGCTAAACAACACCAGTAGAGAAATCAGCGTGTTCCGTTTGTTGTTCCGGCCGACGTTGCGTGACGCAAAATAGGTCATGCGCGGGGCGATAAAGCTGATGATAAACAGCACCAGCCGTTCAAGCGGCCGGGTGAGTAGCAAAAAGACAAAACCAAGGCCGGTGACCATCAGCAAAATTGTGGATAAAAAGAATGTTGCTTCAAGCGCAGGGTTCCCCAGCGTTGAAACCAAATCTAGCCCGATCACCATGATAAAGGTGAAGAGCAGGACCAATCCCACAAAAAAGAGGCGCAGGTTCGGCCGTGACTCACGAAGCTCGGCTAAATCTTCTAGCTGGATGTTATCCGCCACGCCGGGATTAATTGCGTACATCACCTTTGTTTTCGAGGCATCGCGGGCCGGTTTAAAGGCGCTCACAAACAGCACCGCAAAGGCGGACAGCACCGATGGAATGATGGTGCTCCATGAAACAACCGGCTCAATCGTAACGGTCAGCCCTTCGTTCGCCATCTGGCTTTCGATAAACGGGAGCACGGCGTACTGAGTCAGCAGTTGCCCAAAGCCGATGCCTAGCGAAACCCCGATCAGGCCGATGACAAAGACCTCAACAATCACGATGGCAAATAGATAGTTTTGCTGACTGCCCAAAATGCGCAGAATGGCCATCTCGCGCCGTTGTTCCTGCACGTTGGTCATCACCAGCGTGTGAATCAGCAGACC
>JAHDGV010000143.1:5256-12533 GCA_020631655.1 Chloroflexota bacterium | reverse complement strand
AAAATGAAATTTAGCACCTCAATTTCTATCGATGCCCCGGCCATGAAGGTTTGGCAGATTTTGACCAATGCAGAAGCCTATCCAGATTGGGACCCGGGGATGATTCGGCTGGAAGGGGAAATTGCACCGGGCAACAAAATCACCGCTTACACCAAGATCAGCCCCGACCGAGCCTTCCCCGTCACCGTAACTGAGTTTGACCCCGGCCGAAAAATGGTCTGGGCCAGCAAAATGCCTCTTGGTCTATTTAAGGGCGCTCGCTCGTTTGTGCTGACTGAAAAAGACGGCGGAATAGACTTTTATCTTGAGGAAGAGTTTGGCGGCATATTGCTCCCCCTCATCGGCCGGACAATCCCCGACCTACAGCCATCATTTGAGGATTTTGCTAGAGGGCTAAAAACTAGGGCAGAAGCCTAGTTATTGATGGGGAGTGAAAAATAAAACGTACTCCCCTTACCCAAACTGCTTTCAGCCCAAATCCGGCCGTTGTGTGCCAGCACAATGTGTTTAGCAATGGCCAGCCCCAACCCAGTTCCACTCACCGCACCCCGATTGCGGGATCGATCCGCTTTGTAAAATCGCTCAAAAATACGTGGTAAATCCTCTGGATGGATGCCTACTCCCGTGTCTTCAATAGCAAAGATAATCTCTTTCTTTTTCTTTGAGGCCGAGATTTTGACCTGGCCAGAACGTGGTGTGTGTTTGATGGCGTTGTGCAAAAAATTCCGAACCACTTGCCAAATTTGATCACAGTCGGCCGGTATCATCGGCAGATCAGGTGCCACCTCAACTGATAGCTCAATTTCTTTTCGGCTAGCTTGTTCGCCAAACCGCTCAACCGGCCGCAAAATAAGTTCAGATACGGCCGTAGGCGAAAATTTGAACTCAGTTACTCCTGACTCTATCCGTGTCAGGGTCAGCAGTTCATTGACCAACTGGGTCATCGAATCAACTTCGTCGGCCGCACGGCCCAAAAATTTCAGAGCCACTTCCCGATTATCTAGAGCCCCATCCTCGAGAGTTTCAACAACCGCCCTTACCGATGCAATGGGGGTTAAAAGCTCATGTGACACATTGCTGATGAAGTCGCGACGAATCGATTCTAGGCGGCGAATGCGGGTCAAATCTTGCAAGACTACGAGGTAGCTCACCCCCTCTTGCGGTTGAATCGGTTTAAAAATCGCCTCTAAAAATTTATTTTGCCGGTCCAGCTCAACGGTTGCACGTTGCTCTTCTTCCTGTTGGCGACAGGCCTGCCACAGATCAATCAAAGCATGATTCCATGCGACAGATGAAAAGGGTTGCCCAATCGCTTTTGCTTGTGGAATATCAAAAATCTCGGACGCGGCTCGATTGATCAGCCTGATCTCCCCCTTTTTATTCAGCAACAACACACCATCAGCCAAATACTGCATCACGATCTGGTTTCTTTGGCGTTGGAATTCAACCAATCCCACTTGCCGGTTGTAGTCTCTCTCCAGCTGATTGGTGATCACCAGCGTTTTATTGGCATACCAGCGCCCCCACAGCCACGCAACAAGAACTACAACGGGAATCGAGATTCCCAACACCCACAAAATCACAGAACGGGCACAGCCGGGAGTTTGCTGACAAGACTCAAGATTGAGCCAGCTGGCAACTGCGGCGACAACGATGATGAGGATGGCCACTTGTGTCAGGGCCATACGTCGGTAAAAAACGGTGTTAGGAGCCAAATTTATCCTTCAAAGCGGTAGCCAATCCCACGCACCGTAATTATCCGGTCGGGATTGGTTGGATCAGGCTCAATTTTTTCGCGCAACCAGCGAATGTGAACATCAACCGTTCGGCTGTTGCCATCAAACGACCAACCCCAGACCCGTTCTAGCACGAGTTCTCGGGATAGCGCGATGCCACGATGCCGGGCGAGAAATTCGAGTAACTCGTATTCTTTTGGTTTTAAACGGATCGCTTCATCGTTTAACCGAACTTCGTGACGTTCAGTATCAATCACCAAGTCACCAAATTCGTATCCAGCTTTGCTCGGCATCGCTTGACCAGCAGGTTGTTCTGCTAAAACCGGCTGCTCTGCCGCAATTTCCTCTCGGATTAACCGGACCCTACGCAACATCGCTTTAACCCGGGCCATAAGCTCTCGCATAGAAAATGGTTTGGTTATGTAGTCGTCCGCCCCCATTTCCAGCCCAACAACCCGATCAATTTCCTCTGTTTTAGCGGTTAACATCAGGATTGGTACGCTCATTTCTTGACGCAAGATGCGGCACACTTCGAAGCCATCGATACCCGGCAACATTACATCTAACAAAATAAGCTCTGGCTTATGCTCGCGAGCCGCCTCGAGCGCATCTCGTCCATCTGCGGCCGATACCACCTCAAACCCTTGATTGGCGAGGTTGTACTCAATTGTTTCCCTTAAGGTCTCGTCGTCTTCAACAACTAAAATTGGCATAAAAATATAAATTTTCGCTGCATAATGGCGATCTTTGAAACGAAGTAAAGTGCGTGGTTACTTTTGCACAAGATGCCTAACGCGGCTCTCTAGGCCGCCAGAAATCAATCAATTCACCTTTGGTGCTTTTCGCAAAGTCAGACCATTGGGTGATGGGAAGTTTGATATGGGCTATGTTTGCAGTTGTAACATGCTTTTGCTGGTTTGTTAGATGGGTAATAAACCCTTCTGTACCGGGGTTGTGGGCAATAACCAGCAATGTTTGATGGTCGGCTCCATTTTTGCTGATAACTTGAATAAAGTCGCTGATATCACACAGGTAAAGATGATTGCTCACAAATAGCTTGCCGTCGTATTTGAGCCCCTCAATCATCCCTTCGGCCGTTTGTCTTGCGCGTTGTGCCCCTGAGCAAATGATGTAGTCAGGCATGATCCCCTCATTTGAAAGCAGGATTCCCATCTGCTCGGCCGCAAAAATTCCGCGATTGTTAAGGGGACGATCAAAATCAGATATCCCCTGCCCCCAATCTGATTTTGCATGTCGCATAAGTAATAAATTCATCAACAATTTTCCAGTCTGGCCGATCAGTTTTTCTTAAGAAAGATGATAATAGCACATCACCTTTTTTATTCAATAGCCAGCCTTTTCCTCCTGCTTCATAGACCTTCACTTGTCTCACAAAACCTTCATCTTTTTTTCACTTTAATTAAATGGGAAAAGAGAGCTATGTTCAGTACCGTTTTCCTTGTGTGACATTACGAATAGTTGGTCCCATGTTATCAGCCATATCCTCCCCTCAAACAAAGGTGAACGCATTTTGGTTTGTAGTTTGAACTAAAAAACAACAGTCTGATTTTGCGTTAAATATGCCCAAGGTTCTCTGGTAAATCACCTTCTTAAAGCCTGCAAAACCTCCCAATAATTTTGCGCACATCTTTGTATTTGATCATGACCACAGGCTGTTTTTTGACGCGTTTATGGTATGGATAAGGGTCCAATTACTTTCAATGAAACCTTAGTATGGTGGATACATGTCCTATGGACTTTGGACCGCCAAAAGCTGATATTTATGTCACACGAGCGGCACCAAAGCTTTGTAGCAAACCAACTGCAATGCAAAGGCTAAATTGCTCATTACGTGAGTTGTATAAATCATAATTTTTGATTTGGACACCTCTCTTATAGGACAAAGTCAATCATGGAAAGTAAAATCATTCCAGTCGTCCCCATTCGAGGAGGGGCGGTTTTCCCAGGTGTAACAACAACAATCTCTATCGGCCGACGCCGATCTCTAGCCGCGGCACAAGCTGCGTCCCGTAGCAATGGAGAGCTGTTGATCACCGTTCAATACAATACTGAAGTAGAGATTCCAAACGAGAGCGATCTGGCTCCGATTGGAATTATGGCAAAAGTTCGAGACGTTCTGCGGGCCCCACATGCTGGTGGCGTTCAAATGTTGGTCGAGCTAAAAGAGCGAGTCAATTTTACAGGGTTGCTTCAAACAGATCCGTATCTAACCGGAACGTATACTCCTCTTGAGTTGCCAAAACCGGAGCTTAAAGATTCAGACATTCAACTTATGGCAGATGCGATTGCTCATTTAGAGACATACGCAGAAAGCATGGGTGAGATCAACCAGCAGGTGCTTACTGCAACCCGCAGTCGCCGAAATATCGGTGATTTGGCCGACTACTTGGCCGGCTTGCTCAACATCCCTTTTGATCTTGAAGTTGAATTGTTCAAAGAGCTTAATGGCTCAGCCCGTTTAGCAATGATTCGGGATTATCTGCAACAAGAATTGCGCATTGCCAAAATCCGTTCAGATCTTGAAGGGGAAGCGCGTGAAGGTGCAAACAAGGCTCAACGTGAGTTTTTGCTCCGCGAGCAGATGAAAGCCATTCGCCGAGAATTGGGTGAAGAGCCTGAATCGGCCGCTGATGAGTTGCGCCAGAAAGTTGAAGATGCCGGGATGCCTGAAGAGGTTTATGCCCGTGTCAACAAAGAACTCAAACGCTTAAACGGTCAAAATCCACAGTCGGCCGAGGCTGGTGTGATCCGCACTTGGATCGAAACGCTAGCCGATCTCCCTTGGAGCAAATCGACTGATGACAACTTTGACCTTGAACATGTGCGTAGCATCCTCGACGAAGACCATCACGGTTTAGACGAAGTGAAAGAACGCATTGTTGAATTTGTGGCGGTCCGTAAATTAGCGGGCAACCAAATGCGCGGTGCAATCATCAACTTAAACGGCCCACCGGGTGTGGGCAAAACCTCTATCGCTCAATCAGTCGCTCGAGCGATGGGTCGCAAAATGGTACGAATCAGCCTCGGGGGGGTGCGTGATGAAGCCGAAATTAGAGGGCACAGACGGACATATATCGGGGCGTTGCCCGGCCGTCTCATCCGCGCTCTACGCGATGTTCAAACCAACAATCCAGTTATCGTTTTAGACGAGATTGACAAAGTTGGTGCAGACTTCCGTGGTGATCCAAGTTCAGCCCTTTTAGAGGTGCTGGACCCAGAACAAAACACCAATTTCCAAGACCACTATTTGGAAGTTCCTTTTGATCTTAGCCAAGTGATTTTTATCACCACATCAAACGAAGCCGGCCGGATTTCAGCTCCGCTGTATGACCGGATGGAAACGATTGACATGGCAGGCTATATCGAAGACGAAAAGCTTGAGATCACCAAAAACCACCTCATCCGTAAACAAGTAAAAGGACACGGCGTTGAAGAAGATCAAGTTGAAATCGAAGATGAAGCGATTCGCTTGCTCATCCGTCGATACACTCGTGAGGCGGGCGTTCGCCAGCTAGAGCGGCGTGTAGGCTCGGTCATCCGCAAAGTTGCGGTTCAGATCGCGGCCGAAAAAGAAGGTCCGTTTAAACTGACGGCCGATGATGTTCGTGAGTTCTTAGGACGCGAAAAATTCCGCTACGGAAAAGCTGAAGAGAATGACGAAGTGGGCGTTGCAACTGGCCTCGCTGTTAGCTCGGTCGGTGGAGACGTACTCGCTATCGAAGTTAGCCTTTCAGAAGGAACCGGCCGCGTACAGCTCACCGGTTCACTGGGTGATGTGATGCGTGAGTCAGCCCAAGCTGCACTCACCTATGCACGGACCCATGCCCGAGAACTAGGACTTGATCCGGCCGTGTTTGACAAAGCTAACATCCACATTCACGTTCCAGACGGCGCCACACCAAAAGACGGACCAAGTGCGGGTATCGCTCTCTCAACCGCCATTATTTCAGCATTTACCAACCGCCCCATCCGGCGCGACGTAGCCATGACGGGTGAAGTCACCCTGCGAGGTAAAGTGCTCGAAATCGGTGGCCTGAAAGGGAAAACCATTGCGGCTCACCGGGCAGGCATCAAAACGGTCTTGCTACCGCGTGACAATGCCCGCGATATTCCTGAACTGCCAGACACGATCCGTGAAGAGGTTGATCTGATTCCTGTTGATCATTTAAACCAAGTTCTTGAAGCGGCTTTGCTTGACCCGATTGCGGCACCATTCTCGGTTTCTAGCTTGAACAGCGAAAAGTCGCTCGAAAACGATGCGATCGCAACCACGGCGGCCGAAATTTTGGAGCCATCTGTATCGGTTCAGCAAAAAGCTAAGAAGAAATCCGTACAGTAATTAAAAGCAAAATAGCTTAGACAAATGAGGCCGGGCGGTTTGTAACAACCGTCCGGCCTTTTTATGCGCCTCAAACCTATGCACATCTTGCTGAGGCACAAATCATAACCAAGGAGTAAACCCACATAAAAATCAAAATTTTCGCAGAATATGGCGATTTTTTTGATTATCCGGGGTTGGAGTGAGATATAATTAAATGGAGACTTTGCGCACATTATCCGAATCGTTTTGGGTTCGAAAGATATCTTTGAGTTCACTATTTTTAGCCATATTAGAGACGGGTGCAGCCGTCCTACTTATTTTTTCGATATTGGGGCTTTTCGGCCGAATGCATTGGGTAGCTGATTTGGCAAACCATCCCCGGCCGTTTTACTTTGTGGGTGGCCTTGTCCTATTCGCCCTTTCGCTCACATTTAATCAAACGATTGGAACCGTATCCTCGTTGCTTGTGGTGCTACTAAACGGATTTCTGGTTGTGCCATACGTTTTTCCCAAACTGCAAGCCGTATCCCCCCAAGAGCATGCAATTACGCTGATGAGCGCCAATGCGCTGTACGGAAACTACGCCCCGCAGGAAATGATCGAAACGGTCAAGACGGTTGATCCTGACATTTTGGTGTTGCAAGAGATGTCGGCTGCCAATCAGGAACGTGTCAAAGTCTTCTGGGAGATGTATCCGTACGTCACCGATGCGCCTAACCGAGGGACAAAAGAGGTTTTAGTTTTTAGCAAAATCCCGTTTGACTCGGTTGAATACGTGGCTCACGATACCCCGTGGCGAGCGCAGGCTCACGTGACTTTTCAGGTCAACAGCCAGCCGTTTAAGTTGATTGGGGTTCATCCCAAAGCACCGATGTCGGCCGGCCGTTTTGAACGACGGAACCGAGAGTTAGGTCTAATTGCGCAAGACAGTGCCCAAACGGACATACCCATCATTGTGGCCGGTGATATGAACATCACCCCGTGGACACCGATTTTTCGTCAGTTTTTGCAGGATGCTGGGCTAGACGACGGCCGGAAACGGCATGGACTAAACTTTACGTGGGCGCCTCATAATGTCCCCTTGCTGATTCCCATCGACCAAATTTTGTATCGGGGCGTAGACATGCACGCTTTTACCAGCGGCCCCTACACCGGTTCTGACCATCGGCCGGTTATTGCCACGTTCTCACTGCCTCAAA
>JAHDGV010000143.1:0-5156 GCA_020631655.1 Chloroflexota bacterium | reverse complement strand
GTCCCCATCCCCCACCCTTCTGGGGCCAGCTTGTGGCCCAACAAGCCAGAAAACAAAGCACTGATTTTGAATGCAATGCACTTGATCCGTGACATTCGGGCGGGGATGAGTATCAAGTAAAAGGTTTAAAGCGGGTAAGTCACTTCAAACTTTAAACTTCATACTTTTCACTAATCAGAGTGTGGTAGAATTCTCGACTATGGTAAAACTCAAACCCAGAAAAAAGAAAAAAGGGTTGCTCAGCCGACGCAGACCCACAACAGAAGCCACATTTATCTTAAAAACCCCGGCTCAAATCGAGAAGCTAGCCGCATCCGGCCGGCTTGTGGCCGACTGTTTCGACATGCTCCGCGAATCGATTCAGCCCGGCGCCAAACTGTCTGACCTTGACCGGATGGTTGAAGAAAATATTATCAAAAATGGGGCTAAGTCTCTGTACAAAGGCTACCGTGGGAATCCCCCCACCCATCCGCCGTTTCCGGGCACCATCTGCGCGTCGATCAACCATGAGATTTGCCACGGCCTACCTGACGACCGCATCTTAAACGATGGAGACATTATCGGCATCGATATCGGGCTATTGCTCGACGACTACTGCGGTGATGCATGTGTCACCTTCCCCGTGGGCACCATCGATGAAGAAACTCAAAAGTTTTTGAAAATTTCTGAAGAATGCCTGTATGTCGGAATTGCGGCCGCGCAGGTTGGCAACCGCTTGGGTCAAATCGGGGCCGACATAGAAAAACATGCCAAGAAAAATCGGTTGAGCGTGGTTTACGAATGGGGTGGCCACGGAATCGGCAAAGCGCTGCATGAACCAATCTCAGTGCCGCATCACGGCCCGGCCAGCTACGGCCCGATTTTAGAGCCTGGCATGACTTTTACCATCGAGCCAATGATCAACATGGGTCGTGCCGCCTGTAAAATGATGCCGGACGGCTGGTCGGTTGAAACGCAAGATGGATCGCTTTCGGCTCAATTTGAGCACACGATTGCGATTACCGAGAAAGGGCCACGGATTCTTTCGACCAATAAATCATAGCGTAGGGGTTACCTCATTCGCATGGCAAGCTCATCATAGGCAATCAACGTTCTGCGAATAAGTCACCCCGGGGCGAATTCATGCCGGGGCGAGACAATCACAGTCTATCGTTTAATGATGCAATTCGGTCCATGTGATTGTCATAGCCCCTACAACAATTTTCGCAGAACTACTTCTTCCCACGCTGTAAACGCCGATTCCCGGCCGGGGTTCTCCTCTACCGCACAGCTTGTGCCCCCAATGATGTAAATCATCCCATCCCCTTTTTCTGGATCAAACAAAAGCCCCGACAACAGCCCATATGCGTCCCCCAAATGGCCGATATAGTTTTCAAAACTGGGGCCTAGCCAAGCTAACTGCCGTTTAAATAGATGGGTTCCAAGCCCCCAATCAGTCATCAGCCCAGCATAATTGTCTCCATTTGAACCTGCTTCATTCAAACGCCAGACCGGCCGCACCATCAACTTTGCCCATGGCTCATTCGCTTGGTATGCATCGCAAAAATGCTTTGCCAGCACAAACAGCTCATCGGCTGACACGCGCAAGCCGCCTTGCGGTGAAAACAAGGTTCCGTTGGTTCCCAACTCGTAGCTTTCCAAATCGCTTGACGGCCGTATATGACCAAACGCCTCAGCATATTTTTCATGCACATCCGGATTTTCAATCACACTCAGCGGCTTTGGAACAACCCCTTTATGATCATCCACTTGAGTAACCCATGCCCCATTTTTAAGTCGCAAAATCGGAGCCAAATCCTGAATTTCATCGGCCGTAAACAAGCCGGTGTTGTAGGATGGTTTGATACCGAGCGGTTCAAAAAGCCGCTCTCGCATCAGCAGGTCAAAACGACGGCCGGTCACCGCCTCGAGCACAGTCGCCGCCACCCCAAAGTTTAAATTACAGTAGGTAAAAAATTCCCCCGGCCGAGCATCCTCTGCACCAAAATGAGCCCCATCTTCGAACCAGACCGATCCCGGCTCAAAAAACTCGTAGATTTGATGGGGCAACGGCATCGAATAGGCGGTGGCATCGCGCAACGTAGATGTGTGGCTCAGCAAATGGGTTAATGTGATCGGGTCGTTTGGGAACTTTGGATGACGCAGTTCAAAGCCCAGCCAATGACTTACATCAGCATCGAGATCAAGCCGGTTTTCGGCCGCCAGCTGTGCCACCAGCATACTCATCACAAATTTGCTAATCGATGCGATGCGGAACCGTTTGTGCGTGGCCCCATGTTGCCCCCATCCCCCCTGAAAAACAATTTGACCCTGCTTAAATTTGATCACGGCCAATCCTGAAATCGGCTTAGCTGGATCATCAATCAGCTGATCAAACACGGTAGCGCCAAACCCCATCTTCTAAAGTTTGTTGGATGGCACCCTGCCCCTGCAACATGTCTAGATGGGCCAAGGTTTCTGCAATCGCAAACCTAGATTGGTGGATGTCTAAATCCCCCAGCCGGAAAACAATTTGGCTCACATGGTTCACATCAATGCCGGGGTTGGCGCTGACTGCATCAAGGGTCGTGTTAAGTCGTTCATCGTGATGATGCTCCATCTCGGCCAGCCGCTGTTGCCAGTCGCCGATTAGCCATTTGTGGCCGGGGAACGCCATGCGAACGTCAAACGTTTTTAGCTCTTTTAACGAGCCTAAGTATCGTTCTAAAACGCCCGGGTTGCTGTTGGGCCACCGGCCGACATTGGGGGTGATTTTCATCAGCAATTGATCTCCGCTCAAAAACACACGGTCGGCCGGATCATAAAAAATCACCTGCCCGTCGGCATGGCCGGGGGCGTGTACCTGTTGCCATTCCCGGTTTCCCATCCTGAACGCTTGGGTGGGATCAAGTACAGAAAAGGTGGGATGCGGAAGAGTGTGCTCACCCGTATTCACAGTTGCCATTTGCACCCGCATCGCTTGATCAACCGACACGCCGCAGTTGGTGTAGTAAGCCACCCCTTCGTCTGACCGTTCGGCCGTTTGGAACGATGCCCACAGCGACATGAAAAAGTGGTGCTCACCGGCCGAAACCCAGACCGGCACCTGTTTTTCGGCCGAGCTGAAGCGCTCTTGAAGCCAACCGGCCAATCCAAAATGATCAGGGTGAACGTGAGTCAACACAATCTGTTCAACAGAGCTTGGGCCAATGTAAAGTTGTTTAAACGCCCCCTCCCACACCGTGCGAGCTTGGGCCGTGTTAAGGCCGCAATCAACAATTGTCCAGCCGTTTTCCCCGTGGATCAAATAGACATTGACGTGGTCAAGGGCATAAGGCAACGGCAGTCGTAACTGCCAAATATCATCCGCCACTTGCTGTAGCGGATGGGCTTGGGCTTTCCATGATGGTTCGTCGAACATACTAAAGTTTGAAGTAAAAAGGGATAAGTATGAAGTCTAAGCCGCATGGCTTAAAACTTCATACTTCAAACTTCTTACTTGCCACCTCTGGCCGGTGGCGGGAACGAAAACGGCCACGGAGATGGCATTTCATCGACCGGATAGACAATCAAGGTTGGCCCGTTGTGCTGTATCCCTTCTTTGATGGCGGCCTTCATTTTCTCAGGAGAATCAACCTCCATGCTCTGAACCCCAAACGCTTCGGCCATTTTTACAAAATCAGGGTTGTGCAGATCAGATGCGATCACTTTGCCACCGTAGTCTTGTTTTTGCATCCGGCGCACGTTGCCAAACGCTCCGTCGGCAAACAGCACGGTGGTTAGATTGATGTTGTGACGCACGGCCGTTGATAGCTCTTGAACCTGGTACATAAAACCACCGTCTCCTACCACATTGACCACCGGCTGATCGGGCAAAGCCACGGCCACGCCGAGCGCAGTTCCGTAGCCAAATCCCAAGGTCCCTTGATAGCCGGTTGAAAGATGGCTACGCGGGTTATACACCGGATACATAAAGCGAGATGTGAAACCGATTTGAGTCACCTCATCAACAAAAACCCCGTTTTCAGGCACAGCTTCACGCAGAGCTTTATTGATCGAATATTGTGGCTCCAACACGCTTACTTTTTGCTCAAACGCCGCTTTGTATGCCACCATTTCGTCAGTACGGTCAGCCCGCTTGCGGTTGTATTTTGGCACAAGTTCAAGCAGTGCATTAAGTGCATCTTGGCTATCGGCCGTCACTTTTACAGTCGGCGGCGCTACCAAGTCATGCTCAGTTTCATCAATATCAACTCGGATAATTTTTAGCTCGTCGTCGAGTCCCCAGCGTTGCAACGGCGCATACATGCGGGCACCGATGCCAATGGCTACGTCTACGTCTCCCCACAAGCCGTGACCGGCCGGTGTGACCAAGCTTAGCGGATGGCGAGCATCAACGGTTCCGAGTGCATTACGGCCAGGGACAACGGGTGCTTGCAACATTTCCGCCAACTCCAACACCTCGGCGGCCGCGTTGGTCGCCCCACCCCCAATCACAATGATCGGGTTTTTCGCTTCGCCCAGCAGTTTGGCCGCTTGTTGGATAGCGTCTAAATCGACGGCCGGCTTTTCGGGAGCCGGAAAATCGATCCCGAGTGGCAAATCAAACTCAGCTTTGGCCGACCAAATATCCTGTGGCACCTCAAGCCCAACTGGCTGGGGGCGGCCATTGATCATTTGGTTAAACGCTTCTTGCACCAGATGAGGCGCTTTGGCCGGATCATCGACCCGAGCGGCCCACTTGGTCAGCCGTTCAATAATTCCTAACTGATCTGGAATTTCATGCAGTAATCCGCGCCGTTTACCGATAGCGCCCGAAGCGATTTCGCCGGTTAAACACAGCACCTTCGCCCCGTTGGCATAGGCCGTGCTCAAAGCACCGGTTGTGTTCAAAAACCCCGGGCCGGGAACCACACAGTACACACCCGGCTTATCGAGGGCCATTGAATAACCCATCGCCATATACGCCGTGGCTTGCTCATGCCGGGTATGAATCACCCGAATCTGATCCTGATGCCCGTGCAGGGCGTTAAAAAACCAGTCGTTTTGCACCCCGGGCAGGGCGAAAATCGTATCGACCCCCATTTTAATCAGCGATTTGACGATCACTTCTCCGCCAGTTAATTCAGTCATTTTTTCTCCAAGTGGTCAAAATCAAACCACAAATTTTCTTCCTG
>JAHDGV010000757.1 GCA_020631655.1 Chloroflexota bacterium | reverse complement strand
GAGTACATCATTGATCTTTCGGCCGATTTCCGGTTAGGGTCTTCTGCTCAATACCAGCAGTGGTACAACTGGGAGCACCCGACCCCAGATTGGCTCGGTAAATTTGTGTATGGATTGGCAGAAACCCAGCGCGAGGCGTTGCGTTCGGCCAAATACGTAAGCGGGGTCGGTTGTAACGCCACCGCCACCAATTTAGCCCTTTTGCCGCTCGCTCAAGCAGGCGTCATTGACAAAGCCATCGTTGAAGTAAAAGTTGGTTCATCAGAATCAGGCAACAGCCATAATGCTGGTAGCCATCACCCGGTGCGCTCTGGTGCGATGCGTTCATTTGCCCCCACCGGCCACCGTCATCAGGCAGAAATTTTGCAGGAGATGGGTGAGTTTGAGCTCCACTTCTCAGCCACGGCCGTTGAAATGGTGCGTGGTGTACTGTGTACGGGTCACGTCTTCCTTAACAAGCCGATGACTGAAAAAGAGGTTTGGTCTTTGTACCGAGAGGCATACAAAGAAGAACCGTTTGTGCGGGTGGTCAAAGAGCGTCGTGGGCTGTATCGTTATCCAGAACCAAAGATTTTGGCGGGGACAAACTTTGCTGAAGTGGGGTTTGAGGTGGACGAAGCCAGCGGCCGGGTGGTTGTGATTTCAGCCATCGACAACCTGATGAAAGGGGCGGCAGGTTCGGCCGTGCAGTGCATGAATTTGATGTGCGGTTTTGAGGAAACTCTTGGATTAGAATTTATGGGGCTACATCCTGTTTAGCTCTTGGCTTTTGGCTATTGGCTTTTAGCTAGTAGCCAACGGCCAAAAGCTAAAAGCTAATAGCTATGATTATTGTTAAGGTAGGCGGATCAGAAGGCATCGACTACGATGCGGTATGTGATGATGTGGCGGCACTAGTCGCTGAGGGGCAAAAGCTGATTTTGGTGCACGGCGGGTCAAGTTTGACCAACGAAGTTGCCACCGCACTGGGCCATCCCCCACAATTTATAACCAGCCCCAGCGGCTACACCAGCCGGTTTACCGATCGGCGCACGCTTGAAATTTTTGAGATGGTCTACTGCGGCCAGATGAACAAATCGATTGTAGAAAAACTGCAGGCACGAGGTGTGAATGCGGTTGGATTATCTGGAATTGACGGTGGTATTTGGCGCGGCAAACGGAAAGATGCGATCCGTTCGGTTGATGAAAACGGCAAAAAGCGGATTGTGCGCGGCAACTACACCGGCACGGTTGAAGAAGTAAATACCGACCTATTGAACCTGTTGTTAGACGGCGGTTATCTACCTGTTTTAACCCCTCCCGCTATTAGCCATGACAACGAGGCGATTAATGTGGACGGGGATCGTGCCAGCCGTGCCACGGCCGTAGCCTTCAACGCAGACTCGCTCATTATTTTGTCCAACATCCCCGGGCTGATGAAGGATTTCCCCAACGAAGATTCACTCATCACCCACATCCCCAAAGACGAAATTGAGGATTTTAAACAATACGCTGAAGGTCGGATGCGGATCAAATTGCTGGGGGCCAAAGAGGCGCTGGAGCAAGGTGTCGGCCGGGTTGTTTTAGGCGATGCTCGGCGTGAGAATCCGGTGCGCGACGCGCTGGCGGGACAAGGGACCGTTATCTCCTAATAATTAATAAATAACAATTAATTGATATTTATTAATTATTGGTTGCCAGCCAACCATGATCACAAAAGCGGAGATCATTCAAACCATCAAAAAGTCAGTTGAGCCGATTGATTTTGTCTTCGGGCTATTTGAAGGTGGCTCTATAGCCTTCGGCCGGGAAGATGAATATTCAGACATCGATCTGCATTTTATTGTTGATGACGATCATTCGGCCGAGGTGCTTCCCATCGTTGAAAAGGCATTGCTGGGCTTGGCCCCCATCAAAGACAAATTTGAACTGCCTGAACCGACCTGGTTTGGCGGACATCAAACTTTTTTCAGGCTGGAAGGAACGCCAGAGTGGCTGATGATCGACTG
>JAHDGV010000756.1 GCA_020631655.1 Chloroflexota bacterium | reverse complement strand
CTGAGGCTCGTTTGTTTTGTGCCGCTTTAACGGCCGTTTCGCTGATGCGTTTGGCCCGGGTTTCAGGCTTTTTTGCCAGCTTAATCCAGCGCAAAATGTCTCGCTTGGCTGATTCTGGAAAGGCCTCGTAGTTTTCTAAGGCGGGGGGATTGTTTTCAAGCGCTTTGATTAGATCATCCGGTTTAATCAAGGCATCAACATCGTTCATAAAATCCCACATCCCGTTGGCTTTGGCTTCTTCAACCACTTTGAGCCCGGCCGGGTGCATGCGCCCTTCTCTCGTTAGCCTTGCTACCCGATCTTTGTAGGTTTTTGACCAGTGCTGTGTTTTACGTGGGGAGAGCAACTGCATCGTACGTTCGTCATCGAGTTTCATGCGTCGGCCGTCGATCCAGCCGAATGCCATTAGTTCGTCTAAAACTTCTTGGGTTGAGACATATTTCCCCGGCACGCTTTTTTTGAAAGTGACCAGCCAAATTGACTCGGTTTGGCCGTGGTTCTTCTCGAACCATTCCCGTAACGCGTTAACCGAACTAACTTCAACTCTTTCAAAATCTTGCATCTTTGCCATGCCGTTATTTTGGATGAGTTGATCGGCATCCTCGAATTTTATGACGTGGCTCCAACAAAACCCTGTAACGCTATTCATCCCACATCATTGAAACAACCGTAGGGGCGCAGATAATCGCAGGGCAAATCTAACTCATGAAAATAATTACTGCGATTAACTCGCCCGATGTTGCAAAAGAACCAATTCCGCCGGTAACTATGGAAGTTGATTAGACTCCCTTTAAAAACTAAACATGCCAAAAATCGAGCGAGTTAGCGGCCGCAACATTTACCATGCCAGAGAGGAGCCATTGCCGCTATCTGCGCCTCTACAGGTTGTGTGCCTTACCAGCGGATTGGCTCCCGGCCGTGCTGTTGCAAATAGGCGTTCGCCTGCGAAAAATGCCTGCTCCCAAACCAGCCACGCGACGCTGACAGCGGGGACGGATGGACTGACTCTAAAATCAGGTGCTGTTCCGGCCGGTAATTTGCTCCTTAAAAGTGATTGATGTGTTGATAAATATGTGTATAATCCTTGGGTGGCATACATTTGGGATGAAGCAAAACGTCAATCAAATCTGCAAAAGCACAAACTCGATTTTGCTGATGCTTACCGCATTTTTGAAGGGATAACGTTTACCTTTGAAGATGAACGTTTTGAGTATGACGAACCTCGTTATGTCACAATTGGTCAATTTAAAATTATTGTGGTCATAGTTGTCCACGCGGATCGAAATGGAGATGTCCGAATCATTTCGATGCGAAAAGCTTCAAGACATGAGCAAAAACTCTACCGAGAATCATTCTAAAACTGATTGGGAAGCCCTTGAAAAAATGACCGATGAAGACATCGATTTTTCTGATATTCCTGAAATTACGGATGAGCAGATGTCGAAGGCGGTCATGAAGGCTGGTGGCAAGCCGGTTGAGCGGGGCAAAATGCGCGTCAATATGTATTTGGACAAAGACATCGTGGCGTTTTTTAAGGAAAAGGCTGGCGGCCGAGGATACCAAACATTGATCAATGAATCTTTGCGCAAAGTAATGGGCAGTGAGGAGCTAGAAACAACTTTACGACGAGTGATCCGAGAAGAGTTACAGCATGATTCCTATCAAGTTGAGCGTTCGGATAAAACGGACATCGAGTAGTCCGTAGGGGATAGGCGCCCGTATGGGCGGCCTAAATCATGGCAAACGTTACATCGGGTGTCTCTCCCCGGCATGGAGAATGGTTTTAAAAGGGGCAAAATATTTTTAATCTCGGGGAGAGACATTCGCTGAAACTTGTTTTCATTCCCAACACCTGCCATGCGAACGGGCCAACAAGTTGGGCTTAGCGCAATCTACGATTGCGTATGTAAGCATAGCGACGAACGCCTATCCCCCACAGGTTGTGTGCCTTACCATCGAATTGGCTCCCGGCCGTGCTGTTGCAAATAC
>JAHDGV010000142.1:6514-12572 GCA_020631655.1 Chloroflexota bacterium | reverse complement strand
CAACGGCGCAAGAACCTGACCAATACTTTTTGTTTAATCTGAGCGGCCCAGACGGCACCACAATTTGCGTTAGCGACATTGTGTTTAAGCCGATCAATTAAACCAGTACGATCACCTCAAATTAAGATAGAAACAGAGAGACGGCCGGTTCGGCCGTCTTTTTTTTGTTCAGCAAAAATATGCAGAGTTGATAAAAGCTCAAAGCCTATACTTTTCCCTATATTCGTTTCAGCTAAAATCCGGCCGACCTAGTGCTCATCAACCTGCTTGAGCAGGTTTCATTTTTTAACAGAGGGATTAATCCCTCGGAGAAAATATTATGGCTACAACCCAATCGATTTTAGATAAACAAAAACAACATCTTTGGCCCAACCACCTGCTCTACTACGGCGAAAGCCCACTCCCCCTTGCCAAAGGGGACGGCATGTACGTGTGGGATAGCGATGGAAATAAGTACCTCGACTTTTTTGCTGGCATTTTGACCACCAGCGTCGGGCACAACAATCCCACTGTCAACAAATACATGAAAGAGCAGATTGATAATTTGCTCCACACCTCTACGCTTTATCCTAACGAGGCCCACGTCAATCTAGCGGCAAGCATGGCCGAAATCACCCCAGAAGGGTTAGACACCTTTTATTTTGGGGCAAGCGGGACAGACGCGGATGAAACGGCCGTGATCATGGCCCAAGTCTACACCGGCAACACCGAAGTGATTGCGCTCCGCCACGGCTACAGCGGCAAATCTCAGATGGCGATGTCACTGACCGGCCAAGGCTCTTGGCGCATGGGCCCCGTCCACATCGGCTATATTCGCCACGCCATGACCCCCTACACCTATCGTAGCTTGGGTGATATTCCAGAAGATAAATATGTGCAGGCCTGTCTCGATGACCTGCAAGATGTAATTGCAACCATGACATCGGGCAAGCTGGCCTGTATGATCATGGAGCCAATTCAGGGTGTGGGTGGATTTATCACTTTGCCTCCCGCTTACATCGAAGGAGCGGCCGAAATTGTGCGTGCACACGGCGGCCTGATTATCATCGATGAGGTGCAAACGGGCTTCGGCCGGACAGGAACCCACTGGTGGGGTCACCAACATGCCAACATCACCCCAGACATCATGACAATGGCCAAAGGGATCGCCAACGGAATGCCCCTTTCAGCCGTAGCAACCACCCAAGAAATTGCGGCCGCGGCCGTAGGCAAAGGGCTCACCCTCAGCACCTTTGGCGGCAACCCGGTCTCATGTGCGGCCGCGATGGGTACGCTCGAAGAGATGAAGCGCGAGTTTAATCCGGAACGCTGCGCAGAGATGGGTGGCATCCTCAAAACGGGGCTTGATGCGCTCTACGAAAAATATCCGATCATCGGAGAAGTGCGCGGCCGGGGCTTGATGCAGGGGATCGAACTTGTGACCGATCGCGACAGCAAAGAGCCGGGCACCGTGCTAGCTAACGCCATGCTAAACGAATGCAAAAAGGCCGGGATGCTCATCGGTAAAGGTGGCTTGTATGGAAACTCGCTCCGCATCGCCCCCCCATTAATCGCAGACGAAAATCACATCGCTGAGGCGCTTGAAAAGCTCGACTACGCCTTTGGGCAAGTGATGGAATTGGTTTAATTATTAGATGGGAGTCTGCAAGCTACCACCCTGTAGGCAAATCCATTTTTATTGCGTGTTGCGTAAGTTTTCTACGCAACACGCAATACGAACCTACATATTCGCCAACATTTCCTGCACGCTCTCAATCGTTGGGGCATCGATCTTAGACGTCGCCTCATCAACCTCAGACTGAGTCATTTCATGCTTCTTCAAGTTGCCAGCAAAGTAATCCTGATACGCCAACATATCGAAGTTACCGTGGCCGCACATGTTGAACAGAATCGTTTTTGATTCGCCGCTTTCTTTGCATTCTTTGGCTTTGCGGATGACAGACGCAACCCCATGATTCGCCTCAGGGGCAGGAACAATCCCCTCAGCCTTAGCAAACATCACGCCTGCTTCAAACGTCTCTAGTTGATCGATCGCTTCAGCACCAATCAGCCCATCGGCCAAAAGCTGGCTGACGACAGCACCGGCGCCGTGATAGCGCAAGCCACCCGCATGAATTTTGGCCGGAACAAAGGTGTGGCCCAGCGTGTACATCGGGATCAACGGAGTCATACCCACGGTGTCCCCAAAGTCATAGCGGAAGACACCTTTGGTCAGTTTTGGTGCAGAGGTTGGCTCACTGGCGATACACTGGATATTTGTGCCCTGTGTTAGGTTCAAATGGACAAACGGTAACGACAAACCTGCAAAGTTTGATCCACCACCAAACGGTGCATAAACAAAGTCGGGCAGGTCGGCCCCATCTTTTTCCAACTGTTTAATCGCCTCTTGCCCGATGATGGTTTGGTGCATCAAAACGTGGTTCAAAACACTGCCAAGCGAATATTTGACATCGTCGTTCATCGCCGCCATTTCAACCGCTTCGGAGATGGCGATGCCCAAACTGCCGGGAGTGTCTGGATCTTGGGCTAGGATTTTCTGCCCCGCTTGGGTCCGCTCGCTGGGGGATGGGTAGACATCGGCCCCCCACGTTTGCATCATCATCTTGCGATACGGTTTTTGATCGTAGCTGATACGGACCATATAAACTTCACATTCGATGTTGAACATGCTACAGGCAAAGCTGAGCGCGCTCCCCCACTGCCCGGCCCCGGTTTCGGTCGTGATCTTCTTCACACCCTCTTTCATGTTGTAATAGGCTTGTGGCACGGCCGTGTTTGGCTTGTGTGATCCCGAGGGGCTAACACCCTCGTATTTGTAGTAGATTTTGGCCGGTGTATCGAGCATCTTTTCAAGATTGTAGGCACGAAACATCGGAGTCGGCCGCCACATCGCATAAATGTCCCGCACCTCTTCCGGTATCTCAACAAACTGCTCTTGTGAAACCTCTTGTTTGATCAGCTCCATCGGAAATAACGGGGCCAAGGCTTCAGGGCCGATAGGTTCACCCGTGCCTGGATTTAGAGGGGGCAAAGGCTTATTTGGCATATCGGCCACAACGTTATACCAGTGGGTTGGGATTTCGCTTTCGCTCAAAGTGATTTTTCTATTTTTAGACATCGCTTACTCCTGTTTAAATGGGGATTTACACTTGATTGGTGGTGTGATTCGTATTTTTACAGACCAGTTTTTTACCCGAATTTTTTGAATTTGCCAGCTTAAACACTTGCTTAATCTAAGCTTAGTTTTTCGATTCTTTAGAATTGTGCTATGCTCTTTTCAGGACCTAAGACCTAGGACAAGAGACCTAGGTCTTAATAGACGATCATTTCCCACACTGATTTATATTGGCTAGAAATTACTACTTTTAAATCGTTCTTCATCACAGCCTATCCCTTGATTGGGATTCAATGTAGCCACTTGATCTAATTATGCAGCACCTATCAAGTCAAACATTTTCGAGACTGTACCAGCCTATTTCAAACAACTTAAATCTGTTAAATCTACCTTCTATGCACGTCATTCGGCCGTACCTGTTAGCCGACTGATATTTTTTGGTATTACCCTAATGATCGCCCGGGGACGATCAATGCTGTTTCTTTTCAAAGGAGGAATTTTGAAAAATAGCTCAACCAGACGGACATTCCTATTAGCAGGAATTATTTCGGTCGTTGCGATTTTACTAATGGCAGCTACCGGAGCAATTGCCACACCAAGGGCGGACAAAACCGCTCCTCAAGGCGAGGGAGACCTTGAGTTAGCGATTGATACGCCGGTCACATCCCACCGGCTCATCGTAGAATTAGCCTCTCCAGCGTTGGCTGAATCAAGCGCCGCCAGCCGGTCGATGGTCAATGGCCAGCTCGATGTCAGTAGCGCGGCCGCACAAGCTTACATCGCACAACTCCAACAAGAACAAACCCAATTCATCAATACGATGCAGCGCTCGCTCAACGGCGTCTCTGTTGCAACGTTTAAAGATGCAAGCGGGAACTCGATCAACGCAACCTATCAAGTGTTGTTCAACGGTGTTGCAGTTGATGCGGGCTTAGATGCCAATCCGGGTGAATTACGGACATCATTATTAAAAATGAACAACGTTCGTAACGTCTACTTTGACTACGCCTATCAACCTGACACCTACGTCAGCCTTGAACTGGTAAACGCCCCAGCAATGTGGGACAGTGAACCGATTGGCGGCATGGAAAATGCAGGTGCAGGCGTCATGTTTGCATCGGTAGACGGTGGTTTGCACCACGACTCCCCCATGTTTAGCGGTGAAGGCTGGTCTTATCCTGAAGGTTATCCAGAAGGTGGCGTAGGCGACAGCGCGAACAACAACGGTAAAATTATCGCTTCACGCGTTTATTTCCGTGATTGGGATCCTCCAACAGCGGGTGATGAGAATTCATGGCCCGGTGAAAATGGAACCAGCCATGGTGTTCACACCGGTTCAACCGCTGTGGGTAACATGGTCCAAACCGAGTATCTAGGATCAGGAATCACCGAAACATTGAGCGGTGTTGCTCCGGCCGCATGGGCGATGAGCTACCGGGTATTCTACCCATCAGAAAGTGATTTCAACGGCTCAGCCTTCTCGATTGAGTTGATAGCAGCGCTTGAAGATGCTGTTGCAGACGGTGCGCATGTCATCAACAACTCATGGGGCGGTGGCCCTGGCTCATATGGTGGCGAATTCGACGCGGTTGACACAGCATTGGTGAATGCGGTTAATGCAGGCGTCTTTGTCTCGATGTCGGCCGGTAACGCAGGCCCAGGCCTGGGTACAGGCGACCATCCATCTGACGATTACATCAGCGTTGCGGCCAGCACCACCAGCGGCACATACGCGGCCGGTGAATTTAACATCACAGGTCCAGAACCTTTGACCGGTAGCGTTCAATCAGCTCCATTTGGTACAGCTGATTTTGGTGCCCCGCTAGAACTTGCACAGGTAGTCAGCTACACCTACGCCACAGCGGCCGCTCTAGAGCCAGCCAATGTAACCGGTTGTGATCCGTTCGAAACCGCAGACTTCACCGGTAAAGCCGCTGTGATCAGCCGTGGTGGCTGTTTCTTCAGCACCAAGGTGTACAACGCTCAAGTAGCGGGTGCAGATTTTGCAGTTATCTATAACAACGGTGGCGGCGAAGAAATTCTAAATATGGCTCCCGGAGATTTTGCTGATCAAATTAACATCAGCTCAATCTTTATCGGCGAGAACAACGGTAACGCAGTTGTTGATTGGTACGCCAACAACGGTGATGCATCTACCTTCGAAGTTAGCACGCTAGGCTTCCAAGCAGGCAATACACCAGACGTTATCGCTGACTTCAGCAGCCGTGGTCCTTCGGCCGGGCAAACCTTAAAGCCAGATATTGCCGCCCCAGGTGTCAACATTATGGCCCAAGGCTATGCTCTTGCAGAAGGTGAGGCTCGCCACACCGGCTATGGCCAAGTTTCTGGTACATCAATGGCAGCACCACACGTCGCAGGTGCGGCCGTCTTATTGCGCCAAGCACATCCAACTTGGGGCATGGACGAGATCAAAGCGGCCCTGATGGGATCTGCCAAGTACATGGACATCTACAACGGAGATGGAAGCCCAGCTCAGCCGCTCGACATGGGTGCTGGACGTATGGACTTCACTCAAATCGTCTCTCCGGGTATCGGTGTAATCCTCAATCCACCTAGCGTCAGCCTGGGTGAGTCAGAGATGGGTATCACCAAGACGATGCAGGTTGAAGTCACCAGTGTGGCTCCAATGACCGAGACTTACGTGCTATCAACCTTGTACACGGGTGATAGCTTTACAGCTACCACCGACCTACCAGGCTTCTCAGTTTCACCTATGACCCTAACATTGGCAGCTGGTGAAAGCGCGATGGTTACCGTTCAGTTTGTAACCGAAGAAGGACAAGGTGTTGGTGACAACCAAGGGTACTTAATCCTTGATGGTGAAACATATGACTCGCACGCACCGATGTGGAGCCGGGTAATTCCAGCCCCATTGGCAGATGTGTTAATCATCGACGCAGACTTCAGCTCTGAGCTCGGCCG
>JAHDGV010000142.1:0-6414 GCA_020631655.1 Chloroflexota bacterium | reverse complement strand
TCAGACTCAACCGGTGGTGGTAACTTCTTCTACGGTGCAATTTTAGGTGCAGACTGGCTACAAGACTCGGTTTCAGGCTTTGCCCTGCCAAACTTGCCAGTTAACGCAGCTCCAGACGCACCTTCTGCTCTGAAAGGAGCATGGGTTGACCTAACAGAAGGTGTTCAATCAGTATCGTTTGAGAGCGTTACCGACAATGGAGCGTCAGCAACCGTCGGGTACAACTTAACCACCAACGAGATGTCGTACATCCTGGCAGTTTCCGCCATCAGCGAGACGATGCCAGTTACGGTTACGGCCGCACACATCCATACCGGCACAGTTGGTATGAACGGTGGCGTTGCCATCAACCTAAACGTTGCTGGGCCGATCATGATTACCGATACACAGGTGATTGCGAGCGGTGTTGTAACCCTAACCGCAGCGCAAGAAGCGACGATGTTGGAGGAAGGTTACTACTTCAACATTCACACCACAGCTAACCCAGCTGGCGAAATGCGGGCGCAGGTTCCAGCCGTTACCGGTGATGGTGCCAGCAACGCCGCCTTTGTCGACGAAATCCGCTTGCCGCAGTACAACGTCATAGACGGTAGCGCCAGTGGATTTACCCCGCTCATGACCTATCCTAGCCCTGCCAACGTAGAAGACGGCATCGTGGCGATGATGCGTCGTGAACAGCCATCACTTGAAAACCCAGGTGTAAGCTCAAACGTTCGCTCGATCTACACCACATTTGGTCTAGAAAGTGTCAACAACGGAACCGGCGTTAGCCGTGCCGCTCTGTTAGGCGCGTTCATGGACATGCTGATGGATGAACCAATGGCGTCAGTTTCGATTGATGGGGATACATTCGGCAACGACTCAGACGAGATCTTGTTCAGCGCCGAGTTGACTTCGAACATCGAATCGGCCGCAGGCTCAACCTATCGCTGGGACTTCGGCGATGGAAGCCCGATCCTTGACAGCCGCACCGTTTCTACCGTCAGCCACTCCTTCCCAGAAGGATCGTGTGGCGGCTTTACGGTCACTGTTGAGATCACCGACTCGCTCGGCAACGTAGCGATTGGAGAAGTTCAAACTCCGGTTTGTGGCGGCCAATTCCTAGGCTCGCAAATCTTCTTCCCATTTGCTGCAAACGGCGAATAGTAGACGACAACTAGCATTTAGCTAGATTTATTCAGGGGCTGGGTAGCGGTTTTAAATCGCCACCCAGCCCTTTTTATTTTTATTCAACACAAGGGAATCGACATCATGCAAAAACAAAACCGCTTTAACCTCCTGCCTCTGCTAGTTGCTCTAATTCTTGTTTGCACAAGCTGTATTAATCCCCAACACGATCATGGGCATGCGGATCACCATCACCCGGTGGGCAGGCCCGTTTGCGGCCGGGGTGACCCAAACCTGCAACCTTACCTGAGCCAAATCACCGGCTCGATTACCCAATTGCCGCTGGCAGAACCGCTAGCACATCCACACGCCTATGACATCATCGGCCACACCAACGCATCATACCAGTGGTACGGCGGCGAACCTTACTTCCATCACGGGTTAGACAGCCGCACAACGGCCAATGCACAGGTCCGCACACCCATTGCTGGAACAGTGGTCAACATTGAAAATTACGTTCCCAATGAACTGTATTGGGAGGTGGGCATCATCGATGAAAACGGGTTCTTGTGGCAGTACCATCACATCGATGTCAATTCAATCCCTGCACAGATTCAAGAAAATTGGAATCAGGGGAAAACAACAGAAGTGGAAGCTGGAGATGTGATTGGATCTGTCATCGCGTGGCCCATCAACGTATCGTTCGACCCTGAGTTTTTCCACCACACCCATCTTAATATTTTAGGCAGAGATGAATCGGGAGAGGTCGTATTTCTTAACCCGCTTCTGTTTCTAGAACCCATCGAAGATCCGATTGCCCCTAAAATTGTTGATATCGGATTCCATCAAAATCGAGCAGAGATTACAAACACGAGCGGCGCCCCCTACAGCATTTTTGTTGAGGTTGAAGACGTTATTACCGAGCGCACGGCCGACCACAACAACGGTGATGAATACATTGTGCCGCCTCACAAAATCAGCTACAGGCTGAACGGTGCTGAAGAAGTTGTTGTGTGGGAGTTCAACACGTTACCGGGCGGCTGTGATTTTGAACAAGATGCCACCGATTTCTATTTAGAGTCCCAATCTTGTGGTGATTATGACTGTCGCCGCTTTGTGGTTGATCTGGGCTATGGGCAGGACGGGTCGGCCTATCCGCTGAGTGGCGAGCATGTATTGGCGGTTTCAATCGCTGATTTTGCTGGAAACACAGATGAGAGAACTTACTCGTTAACGATCGATGGTGAAAACAACATTTTTATCGATCTAAACATTCCACTCACCTATTCAAATTCCCAGTTTTTACCCGTGGTAAGTAACCAGTAGAATTCGCTTATGCAATCACTCTTACCCCGCTCCGATTATCCAGCACTTGAAACGGTTGCCTATCTTAATCAAGCCTCGCTTGGCATGATGGGTCAACCGGCCGTTGATGCACTAAAAACGTTTGTTGAGACCACCGGCCGCCACGGCAACCTGCTCATGACCGATGAGGATGAGGTCAGCTATTACGAAAATTTGCGCCAGCAAGGGGCCAGCATATTGGGCAGTAGCCCCGATCAAGTGGCGATTTTAAGTGGGGCCAGCGAGCTGTTTGGGCAACTGCCGTATCTAATTCCGGTCCGGCCCGATCAAACCGTTCTGCTCCTCTCATCTGACTTTCCGGCCATCACCCGGCCGTGGCTCAGACTGCAACAGATGGGCGGTTGCACCATCCAGTTTGTCGATGATGACCCTAGCAAAGATTTAACCGACGTGCTTTGCGATAGCCTGACTGACCAAACGGCCGTCTTGGCTATCAGCTATGTGCAGTACGACACTGGCACACGCATCGACCCCATAAAATTGCGCCAAGCCACACAAGCGGTTGGGGCCAAATTGGTGCTTGATGTGACCCAAGCGGCCGGTGCGCTCAAAATTTCGGCCGACGCTTGGCATACCGACGTGGTGATTAGCAGTGGTTACAAATGGCTCGGCGGGCACGGTGGTGCGGCTTTGGCCGTGCTGGCACCGGATCTTTACCAGCAACCGCCCCCGTTGCCCGGCTGGATGGGAGCTCCTGATCCCTTTGATTTTGATGCGACCCGGCTCACCCTTGCCCCAGATGCGCGCCGCTACACCCAATCAACCATGTCTTATGGATCATTGGCCGCTTTAACCGCTGGAATTGAGGAGCTTTTGAAAATTGGTTTAAAACCGATTGAGGCACATGCTCGGGCGTTGGCGGACGAACTAATTGAGAAGTTAAGTGACACTGAGTGGTCTGCTTTCCGGCCGATAACCGACCCTTGTGCGTCTCCCCACATCATATCGCTGGCCGCTGAAGGAAAAGACGCGGCCGAAGCGGTCAAATATTTGCATGCAAATGGGGTGGTATGTAGCTCGCGTGGCGGCCGAATTCGGGTGTCGCTGGCTCCCTACAACACTTTAGCCGATGTTGAGCGGTTAGTAGACGGGTTACGCAATTTGTAGCGTCTACTTCACCACCATCGGCAACCCCGATACCATAAACAGAACTTTATCGGCCGCTTTTGCTAGCCTCTGGTTGGCTCGCCCCAATGCGTCCCGATACACACGGCCGAGTTTTGTGGCCGGTACAATGCCCAGCCCCACCTCGTTGCTCACAATCACCACATCTGCATCGATGGTTTCTAGCGCACCCAACAACTTTTCAGTTTCCGCAAGAACCGCTTTCTCGGCCGTCGGTGTGTCTACATCATCCCCCAACGCCAAAATCACATTGCTGGCGAGTAAGGTCATATCGTCTAGCACCACACATTCGGCCGGATAGTCGCTGGCTAGCAACGCATCCCCCACATGTTGGGGCGCTTCTAGCGTCCCCCAGTGGGACGGCCGTTCAGTTTTGTGAACGTCAATCCGATGCCGCATGTCACTGTCCCACGCTTGGGCTGTAGCGATAAACAAAACTTGTTGATAATTAAAAGCGATCTCAAGCGCATGGCTACTTTTGCCACTGCGTGCACCGCCCAGGACGAGGGTAAGTGATTTCATAGGCACAAGGATAGGGAATGGCGATTGAGATAGGGAATTTGCTTACGGAACTTTTGCCTTAACCTAGGCCAGCCCTTGCCGAACGGCATAAATGGCGGCTTGGGTCCGATCACGCAGTTCAAGCGTATTCAAGATGCTGGTGATATGTTTTTTGACGGTCCCTTCGCTGATAAACAGCGTTTCAGAAATCTCTTTGTTCGATGCCCCATACGCGAGCAAAACCAATACTTCCCGTTCGCGCGGAGTTACCGGAATCTCGGCCGGTGTTTTTGGTGATTTATTTTGTGTCACGAAAAAGTCTCCAACAAGCTTGCCCGCCACTTCGGGATCAAGCTGATAAATACCCGCATGGGCCAAGCGCAAAGCCTGCGCCAAATCGCGGGATGGGATGTCTTTAAGCAAATATCCGCAGGAGCCAGACCTTAGTGAACGCACCACGTAATCGTCGTCATCAAACGTAGTCAGCATCAGCACCTTGCACTCCGGCCGTTCTCGCCGGATGTGAGCCAGTGCCTCTATGCCATCCATCTCAGGCATTTGAATATCCATCAACACGATATCTGGCTTCAACTCGCGAGCGCTTTCTACAGCCATGCGGCCGTTCTCCGCTTGCCCAACAACCGTCATGCCATCTTCTAACTCTAAAAGAGTGGCGATACCTTGCCGAATTAATTCCTGATCGTCCGCAATTAGGACGCGAATGGGTGAGTTCTGGGTCATAAACTTGGTTGCGGCAAAATAATATCGAGGAACGTCCCCTCATCTAACCGACTCTCAATACTTAGGCTACCACCAAACGCTTCAACCCGTTCACGTAGCCCTTGCAAGCCTGTTCCGCTGGTCGGCAGATGGGGGTCAAAACCAACCCCATCATCGATGATGCGTAAACGGGACTGCTGCGGCAAAAACTGGAGCGACAGGTTAATGTGGGATGGATTAGCATGTTTACACGCGTTGGTTAGCCCTTCTTGGATGGCGCGGAAAAAGACCAAGCGGGCAGGTTGCGAGCAATTAGCCTCATCCCCATCCAAGCGATAGTTAATGATCAACTGATCGGTTGCAATACGGCTGATTAACATCTCAACGGCCGGGACCAGTTCAAACGACTCGTCTGTTTGGCGCAGCGCCCCAACTGATTTCCGCACATCCCTAAGCGCATCCTGCGTGGCGGCTTGGGCTTGATGGATGGCGCCCAAAGAGGCGTTAGGATTCCCATCATGCAATTTTGATGCCATTTCGAGCTGGATACTCACGGCCGCCAAATGGTGCCCCACGCTGTCATGAATATCACGGGCCATGCGGTTTCGTTCGTTGACCACCGCCATATGGGCCAGCTGGGCCGATGACTCTTTTAATTCTGAGTGCAGATGTTCCGAATTTAGTCGATTGGACCATTCGCTTTTGATCAAGCGAGCCATGAGCCAGATCAACACAATCAGGACTGAAAAAATCAGGAGCGCCTGCACATCAACGGTTGAAATGAAGTTGGGGCTTTCGCCAAATGCGGCCCGCAAAAAGCGGAAGGTAAATGCCGCAAAAATAGTCAGATAAGAGACCCATCTGGCAAAGGTTAGCTCTGCAAACAAAATCGGAATCAATAACAAAAGCTGACCGTAATTTGGGTTTGAAAGCTGGATTGGAATGCCGCTCAGCAATGTGACCAACAACAGATGTAAAGGTGGGCTTATTAGAAGACGTGTTTGCGGCCGTTGCTGAATCCATTCCAACACACACATGCAGATGATGACAGCGCAAAACACAGTCAAGCGAATAGTTGCGTTAAGCGGTACGGCTGAGGTTGGCGGGCGGCCAACCACATAATCAAAAATGCCGACAAACAGCACGCAACTGTAAATAATGATGGCGATCTGGCGATATTGTGGATGTGTGGTTGAAATTAAATTGTTGTGCGAGAAAAAATCGGCCGGAGTTTGCATTCCTTAGAGGGTACCAAATCAGATTGCCCACTTCAATACGCCCATCGTCCACCCGCATATACCACCTTTGGCTACCTCAAATGGTTCGCAGTGGTGATGGCAAGCCGTCTCAAATCATTACCCTTAAGGGATGGATGTTCCTGCAAAAAAATTGGAAAAATAGGAGACGCAAATGCGTAAAATATTACCTGCCCTTTTAATCTTAACTTTACTTATTATCGCTTGTGGAAGCGATAGCGAGCCTGTGGCCGAACCAACTGAAGCCCCAGCCGCTGAGCCTGCTCCAACCGCAACGGTCGCGGCCGAACCTGAGACTGTGGAAGAAGAGGTGAGCGAAGCAGAAACCGCTGAAGAAGAA
>JAHDGV010000755.1 GCA_020631655.1 Chloroflexota bacterium | reverse complement strand
GCTCGATGATGAATTTACAGCGTTGGTGGGTGGAGCAGGGGATGCCGATTCCGGCACAGGAGATGGGGCGCTATGCGCATGACCTGATTGTCCGGCCGATTATGAAGCTTGAGGGGATTTATCCCATCTCAGCTGACTGATTCAAACAAGTAGGGGGCGAAGGGGGCGGGAAGTTTTACATGCAAAGAAAATAGATGGTTCCGCCCCCTTCGACCCCTACCTAAATTATTTCGAAAACAAAAAGACCAGTTCTGAAAAGGCTGCAATGGCAAGCACAATCCAGCTGGTTGCCGCACCCCACATCATCGAGAAGCCGTTCAAATCTGCCACCAACAGAATCATCACCATAGACGCAATGGCGAGCCAAAAGCGGTACCACGAACTACGCGACTGCGTGGGCATGGCGATAGCGGTCCACACATTAAGCAAGATGGTGGCTGCATAAAAGGCAAACAACACGTTCCCGGCCGGGAACGGTAAAATTCTGAAAAAGCGGGTTGGGTTTATTGCGGGCGCAATCCCATTGCCCCAAGGTACAAACAGCAGAGCCATCAGGAGCAGGCTGATTAAAATGTACCAACCCCGTTGTCCAATTGATGAAGTTGGTGAATTTTCAAATGATTGTGAAGCCATTGGCCCAATTATGCGGATAGACGGGGGAAGGCGCAAGGTTGGGCGATTTTATGAAAAATCTTAAAGTCACCCGGCCGCAAACCACTCCTCCAAAGCCTCTAGCAAATGATCATAATCGGCCTGCGTGTTGTATCCCTGTACTGACACCCGAATAAAGATTTGATCTTGATGCCCTGTGATCGGGATTTCGATTTTGCGATCAAACAAGAACGCTTTTAGCGCGGCCCCGTCGGTCCCGGCCGGCAATTTTGCAATGCCTAATTGGGGCGGAGGGGGAACGGCCGGATACATGTCTGCTTCTCCCGTGAGCTTGCGAATGCGGGCCAAGGTGTCCCCAAGTAGTTCGGTACAGCCATTACGCACGCTGTCCCAATTGTGCTCTTGCTGGAACTCGATGGCGGCCGGAACGGTTAAAAACGACGATAAATCATTGGTGCCTAACCATGATCCATAATTTAAGAAGTCTGAGCCATAATCTGGATTTGGGGTTGGTCCGTAGCCCCATCCAACAATTAGAGGCTCAAGCATCGGTTGACGATCCGGCCGAGCATACAAAAACGCAGCTCCTTTGGGGGCACACAGCCATTTGTGACAGGCACCAGTGTAAAAGTCCGGCTCAAAGCTGCTCAGATCAAGCTCGATGTGGGCCGGTGCATGGGCGCCATCGATAAAGGTCATAATGCCAGCCGCACGCGCCCGTTTGCACAGCTCCTCGGCCGGTAGCCGCATTGCTGTGCCAGAGGTGATGTGGCTGATAAAGATCATTTTTGTGTTGGGGGTGACTCCGGCCCAAATCTCATCCAGCATCGAGTCGGCCGTGGGGGCCGGTATCGTCACCGGCTGCCGCACAATCGAAAATCCTTTTTTGTCTGCGTAAAAATCGAGGCAGTTGTCACAGGCACCATACTCAATGTTGGTAGTGAGGACCTCATCCCCCGCCCCTAGATCAAGCGATTTGATCACCATGTTAACCGCTTGGGTTGGATTGGCGGTGAAGTTAATGTCCTCGCCGCTAATGCCCAAAAAGTCGCCCAAAGTATGGCGGGATTGTTTGAGTAAACCCGGCAATCGTTGCTGTATAAAGCTAACCGGCTGATTTTCCAGTTCTCGTTGCCACTGTTGGTAGGTGTTAAATACCGGCCGTGGGGTGGCCCCAAACGAGCCGTGGTTTAAAAAGGTAAATTCTGGGTCGAGTAAAAATAGATCTTTGAGTTCAGACATAGGCGAGATAATACAAAAAACCGGCCGGATTACAATAACAATCCGGCCGGTTTTGGTTAACAATGACGCAGTCGCTACGCTTACGCGACCAATCGGAGATTGGTCAAAGGCCAACTTGTTTGGCCCCTAGTCTGGCCCGC
>JAHDGV010000754.1 GCA_020631655.1 Chloroflexota bacterium | reverse complement strand
CGACCGTAATCACTCCCAATCGTGTTGATCTGCTCCTCCAGATCAGCCACCTTCGCCTCCAGCTCCGGCATACGCTGATCAAGCTCCTCAAACTCTTTATTCTCTTTCCACGTCCGCTTTTTCTTTCCGGTTTTAACCCGTGTCTCGGCCGGTTTCTTCTCTTGCTTTTTGGGTGCCGATTCCTCTTGCTGAACGGCCGTCGGCACAAACGGTGATGGGTAGCGCGTCCCCATCACCCCATTCTCGAACGGAATAATAAAATCAACGTTCCGATCTAAAAAGTAGCGATCATGGCTCACAACCACCACAACCCCGCCAAAATGATCCAAAAACTCTTCCAGAACACCCAGCGTCTGCACATCCAAATCATTTGTTGGCTCATCTAAAAACAGCACGTTCGGCTGGCTCACGAGGGTGCGCAACAAATACAAACGGCGGCGTTCCCCACCGCTCAAACTCTGGATTTGTGTCCGCTGTTCATTGCGCGGAAACAAAAACCACTCAAGCATCTGCGGCGCAGAAATCCGTTCACCATCTTTTGTTTCGATTAGGGGGGCAATGTTCTCGATGTACTCGCCCAGCATCATCTCTTCATTGGCCAGCAGGTCTTCGCTTTGCTGATCAAAATACCCTACCTCAACCGTCGGCCCCCAAGCCACCGTCCCCGTATCTGGTTCGAGCTTGCCCGCAAGCACGTTCAACAACGTTGATTTGCCGGTTCCATTCCGGCCGACGATGCCGATCCGGTCACCCGGCACCAGATCAAAACTCAGGTTTTCAAACAGCGTATTGCCGTCAAACCCTTTTGATAAATTTTCAACTTCGAGCACCAACTTGCCCAAGCGGCGGCCGGCCAGCGACATCGCCACCCGATCGTTGGTCCGCTCCATGCGCACCTCTTGCAACGCTTCAGCCCGCTGAACCCGCGCCTTTTGTTTGGTTGATCTCGCCTGCGCCCCACGGCGGAGCCACGCCAGCTCACGCTTCGCCATCGCAATCTGCTTCTCGGTTCTGGCACGGATTTGGGCGTCTCGGTCGTCCCGCTTTTCCAAAAATGTGCTGTAACTGCCAGGGTAGCTCACCAGTTCACGCCGGTCTAGCTCCACAATCCGATTGGCTACATTCTCCAGAAAATACCGGTCATGGGTCACCATCAAAATAGCGGCCGATAATCCGCCCAAATAATTTTCAAGCCACGCCACGGTATCCGCATCGATATGGTTGGTCGGCTCGTCCAAAATCAACACATCGCCGGGGTCAAGCAGTGCCCGAGCAATCGCCACGCGCCGTTTTTGCCCACCGCTCAGCTCTTTGGTCGTTTTGCCAAATTCGGTGATGCCAAGATTTGACAGAACAGTTTTGGCTTGGGTTTCAGCTCCCCAACCGGCCATGCGGTCCATCTCAGCGCTCATCGCCAGCAAGTTTTCCTGCGCGGCCGCATCATTTGGATTGATGCTTAGCGCATGGGCGGCCGTTTCGTAGTCGCGCACAAGTTGCATCAATGGCACATCGCTGTCAAAAACCGATTCTAAAACTGTTTTGTTGGGATCTAAATCCGGCTCCTGTGGCAAATAGCGCACCCGCACGTTTCCCCAAATCGTCAGGTTCCCTTCATCGGCATCTTCAACCCCTGCAATAATTTTTAATAATGTTGACTTGCCACTCCCATTCCGGCCGAGCAAACCGATCTTGTCACCCGAATTGATCAGCAGGTGTACCCCATCTAGCAAAACACGTTCGCCATACTGCTTTGAAATGTGTTCGAGGGTGACTAAATTCATGTAGATAGTAAAAAACCAGACTGGCACGTATACGCAGTCTGGTCTTTGAAAAATTTGCGGCCGCTAATGACTAAATCTGAAAGCCAGATTTTGAGTTGATTAATTTCTGCTGGTAATCGTCTACGTAGCCAGACAGCATATCCTGAATGCTTCCCCACTCTTCGCTACCCAAAATCGTCTTCATTTGGGTCATAGACTTAGCAATGCCACTGG
>JAHDGV010000753.1 GCA_020631655.1 Chloroflexota bacterium | reverse complement strand
GCACCAGATGCCAACATGCGATATTTGATATCATCGATATTTTCTTCGTCCGGTTGTCCAAGGTCGGCCGTAAATGCCACAACATTTACCCCATTATCGACCAGCCATTGAGAAATCGTACAGCTGTCTAGTCCCCCAGAAACCGCCGCCCCAATTGTTTGTCCTTTTAGTTGTTTAAAGTTCATGTTCTCTTTTTAGCTAATCAGCTTAATCAGCATTTCAGCCAATCAGCTTCCCAGCTCTCCTACCTTTTTAATTATTGTTGATTTATAAATCGAATCAGCCAGTTATGTTGCTCTTGCTCCAACCTGATTAGCTGAAAACGAGCAAAGCGAGTGTGCTGATTGGCTGATCAGCTTGTGTAAATTTGCACCGCCGTCTCATCGCACGCATCGATCAACGGGCAAATACTGCAATCTTTCCAGATCTTGTCTGGAAAATTCTCTTTATCGGTAATCTCAAACCCGACTTTTTCAAAAAATTGTACCGCTCGAGTCAGCGCAAACACGCGCGGAATCTCACGCTCTTTGGCCTCGACCAGCAAGCTCTCAACCAATTTCCGGCCGATGCCGGTTCCTTGCGCCGCATCAGTTACGGCTAGCGACCGAACTTCAGCCAGCTTTGGGCCGTAGAGCAACAGCGACCCGATCGCGATAATCTGGTCCCCCTCACGAGCGATCTGCCAATCCGGCAACGTTGCTCGAATATGATCTTCAGAGCGTGGCAAAAAGTCCCCCCGTTTGGCAAACTCGTTCACCATTTCGGTTAGATGGGGAATGTCGCTCTCGGCCGGTTTTATGATTTCAATTAGTCTTTCAGGTGCCATGTCTTTCTTGTAGGGGTCGAAGGGGTCGGGTCCATTTTACATCCGAAGAATGTAAATGCTTCCGACCCCTTCGACCCTTACCGTCTATTTCAACGCCGCTGCTACCGCATCGACCGCCATATCAATCTCTTCAGTGCCCACAATCAACGGTGGAATAAACCGAACCGTGTTTGGTCCAGCACTGATCACCAAAATACCGTTGTCAACGCACTGCTTAACAATATCGGCCACAGGATCGGTCAGTTCAAGGCCAACCATGTAGCCGGTGCCACGCACTTCTACAATTTTGTCGGCCGGAATCGACTCGTGAATCTTTTGGTTCATGTGCTCTGCATTGGCCCGAATTTGAGCCAAAAAGTCTGGATCATTGACTCGGTCAAAAACGACGTTGGCCGCCGCACAGACCAATGGCCCGGCCGCAAACGTACTGCCGTGATCCCCCGGTTTGACCGCATCAGCCACTTTTTGCGTAACCAGCGTGGCTCCCATCGGCAAGCCGCCAGCCAGCGGTTTAGCCAGCGTCATAATGTCTGGGTACACCCCGAACATTTCGTGCGCCCACAAGTAGCCAGTGCGACCCAATCCACACTGCACCTCATCAAAAATCATGATGATGTCTTTTTCATCGCACAGCGCCCGAAGCCCCTGCAAAAATTCTTGGGTGGCCGGATGGATACCCCCCTCCCCCTGAATCGGCTCAAGAATTACAGCACAGGTTTCATCATCTATCGCTTCTTTCGCGCTCTCAAGATTGTTGAACTCTGCAAAGATCGCCTCTTGCACCAGTGGCTCAAACGGCTTCCGATACGCTTCCTTATAGGTGGTCGCGAGTGCACCCAGCGTCCGGCCGTGAAACCCCTTGGTGAATGACACAACCTTAAACTTCGAAGGCGTCCCATTTTTTTGAGCATTCATCCACGCATATTTGCGCGCAAACTTAATCGCCGCTTCGTTTGATTCCGCTCCAGAGTTGCAAAAGTACACCCGGTCGGCAAAGCTGTTCTCAACCAGCTTTTTCGCCAGCGTCGCTTGCGGTTCAGTGTGATACAGATTGCTCACATGAGCCAAACTGCTTGCCCCATCTGCCACCGCTTTTGACCACTCAGGGTCAGCATGGCCAAGGGCGGTTACCGCAATCCCAGCATTGAAGTCTAAATATTTTTTCCCATC
>JAHDGV010000752.1 GCA_020631655.1 Chloroflexota bacterium | reverse complement strand
TCACGCGAAGAGGCGGTCAAAAGCAACCAGCGCAAGCTCAACAAACTGGCTCGCAATCGTGGCGAGCCACCGGCCGAGTCTGCTCCTAAAAACTTTGGCGGTTTAGAAGCAGAGCTGTGGTGCAAAGGGGGAGAACGCTTATTTCTTAGAAAGCTAATCAAAGAAAGCCAAAGCTTCGCAGACCAGTGCCGCTGGTTTACCAGCCTAGTTTCAAAATCTGAGAACGTAAAGCCTTCTAAAAAGTTAATCCGCAAACAGGGAGCGCTCGACATACGGGAGATTGAAATGGTGCAGGGGAACAAAATCACCCGCATTTTGGCTTGGACATTTATGTGAGTTCGTGTGTAGTTGCTCCCGAAAATCAAAACATAGAAAACGATTTTATGAGCCAATTGAGCAGTTCAAGACCATTTTAAATTAAAAAGGTCGGTGTTATCTGACAGATAACACCGACCTTTTGGAAAACAACTGACGTAAGACCCTATCCGAAACTATTGGCCTGATATTTCTAGAACTTCAACCTCAAAGACCAAATCCTGCGGTTCACCAAAGCCGATATCACCCACAACATCGGCCGGAACAACCACCTGCCGCTTGCCGCCCACAGCAATCCCGTTTAGCCCATCATTCCAACCTGGAAACTGGGATAGGCCCAGCGGAAACTCAATGGGTTCTTGATTGGGGTTAAAAAGGGAGCTATCAAGCTGCTGACCGTCAGCCAGCCAAAGGGTGTATTCAACCAGTGCCACTTGCCCTACCTCTAACACAGCACCATCACCTACAGTTATATCGGCCCAGCGGGTGCCGTCTTCTGTGGTTGTGAACTGATCGTCAGCGATTTCGGCAAATTCGGCCGGTGGCCCTTCAGCGACGCTGACCAACTCGATTTCAAAAATTATCGGATTTACAGGTGGAAGACCCGATCCTTCTAGCGCATCCCCCTCAAGCACAAGCTGGCGACTACCACCAACCTGCATCGAGCGAATACCTTCTTCCAGACCAGTGAACATGACCTCACGGCCGAGAGCAAACGAGAGCGGTTCCCCATTTTGGTCAGAGTTGCCAAACATTTCTCCTGTCACCGAGTCCCACAGCGCAAAATTGATCGAAACAACCTCTCCATCCTGCGGACTCGCCCCTTCTCCAGCGGTCAGGTCCGCATATTTTAATCCACCATCAGTTACTGTGTAATCTTCCTCAGCAACCTCAATCGGTTTGCGGACGGCCAACACATTAACCAGCTCAACATCAAACACAAGGGTTGATCCACCCGGAATGGCTGGAGGTGATCCTTGAGGACCATAACCAAGATCTGGGGGGATAATCAGGAGCGCTTTTGTGCCGGGTTTCATTAATGCAAACCCCTCATCCCAGCCCTGAATAACCCGCCGTTGCCCAAGAGGAAATTCAAACGTTGTGCCTCGGTCGCGCGAGCTGTCAAATTTTTCTCCATTCACCAAATACCCCGTGTAGTGGGCCTGAATCCCATCACCGGCCGCAGGCAAGTCACCTTCCCCCTCTTCAATGATGACGTAGCGCAGACCTGACTCAGTTTCCTGGATATCGGCCGGATCAAACGGCGGCAAGAGAGCCAGCAGTTCATCACTTAATTCGGTAGCACCAGCCATCTCGTCACTTTGGTCCTCTGCTACAGATTCAGACACCTCAACTTCACCTGCTGGCTCAGAAGCGCTTTCGCTATCGTTGCTGTCAACTTCTGCAGGTTCTTCAGAAGTATCAGGTTCCTCTTCTACTTCGGGTTGCACTGCGCTTTCTGCAACCGGTTGCTCTTCGACCACGGCCGTGTCAGTCTCGACAGCCGGAGAGCCACATGCCACGAGCATCAAAGTGAAAAAGAGAATGAGTGTTAAAAATTGTTTCAAAACGTTTTACTCCAAGAAAATAGGATGGAAAAAGGCCCCTCAAACGGAAGGATGCAACTAGTATCACCGACTCCATCACGCATTGCATCAAATCACTTCTAATTCTTAAGAGACAAAAG
>JAHDGV010000751.1 GCA_020631655.1 Chloroflexota bacterium | reverse complement strand
TCGATGATGGCAAATGCCTCGCGCCACAGCGCATGCTGGAGCCGATTGGCGACAAAACCGGGGGCATCTTTTTTCACTTTGACCGGATGCTTGCCTACGCTTTTGAGCAGGTCAAACGTGCTGTCGACGGCCGACGGGTCAGAATCATCGGCTTTGATCACCTCAACCAGCGGCATCAGGTACGGTGGATTCCAAAAGTGAGTCCCGACAATACGATTGCGATTTTTTGATGTTGATGCGATCTCGGTGATGCTCATGACAGACGTGTTGCTACACAAAATCGTCTCAAGCGGGCAAATCTCATCAAGCTCAGCAAAAATGCGTTGCTTAAGATCCATATCTTCATAGACCGCTTCAATGACGAAGTCACAATCGGCGCAACTGCCCATTTCAGTGGAAAGCGAGATGCGGGTCAAAATCGTGTCGATGTCGTCAGCAAAGGTTGTGCCGTGGGCCGCCATCAGTTCAAGATTGGCCCGAATGCGATCAGGTACGGTTAAAAGCGCTTCTTCGTTGGGGTCGATGACTCGTACACGATGACCGGCACACATAAAAATCTGGGCGATGCCGTGCCCCATCAAACCCGAGCCGATGATTCCGATTTTTTCGTTCATAGATTACGTGGTGCGTGGCGCGTGGTGCGTATAACTTATATACGCGCCACGTTCTACGCTCCTATCCGGCCGTATAGCCACCATCCACATACATGATGTGGCCGGTCATGAAGTCAGATGCTTTTGACGACAAAAACAAAACGGAGCCGATGAAGTCTTCAGCTTCACCCAACCGGCCGATGGGAATTCGCTTGAGGAAGTTTTTGTAGAACGCATCGTCTTCAAACATCCATTGGGTCAGCGGTGAACGAAAAACGGTTGGGGCGATAGCATTAACATTAATGTTGTATGGCCCCCACTCACAGCCAAGCGATTTGGTGATGAGGTCGGTTGCCGCTTTCGAAGGGCTGTATGCCGCATAGTTGGCCATGCCCAAAGTGCCCCGAGCAGACGAAACGATGATGGCTTTGCCGCCACGCCCTTGTTCTACCATGACTTTGCCAGCTTCTTTGAGCATCAACCAAGTCCCTTTGACGTTAACGTCCATCACCATTTCCCAGTCTTCAACTGGCTGGTCGATGATAGCGCCGACTTTGTTGACCCCTGCGGCTGTGACAACAATGTCAACTCCGCCGTAGGCTTCTACCGTCTTGGTAACAATGCGCTTGTTGTCTTCGTGAACAACAGGATCACCGGCTTCAAAAATCGCATCATACCCAGCATCGGTGATCATTTTTACAAGGGGTTCAAGCGTGGCAGGTTTCCGACCGGTACACATCACTTTGGCGCCCGCTTTGGCAAGCCCCATCGCGGCGGCCGCGCCGAAGGCACCGGTGGCACCGGTGACGATGGCAACTTTGCCGGTTACATCAAATAGTTCTTGAGAAGTAGGGATATTTTGCATCAGGGTTAACTCTCTGGTGGATACGGCATCACAACAAGCATGGTGACAATTCCGTTGGTGTCGTTGCGAGCTTCGCGGGTTTCATTGGGTCCAATGTACACACTATCCATCGGATCAAGCAGAACCGTTTCATCTTCAAATTCAACAGTTAACTGGCCGTCTAGAACAACGTAGGTGCGCTCCAGCGGGGCGGCGCTCATTTCTGCACGGGCACCGGGTAGATAGTATGAAATGCTGACCCAATTTTCCCCTTCACTACCGGTCAGTTTGTGCTGTAAAAACATTGAATGCACTGTTTCATCATGCAACGGTGCTTTGTAGGCGTGGGCATCTTTAAATCGAACGATGTTTCTCATTTTTTGGCTTTTAGCTCTTGGCTGTTAGCTGTGTAAGCGAAGCGACGCTAACGGCCAAAAGCCAATGGCTATCTAGGCAGGCTCAATTCGGAAATCGCCCGATTTATCGAGCATCGCTACAAGGCGGATGATACAGCCGTCGCCGCGGGTCCAACGCCATGGGAAGAAGGAGAAGGTGCAGCGTTTGCCGG
>JAHDGV010000750.1 GCA_020631655.1 Chloroflexota bacterium | reverse complement strand
TCATGAAAGATGAGTGGACCGTTTTGCCAGAAGAACGGGATCGAATTATGGCAACCACGCTGGCGGCCGAATGGACCTTTAACTCACACCCGGCCGATTTTAACGGTGTGGCTCAAGCCATCCGCAATAAAATTCTGAACGTGTTTGCGGATCACGAAAGCGAGTCTGTGCAACATACGATGTGGGAGATGGGGAACGCCGCGCTGGCCCTTGTGCCTGAGATCGATGAGATCAGTATGCTGATGCCGAATGTGCATCATTTTATGTTTAATCTTGATCGCTTTGGGATTGAGAACAACAATGACATTTTTGCCCCGGCCGATGAACCACACGGATACATCGAGGGGACGGTTAAGCGATAGATGAACTTTGAAATCACACTGCCAGAGTGGGCCGTTGCTGAATTAGACAAATTGCCAGATGCGATTCCCAATCTTGAAGATCGGATGCGTGAGGTGATCCGTTTTTCACGCCTGAACTTTGAAAAAGGGACGGGCGGCCCGTTTGCGGCCGGGGTGTTTGAAAAAGAGAGCGGCCGTCTTGTCGTGATCGGTGTGAATCGTGTAGTTCCGTCTAACTGCTCATCGGCCCATGCCGAGATTGTGACCCTGTCACTGGCGCAGAAAATACTTGGCGCGTGGGACTTAGGCGGGGCTGGTATGCCGGAGTATCAGCTGATTGTGAATGCCCGGCCGTGTGCGATGTGTTTTGGCTCGATTCCGTGGTCCGGGGTGCGAGATGTGGTTGTGGCCGGAACGGGTGAGGATGTTGAAAAGCTGACCGGATTTGATGAGGGGCCGGTGCACCCAGATTGGAAAGCAGAGCTTGAGAAGCGCGGCATCAGTGTCACCGAAGGGCTGTTGCGAGATGAGGCCTGCGATGTGTTTCGTGATTTTGGTAGCAGTGGGGCTTTGGTTTACAACGGCCGACTTGGGGATGAGTAGGGAGTAATCAGTATTCAGTGACCAGTGATCAGTTTAATGATCATGACACAAGGTTCAGCATTTTGTTGACTAACTGACTAGCTACGCAGAACGAAGTTCTGCGCGTAAGCGAAGCGACATGCGCACTCAGGTGCTTTCAATGGGAGCAAAGATTGATGACAATCAGCCTGCAGGTTGGATAAACTAATTCCAAATCCTTGCCTGTCTTTGCAAAAAAAATCAAACCAACTATGAAAATTTCAAGACGTCAATTTTTAAAGCGTGCCACAGCGCTGGCCGCACTTTCGGCCGTGCCGATGGCCGGGTACAGCATCGGGATTGAACCCCATTGGGTCGAATACCCTGTTGTGCCGATGCCGGTGCGCAATTTGCCCAGCAACCTGGTGGGCAAAACGGTGATGCAATTGTCCGACATCCACATCGGCCGGAGAGTTTCCAGCGACTTTTTATTGGAATCATTTGCGCAGGCGGCCGAGCTTGAACCAGACTATGTGGTTTATACCGGCGATTTTGTCTCGTTTGATGACAAATCTTATGCCGATGTGGCCGAGATTATGCCCCACGCACCCCGGGGTAAATTGGCCACGGTCGCTATTTTGGGCAACCATGATTATGGGCATCGGTGGCAAGAGCTTGAGGTTGCAGACACCCTTTCTGGGATTATGGAAGATCAGGATATTCGTGTGTTGCTGAACGAGGTTGAAGATTTTTCCGGCTTGGTAATCGGAGGAATGGAGGACTTTTGGTCGCCCCGATTTAACCCGCAACTTGTAACATCAAAGATCAGCCCCGAAGACCCAGCCATTATGCTGTGTCACAATCCTGATGGGGCAGATGCGGATGGCTGGCGCGACTATCAGGGGTGGATTTTGTCGGGGCATACGCACGGTGGGCAAGTCAAACCGCCGTTTTTGCCTGCCCCTGTTTTGCCCGTGCGTAACTATCGCTATTCGGCCGGTGAGGTTGATTTAGAGGATGGACGTCAGCTGTATATCAATCGTGGGCTGGGTCATCTGTATCGGCTACGGTTTAACGTGCGGCCGGAAGTGACGGTGTTTGAAC
>JAHDGV010000749.1 GCA_020631655.1 Chloroflexota bacterium | reverse complement strand
TCCCCCAAGGACGAAGCGGCCCCCAAGTTGGCCGATTTCAACAGCCCGTTTTAGCGCGCCCGGGCCGCACAATCACAGGGTTATCTTCGACGATTACAAGGCCACAGCGCCGCAAATTTTTTAAAATTGCGTGGACCAAAATGCACTTTTACGCATATTTTTGCGACAAAAGTCGCAGATTGCTGGCGTCAGCTGTCGCCCCCTTTGGAGATTTAAGGCACGATGCCAAATATATTTTGTTACTTTTCACAACTCGGGCTGGGCGGCGGTGGAAAAGTAAACGCGGTTTTTCAACGTCTCAATATCTTTTCAAAAAACAACGACATGCAGCCGTTCCTGGTGGGCCTAAAGCATTCGATAAAACAAAAATTGATCTTTCAAGAACTGCAAGACCAAGGCCGCATAGCCCCCAGAGTAAAATATCTCAGCCTCTATGAAGCCGCCGCGTCGGGATTGAAAAACCATCCCCTGGCAGACATCTGCAACAGCCCATTTTGGGCGCTGTCTTCAAAAATCTGCAACGCAAAAGGCAATAAAACAAAACGGTCATCTAAGAAGTCTAACGGCAAACACATTGAAGAAATTTACAACGGGCGCACCTTAATAAAGCGGTCGCATTTTTGGAACGGACAGCTTTTCAACGACGTTACACATCTGCCCAACAACCAAAAGCTGTTCACTTATTTTGTGGATGGTACTGCCTTCGCCCAAGAGCTCTTTGACGACAAAGGTTTCAGATCTGGTTGGAGCGCGATCAACAACAAACAGTTTTTCGCCCATCACAATTTCTACCGTCATTTTATGAAATCGGTCCCACTTGACGATTCCATCAGCTTCGTCGACGGTATCACTCTGTCTTTCCTGTTGCGCGATATCGCGGCCCCAAAGGTTCTGTTCCTACATGCTGATCATCGCAGCCCTGACGGGGTCACCAACCCGAGAGCGCGGCGGCTGATAGAAGACTTTGAATGCGATCTCATCGTAACAGCGACCGAACGCCATCGCAAATTGCTCTATCGTGACCTCGACATCCAACGTCCCATTGCCGTTTTACCCCACTTTGTACGCCGCCCTCCTGGACCCCGCCCTAAACAACAGGCCCGTCGGGACATTTGCACAGTCTCGCGCCTGGATCTGGACGGCAAACCCATTGGCGAAAGCATTCGGGCGTTCGATCTTATCAAAGACCAGCTGCCGGGCGTAAACTATCTGATTTACGGGTCAGGCAGCGGTGAAAAAAAATTGGCAGACTTAATTAAAACCCTGGGCTGCGGGGACCGTGTCAAATTGAAAGGGTACACACCAAAACCCATGACCATCTTTGGCAAAAGTTTGCTGTCGGTGTACCCGACCCTGACAGAAGGGTTTGGCTTGGCCATATTGGAATCGCTCATCAAGGGGTGCCCTTGCATCACCTATGACGTGGATTTTGGACCGCGCGAATTGATCAAAGCAGGCCAGAACGGGGAACTTATTACCCCCGGCGACGTTGAAGATTTATCGCGCAAAATGCTGTCGGTTGTCCAAAACAACGCAGCCTATTGCGATCAGGCGTCCAAAGGTTTGGAGAAATACTCCTACGCAGCCCACGCAGAAAATTATGCCACCACCGTGGTGGCTTGCGATATTTTGTACCGGTTGAAACGCGATAAAGCGGCGGTTTTGGGAACAACAAAATCTGATACTCGAAAACTGCGCGCCCTGTTTGGAAGCGTCCCCGATACAGCGCTGCAAAACGACAAGCTGTCCGCAATCTATGCCAGGCTATTGACCAGTTTGGGAGAAAAAGAACCGCTTCTGGACATGATGGTGAAACGGCATGAAGCGAAGCCCTATTCTCACAAGACCTTAAAACGCATGATTTTATTAAGCCATGATCTACAAAGACACGACATCATCCCCGATTTGCAGGATGAATTGAAAACAAAATACCCCAATCAGTATATGGTTTTCATGCGCAAGAACCCCACTTTGCAACATCTCCGCCCCTAAAGCGTTTCGCGTTAAACGTGA
>JAHDGV010000141.1:4470-12820 GCA_020631655.1 Chloroflexota bacterium | reverse complement strand
GAATAGACCGTTGTCCCCAATAGTAGGAGCCCAATAGATAAAATTAGGAAAAAGCTAAAGGCTGGATTTTGGAACATAGAATCTTGCGAAACCCGCTCTTACTCATCATGTAAGAACAATTATTTTTTGAAAATATTTTGTGACGGTTTTAAGGTGGTCAGAGCGTTTTTGATACCCCCATAAACTATTTCTAATCACCGTAAACATGAGCTTTTAATTTTGAGCCATTTTTGAGAGGTTGTATATAGGTCCGTCTGCCCAATGCACATGACTTTTAGCTTAGGAAGATGGTTTTATTCTGAGTCACTTTCAATTTGCTGTTCCTGCCAAACTTAGGATCAAATCCCGCAGGATTTACTTGGAGGTGGGATGCGGAATTAACCTAATTCCTCAAAGTAAGGGGGATATGCAACTTGAAAAATGTTTCTTAAAATACGGTCCCTGTTTTGGAGCTTTGATATTGACAGGACTTTCGCTTGATATGTGTTCAGTAACTGCGAGATCACCCTTCGACAAGCTCAGGGCTCCTTGCAAGCGAAAGACCTAACTAAGTGATGAAGTTGGATTAGGGAAGAAATTATGGATCAATTTGTACGATTAAATGTCTGGTCAGGGCCACGAAATATCTCAACAGCGTTAATGTATAGCTTTGCCCAAAGAAGTGACACAACTGTGGTGGATGAGCCGCTTTACGCTCATTATTTGAGCACAACAGATGCTGATGAGTATCATCCATTGGCCGAGGAGACGTTAAAAACTCAGTCGGCCGATTATCTGGAAGTATTGCAAGAGATCATGCTTGCCCCCCCAGTAGCGCCGGTCATGTTTTTTAAGCAGATGACCCATCACCTTGTTAATTTGCCGTGGGACTTTTTGCAAGAAATGACCAACGTGATTTTGATACGTGATCCAGTAGACATGTTGCCGTCATATGCACATCAGGTATCGATGCCGAGTATGCACGATGTAGGGTATGCGGCCAACGTAAAACTCTATGACTATTTAAGCCAACACGGACAAAAGCCCTGCATTATCGATTCAAAACGAGTTCTGCAAAATCCCGAGGGAGTTTTGAGCAAGATGTGTGAGGTGGTAGGGATCCCGTTTGATCCGGCCATGCTCAGCTGGCCGGCCGGGGCTCGGCCGGAAGACGGGGCTTGGGCCCCTGCCTGGTACGACAGTGTCCATCGCTCAACCGGATTTATGAAGTACAAACCGAAGACAACTCCTTTCCCGGAGCATCTAAAACCACTTTTGGCCGAATGCCAGCCTCTATATGACCAGTTGCTTCAACTAGCGATTTAATATTCTGGTCGGGATTGATCTTGACTAAGGGGCAGCGGTTGGCCGTTCTGGAACAGCCGTCGGCCGCTGTGGCACAGATTCTTCGGTAGGTGCTGGCGCCGCAGTTGGTGGCACTGGGGTATTTTGCGATCCACCGCCGCCACCGCCACTGCTTCCTCCTCCGCTGTTGCCTCCACCACCGTTGTTCTGCACAGGCTCAGGTGTGTTGGTCGGAAGGACGATGGTCGGGGTCGGGGTTGGCGTTGGTGGAATTGGCAAATAAGGTTGCAAGCATTGGGGAACGTCTAGCAACCCACCGGGAAAGTCGCTGAGGAGCGTGCGGTAGTTAACGGCCAAATCTGGTGGGATGGGGCTGTATTCTGGTTCCAAGCTTAGATCAGTTGGATCCATCGTCACAAGTTCGCCTGTGGGAATAGAAACTGAGTCTTCCCGGTCGATGCGGAACTCACATTCCCCTTCAAAACAGGCGGCCGTAATCGATTCTTCCACTTCGGAATAGCTGACACCCATGCAAGAGCCAACCACGCTAAAGCTAACATCATTGTCAGACGCTCGAACTTCGGCCTCGGCACCGCTTTGGTAGCGGCCGGTTTCAACCAATAGGTCACTCTCTTCAAAGATTCTAAATTCAACTTGTCGGCTCACCTGACTAAATTCAATTTCGCCACCGCTCCGCAAATAGATGCTCGCATCTTCTTCCTCAACGTCTAGATGATTGATCTGAACTTCTGAGTTCTCAACCGCAATAACCGCCTCATCTTCAAAGATCGGTTGCAGGTCCTCTTGGCTTTTTCCCCTGAAAAAGCCAATCTGGCCGGGAATAAGCGTTGGGCGAGGAGTGCTGGTTGGTAGGGGAGTTGCCGTGGGTTGGGCCGTTTGGGTAGCGGCGATGATGGCTGAGACAGTTTCGGTTTGTTGGATCGCAATCTGGTTGTTTAAGTCACGCTGATCGGCCGTGGCTCGAATCGAGGTCGCCTCGGCCGCTAAGGCCGCCTCTTCCGCATCCAGTGTTTGTTGTGCAAAGGCACTGAAGGTAGCCGTTTCGTTTTGAACGGCGGCGATGCGAGTTTGTTCTGCATTTAATGTACTTGTAGAGCGACCTTGGAAAAAGAAAAAGGCGATGATTGAGAAGGCTGCAATCGCAGCGGCGGCAATCCCACCGTAAATTAAAGCTGTATTTTTGCGGATTTGGCGCTGGCGATTAACCGCTTTTTCTTTGCGATTTGGATCGTCGGTTTGGAGCAGAGCCACAGAAACGTTGTCGTCAGCATCTCGGCCGAGGGCAAATGAAACCAACCCTCGGGCGGCACGATTCCCCTCTTGTGCATTAACCACCTGAAGAATTTCTTCGTGTTGGATCAGCGGCCGACCATCTGTGGGTGAAAGCCCTGTCAGCCCGTCGGAGCAGACAATGACGCTGTCTCCAGATTTTAAGGGGAGTCCCTTTGTGCCCCGTAGTTGAGCACGTTTATATTCATCCTCGGTCAATTCATCTTTGATATGAAAACCGATGTCGATGGGGACCGTCTCTTCAAGCCCAATCGCATGCATGAGTACGTTGGCCCGTGGGCTTGAGGCGGCCGCCTCACGACTCATTTTGCCCTGAATGGGGATAATATTTTTAAACGAATGATCGAGGGTGAGTTGAGATACTTTATTGCCCCGAACCAAAAGAACTTGGCTGTCACCAACGTTGGCAATGTAGAGCACGTCTCCATTCAGCACCACGGCAAGCGTGAGCGTTGTGCTTGTTCCCTTATTGTTTCTGGTGCTCCAATAGACCTCGTGGTTAGCGCTATGCAACGCTTTGCTCATCAAGGCCGGAATTGATTTTTCGCGGCCGTTTTGCAGATAGACAAGGGTTGCGTCTAACGCAAGCTGTGCGGCCCTCTCCCCATTATTTTCTCCACCAACACCATCAGCCACGACCGCATAATCTAGCATGTCACCGTTTGCACGTTTAATGCTACCTGCGCGTACCCTGTCCTCGTAAAGCTCCCGGGTACCTGTATCAAAGTGGTATCCGCTGATAATTTTTGGCATTGAATAACAGTTTGAGTCTGTTGCTACGAATCGATCGCTACCTGAGCTTTGCTCAAGCTCAACGTATTAATTTTAGTCTTTAAAGGCAAATTATTGAAGGCGCTTTTAGATTCTATTTGGGAACTTTTCCCGACAAAAGTCGCATTTACTCCAATACTAAACCAAATTTCCTATCTAATCGCTTTAATTAGTACCACTATTTTATGTAAATGGTGACTTATTGCGAAGCAGAGTATAAATTTCTTAAAAACTGCGGAGTAAGGGGCTGGGCTAAATCTATTGATCAAGCGGCCGATTATCGATTCTCGGCGGCCGGATCGAGTAGATTTTTTCATCTAACGCCTTCAGGATTTGTCGTGTAGAAGGCCGCTTTTGTGGGTCGTTGTTTAAAATTGCGGTAATCAACTTGTCGATTGAATTGTGCGCATCAACCCGGAAGCGGCTAATTTTTTTCGAACGGATCGAAATTAAGGAGGTATCCAAAACGCCACCTTTTGGGAACGGGCTCATGCGACGGCCGGTCAGGAGTTCGAACAAAATAACGCCCAACATCCACACATCGATTTTGTCCGGGAAGATGTTTTCGGCCTCTTGAATCCCTTTTTTGTGTTTAACCGCCTTGATCACTTCGGGAGGTGAGTAACCGACCGAGGCTGTTAGGTCTGACATGTTGTCGAGCTGACAGGCACTGCCAAAGTCAATGAGCACCGGCTGGGGGACTAAGTGCATCGATGGAACGTGGCGCAAAATAATGTTGTCCGGCTTCAAATCTGTGTGAGCCACCCCTTTTTCGTGCATGTAATTCACAACTTGAACAATTTGATGAAACAGCTCAAGCGACCAATCTATCCCATAAATGCCTAAATCTTGATGTGGATTGCGGGTACTTAATCGAGAATCTTCAGGAAATTGGGAGATATGCTTGGTGAGAGAATATCCACCAAGGTATTCCATCGCAAAATACCACGGTGTTCCTTCAAAATCGGCCGCGCGCGCTTCGTGGACAACCTCTTTGTTGTCGATTCGCATCGGAATGGTACGCACAATTCCAGGATGCCGGAGTGAGCGTAGCATGGCCAGCTCTTGGCGGAGCAGGTCCTGAAACATCCGGCTTTCTTTTTCGCCCGTACGTTGAACTTTCAAAACAACCCGGCGGGTGGGGCGCTCCTCTTCGTAGGCCAAAAATATTTTTGACATGCCTCCCGTGTCTGAGAGGCATTTTTCAATAGTGTAGGCTTCTAACTTATCTCCGGTTTCAAACGTCATGGTGCTGCTTCCTATTCCAGATCATCCATCCAGTTCTCATCGTCATCATCTTTGGGGATTGGTGCGGCCGCAGGTGAAGACTCTTCTGGTTTGATCTCTTCGATTACTTCAATAAGCTCCTCTTCAGATTGCTGGTCAACCACGTTTAGCTTTGACAGAGAAGCTCGCTGTTTTTCGCTTTTGGCTTCCCCATTTTTCTTGGCAAGATTAGGGATCTCAAATTTTAATTCCGCCCCACGCTTAAACAGATCGCCAAGAATAATTGTATCTCCGTTGATCAATTCGGCCGGAAGATCAGTTTCTAGCAATTGCCCATTGAGTCGGGTCCCATTGGTTGATGCATCGGTGATTCTGAATGTGCCTTGGTCAAACTGAATGATCGCGTGCAACGAACTGACACTGCTCAAATCATCCCCATCATACAGGACAATGTCGCACCTGCGCGGATCACGGCCGATGTTGACATTGTGTGTAAAAATATCAACCGTATTGCCTGCCAGCCCCTCCGGTCCTTTAATGACCCTAAGCCGCGCAATCGCCTGATTCCCACGGATTGGGCCAGTTATGATGGTGCGGGTTAAAAGCCAGATTCCGCCCCGGCGGTACGCATCACGCGCAACACCAACGCCCAGCTGTCTTAGCCTGCGGGTGAAGAAGAGGGTAACCAAAATTAAGGTTAGCAGTAAAAATCCAGCGATTGCCCACGGGAGCCAATCTAAAAATCCTAATCCTTCAGAGGCGGTTTCAGTTGTTACTATAGCGATTGGGGTTGGCGTAGCTACCGGTCCTTGGGCTTCGTCAACGGCTGCAGATTCAGCCACAACTTCAGTGGGGGGCACCTCTGTTGGCACAAATTTTTCGACGCCGATTAACAGTTCTTGTGTTTCACTCTTGAAAACAAGGTCGTTTTTATCAGAGATTCTGACCTGCACCAGCAAGGTGGTATCGATCTCGATTTCGTTGATGTTGAGATCAAATACGATGTTGGTTGGTTCAGGATTTTCAATTGTTTGGACCGGTACCCCGTTCACGATCAGCTCTGCGAGCGTCAAATCGTCATCGTCTAAAATATAGGGCCAGCTTTCTACCTGTGCCAAAATCGGCGTTGCGGCCGGAGAGAATCGAATCTCATTCCCAACTTGGGTAGGTACGCGAACGATGTTTGGGGTGGTTTCGACCAAAATCGAAACCGGATTTGAAGTGAGATCAACAGATCCAACAGCCTGCGATCTGTTTACCGGTTCACCGGCCGGCACAATCGCAATCTCGCGGGTGCCAGGTGTGATTGAGTTGCTGTTAAAACGCAACACATAGGTCTGAGACTGCGGCTCAAGGTCTGTAAATATTTCTGTAAACCGCTCGGTCAAAACGTCATCGGCCGCCAAGTTGATGTATTTCCCACCTGAAAGCTCCGCCATTTCTTCAAACGGCCCCGAAAAGTCATCATTTGGATTGGCATGAATAACGTAGATGCGGGTTCCCTGTGCCAAAGCTTTATCAGCCATCGCCCTCGCTAGCCGGACCTGTTGCGTTTGCGGCGGCCAGTTCACGTTGTGATAGAAGAAAATCAGAGATGACGGGGTTCCGTCTTGACCGTCAAGGCTTGTCGAGATTTCAGTCAGGGTTTCATCGATACCGATGAATGCCTCGGTTGGTTCGTTGGCTGGGGTAAACGAAATCTCTTCTAAGCCTGCCAGCAAGTCGGCCGGATTGTCTTCCGTAGTCACGTGCAAAATCGTTTGGTCGATGCCGCCATCCGCAATTTGCTCAGTCAGAATCAGCTTGTCTTCTTGGCTGTCGATAATTCGCTCGCTGATCAAGCCTGACAAAGCCGAACGGATATTGTTGTCTCCGTAATCTCGCTCGTAGGTTGTGTTGATGCCTGAATCTACCAGTACTGCAACGAGTTGCGGACTGGTTTGTGCAGGAACTATCTCAAATTCGTTGATGCGTGTCCCATTTTCATAGATCTCAATGTCGGCCGGAGAAACGCTATCTACCACCCGATTGTCGCCACCTAAAATGCGTACATTGGCTCGAATTTCAGGAAATCCAGCTTCTAGGCCGATCAGAAAGATGCTTAAATCATCTTGGCTTTTTGCAGGTGTAGCGACAAGGCTCATCGTTAAAACAAAAAGCAAAGAGAGTAGAGGAAGATATTTTATTTTTGGGAGGTGAGTGTTTGTGGTCATAATGTCCCTGATCCTGACAAAATTATAGCCAGTTTGTCTGGTCTTGGGTACGGACAATGTTCAAATCCATGCGTTTTGTTCGTGTATCTTTTGTGATGCTTTCACGCTCGATTTTTATCGGTTTAGACGGTTAATTTCATGTCTAACCATGCAGGTCTGGCTTTAAAACCCAAAGACACATTGATTTGATACATCGGGTTGTTTTCCTCGTTCTTTGTTAGGATCGTTTGGCATCCCACCTTTTTAGCATATTGGATCGAATGAACCTTGAGCGCCGTGGCTAGCCCCATCCTGCGATGTGAGCGTAAAACGCCGGTTAGCGCGGTTGAAACGGTTTGAGTTTTCCCACCTCGTTTGATGAAGCAGGTCATGCCAACCGGCCGATTCCCATCCCAAGCTACAAAATAGCTTTCCGGCATCGCGTTGGGATGTAACAGCTCATTGTTGACAAAATCTTCCAGCGATCCTTTGATTCGCGGTTCATGATGGGGGACGTCTAACATGAGCTCCCAATCAAAATCATGGATCTGTTTTTGCCACTCAGGGTCAGTCTCCCAACCGGCCGGTAATTGGCCCACACGGATTCCTGCTTGCTCAACCTGCTCAAGTTTATCTCTAAAACGATTAGGCCTAAAACGCTTCACATCCAGCGCAGAAAGCGGATAGCGCATCACCTGCTTAAACCCGTTTGCTTTTAAAAAGCTCAGCTTTGGTTCGTCAGATTCTTGGATTTTGTGAACCAATCCATTAACTCCGACCTGGCCCGCCGCCTGTTTGACCCAAGTTAATAGCTCCACCATCACCCCGTTGTGCCAGCTCTCTTTCCGGCCGATCATGCCGAGGCTAAAAGTGCCGCTTTCCGCATTTGTTTTGGCACACTGGGCCATCCCCAAAAGTTGCCCTTCCATATTTTCGGCCACAAAAAAACGATAGTCTAAATTTTTCGCACGATTTTGATCATTGTGCTTCCAAATATCAACCGTTGTTGGTGTATCTGAATAAATGGAATTTCTGAGCCGGACGCAGGCGTCGTAATCTGCATCAGAGAAGTTGAAGGGTCGGATATGAACCATGGGTATTGTGAAATGAGTAGAGGCTACCCAGTCTGGTCCAAATCATTTAAAAACGGTTTATTCTTGGACCATTGGTAGGTAAATGTGATTGTCAAAGGTTAACTTTAACCCCGTTAAAGTCACATTGTCAACGACCATTGCAACCGGCCGAGCTCTGGCCGGATCGTCTACACCAAAAGTCGAATCTACTTGGATTCCCATCTGAATAAAGGTGTCTTTCCATTCTTCAAATGTTGGGAACTTATCTAGCTGTTGCCCCTTAAAATCAATCACTTGGCCATTCAAAACCATGTAGTGATAGTTAATTTTGTCGAACAGCATGCTGGTCACGAATTTAACGTGATTCCACTGATTTCCTTCGATGCAAATGTATTCGATCGGGGGATCAAACGGCTCCCAAGTACCAGCCTCGGTCCAGTGGCGCAATTGCCCACGATACGGAGCATACACGATGCCAAAGCCGTAGCTGTC
>JAHDGV010000141.1:3270-4370 GCA_020631655.1 Chloroflexota bacterium | reverse complement strand
CTTTTCAACCGGATCGATCCAGAAATTGGTGTCGGCCGCGCCGCTCCAGCCGTGATTCCCAACCGAACCCTGCATTTGGGTGTCAGCCACGTTGACGACCCGCACAAACCCAAGCCCAAATCCGTTGCCAGGGAAAGGGGTCGTTACTGCGAGGGGGAGCATGTGCATCGGCAGGTGATTGCTCGTCATCAATTCAACCGTTTTACGTCCCAAATACCGTTTGCCTTCGTACGTGCCACCGTCGGCCACCATCTGGGCAAATTTGATGTAGTCGGCCGCAGTTGAAAGCAATCCACTTCCACCCCGCTGATTGATGACCGGCGGCCGGTGGAAACTCGTTTCAGGCGGATCAAGCAACTTCATGTACGGATCGTCAGGTTGCAATTGGCCGTACAAAGACGTTAAGCGGGGGAGCTTGTCATCAGAAATTTCATAGCTCGTATCAACCATCCCCAACGGCCGGATAATGTTTTCTTGCAGATAGTCTCCCAATGGTTTGCCCGAAATGACCTGAACCAAGTACCCCACGACGTCAGTCGCTACAGAATAATGCCACCCAACGCCTGGTTGAAAGCGCAATGGCAACTCCGCAATGCGATTCATCATCCCTTCAAGCGTTAGCTCCCGCTCAAAAAGCTCTGCATCACGGTACATTTTTTCAACCGGGTGGTCGTCTAAAAAGCCGTAGCTCATGCCGCTGGTATGGGTAAGAACGTGCCAAAATGTGACCGGTTGGGCCTCCTCCGTTGAGCCATCGGCGTTCATCACGGTTAACTTTTCAAACATCGGGGCAAACGCACCGATGGGATCATTGAGGTGGAAATGCCCTTCTTCATGAAGCTGCATGAGCGCTACGCTGACAATCGGTTTGGTCATCGAGTAAATCCGAAAAATCGAATCGAGCGCCATTGGGGTTTTTGTTTCCAAATTCTGCATTCCCCATGCTTCGTGATGGAAAACTTTGCCGTGACGAGCGGCCAATGTCACGATTCCGGCCGTTTTGCCATCGTCACAATATGTTTGAAACTTTTTGTCGATCAGCGTGAGCCGATCAGGATTTACCCCTACAGATTTTGGGTCCACGATTTGCATGTGCGTTT
>JAHDGV010000141.1:1744-3170 GCA_020631655.1 Chloroflexota bacterium | reverse complement strand
CCACGGGATGTGAATTATCACCCGTTGGGCCACATGCCTGAATTCAAAAAAGATGTTTTAGCCGCAATGCGTCGCTATGTCGCTGAATATCCAGATCTGGTTGAACTGCGTATGGGGCCAAAACGATTGCTCATGCTTCACCACCCAGATTTAGTCCGCGAGGTGCTGGTCAAGCGAGCGGCCGAATTTCCGAAGGCGGCCCCGTTCCGGGCAACGTTGGGCAAAGCACTGGGTAACGGATTGGTCCCCAGCGATGGGAAGTTTCATGCAGGCCAGCGAAAAATGATGCAGTCCCTGTTCCATCACAAACGGATGGAAGCGTACAGTCGCGTCATGGTTGATTACACCTTGGACCTGCTAAAGGAGTGGTGGCGCAACCCGAATCGTGACATTCATGAAGACATGATGCGCTTAACGATGTTTATCGTCTCGAAAACGCTGTTTAATGCGGACCGCCGCACGATGGCGAAAGATGCGCAACGAGCGGCCGACGCGATATCGAGCAATCAAACTTGGATGGAAAAAGAGTTTTGGTTGGGATTTAAAATTCCACTGTGGGTTCCAACTCAAGGGAATCGTGCGTTTAAGAAAAACAATCAAATTCTGGAAGATATTTTGATGCCGATCATCGAGGAGCGGATGCGAACCAGCATCGATCATAACGATCTGCTGACGACGTTGCTTGAAGCACGGGATGAAAACGGCCGGCCGATGCCCAAACAGCAGGTGTTTGACGAAGTTAATAATCTGTTTAGTGCCGGTCATGAAACCACGGCCAACACCCTAACTTGGACCTTTTACCTGCTGGGGAAACATCCTGAGATCCAAGAACTGCTTATGGCTGAGATTGACCAAGCGCTCGACGGCCGGTCACCTAAGCTGGCGGATTTAGAGCGGCTTCCGTATTGCGAAATGGTGCTTAAGGAGTCTCTGAGACTGTATCCGGCCGTTTGGTCACTGGCTTACCGGGAAGTCAGACGAGATACGACAATCGGGGATTATCAGGTTAAAAAAGGGACTTGGATGGTTGTTTCTCCATATTCCCTACATCGTCAAGAAGCATATTATCCAGACCCAGAACAATTTAACCCCGAGCGATTCCATCCATCTAAAGCCGGTAGCATTCCCCGCTACGCCAACCTGCCGTTCGGGGCAGGGCCTAGGGTGTGCATTGGCGCTCAATTTGCCATGATCGAGGCTCAGCTGATTTTGATCCAGCTGTTTCAGCATTTCAAAATCGAGCTTGAGCCGAATCAGGTGATTAAACCTAAAGCGTTAATCACTATTGCCCCTGAAAATGGGTTGAAGATCAAGGTGACACCGCGTCGATGATTCTAAGTTGTTGATCAGCTTTGTTCCGCTAACTAAACACAATCTTATTTGCCAAAGCAAATGGCTCATATTGAAGATCGGGCGAGTTAATCGC
>JAHDGV010000141.1:0-1644 GCA_020631655.1 Chloroflexota bacterium | reverse complement strand
ATCGCGGTAAGCTCTGAATCGCGCACAATTCGATGCGATTAACTCGCCTGATAGGGCAATTGCCCCCAACTAAAATGGCATCGAAAAGAGTAAGTTGATTCCAAGCACCTGCAATTTGACTTCCAACCTTTCTTCACTGTTCTAAACACTGGTTTAAAAATGGTGGTCGGGATACTCTTCCCGCATGGCCGAACGCACCTCTCAGATCCCATTTGTAGAAAAAATGGCGCTTACACTCGCAATCCTCAGCTCGGGGATTGTTTTCTTAGACCAGTCGGCCGTTAATGTGGCTTTGCCTGCCATTCAAAAATCGCTTAACGCAGACATCGGTGCCCTGCAATGGATCGTAGATATTTACCTGCTGGTGCTATCTGTTCTGATGCTGATTGGGGGTGTGCTGGGAGATATTTTTGGCCGGGTTCGCATCTACATCATCGGGATGATTATTTTTATCGGGGCATCATTAATATGCGGTGTGGCCCCGACGTCTAACTGGCTGATCGCTGGCCGCTTTTTGCAAGGGGTGGGGGGATCACTGGTGGCACCGAGTGGGCTAGCAATCATCAACGCCGTGGTGGCGCAAGAACGGCGCGGCCGGATGCTGGGTATCTGGGGAACCTTTTCTCCGTTGATCACCGTGGCTGGGCCGGTCATTGGTGGCTGGCTGGTTGATTTTGCCTCTTGGCGCGCAGTGTTTTACATCAACCTGCCTTTGGGCTTGGCGGCCGTTGTGGTAGCGTGGCTGTACGTACCAGAAAACAAAAACGATGAGATCGACGGCCGGATCGACTGGTTAGGGCTCATCACCCTGATGCTGGGGCTAAGCGGGCTACTTTTTGCATTAATCGAAGGGCCTCATTTTGGTTGGAGCTCACCGTGGATAATCGGTTCAATTGCCGTGGGGGTTTTGGGCATCATTGCGTTTGTATGGGTTGAATCGTGGGTGCCTTCACCCCTAATCCCCCTTAATCTGTTTAAGATCCCAGAATTTACCGGCGTAAACTTGATGACCATCATTTTGTATTTTGGTTTAGGTGGACCGTTCTTTTTCATCACCCTTAACCTACAGCAGGTGCAGGGATATTCGGCCGCTCAGGCCGGTTTAGCCATTATGCCAATCACCATTGCACTGTTTTTGATGGCGCGGCAAATGGGCAAACTCATCGATCGTATTGGTGCTCGGCCGTTAATCATCATCGCCAATCTCATTATCGGTGCCGCCTTCTTCTTGCTGATGTGGCCCAGCGTTGACCAATCTTATTGGACCCACTGGCTGCCGGGAATTTTGGTGTATGGGGTGGGGCTTGGCTTTTTGGTTGTTCCCATTACTAGTTTGGGCTTACAGGCATTGCCCCCTAACCAGTCTGGAATTGCATCTGGGGTGAACAATGCGGCATCAAGGCTGGGGCAAATGCTGTCGGTGGCGGTGTTGGGGGCTGTGATGGTCGGCCGTTTTCGTGGCGGATTGGCTCGCCGAATCGGCCCGTTGGGGCTACCAGAGCAGGCTGAAGCTGAGCTGTTGTCACAGGCGCGTAGTTTGGGCGAACTGGTCATTCCGGCCGGTCTGTCGGCCGAGGCCACGGCCCAAATTGAGCAGATCGTCCGCTTGGCATTTGTCGATGGATTTCGCACCAATATGTTTAT
>JAHDGV010000140.1:3150-12840 GCA_020631655.1 Chloroflexota bacterium | reverse complement strand
GCAAAGCGAGTCCGAATTTCATTTTCAACATCCTGCAGTTCGTCAAAAGCACCGCTCCAGTGCAGATTGCCTTGAGCCAAGCCCGCTTTGCCCAGCAATGATGGGGTGTTGCGCAATCCCTCACCGTCTTGGGTCGAATCCCACACCTGGCCGTCGCTCTCGCCACCAATATGGCACGACGCACAGCTGATGTAGTTGTCCTTACTCATTTTAGAATCGGCCGCATTGTAAAAAATCTGCTTGCCTAACAAAACCTCCTCACTCAGAGCTTCGTTGGCGACCAAGCTAACCGTGGCCAAACGAGTTGCCCCGTTTGAACTCCCATCCAACAGGTTAGAAATATCATGAACCGACACGGTGCGGGACATAAAGTTGTGGGCAAACAGCTGACCGGTTTCTGGGTCAATAGCCATGCTCTGCGGCGCTAAATCGGTGCTCATTTCGCTGATGAGTGCGTGACTCACACTGTCGTAAACGTGGATCGAATTTGAGCCCAAATTAGCCACAAAGATCAAATCACCCAGCGGGGAGTAAACGATCGATTGGGCCAACGCTTCGTTATCTAAATCGATGCGTTCCAACCGATTTTCGGTGTTGGTTTCTAGATCGAGTCGAGCCACAACCGGCCGGACACTGCTTTCAAACGTCAGCGGCTGTCCGTCTTTAAACTGGCCGCGTGCCACATTATCTTTCTTGGCCGGAATCACACTGCTCATCCCATCAGGCGAAATCGCCATCTGCCCCAAATAGTTGAGCACACCACGGCCGCCGCTCTCGTGATCGTGTCCCGGATCAAATTCAAGCTGATGGGTTCGCTCAATCTCAAACGTCTCGCCATTTACCTCAGTGATTTCCCCCGTCAATAGGCCGGAAATGTAGCGCGAAACAAACAGGCGGTTCCCATCCCCACTAATGCTGATGGAGCGCGGGGTTGGTCCTACGGCTAGGGTTGATTGCCACTGACCGGCACTATTCAGCTTGACCAGCTCGCCCGAGCCGTAGAGGGTCACATACGCTTCAGTTTGAGCAGGATTAAACAGAACGGAGTGCGGCCGACTGCCATAGTCAAAATCGATAACGCCGACTTGCCCGCCGGTCTGCCGGCTTAAGCGCATCACTTGGTCCGATTCTGAGCAGGCGACCCACAGTTCGCCAGCCGGAGCCAATGTGATCGTTTCCGGCCGGTTACAGGTCGGCTTTTCCCACAGCTTTTCGTGGCTGTTCCGGTCGATGGCGGTAACCGTGTTGTTATCTGGGTTCACCGTTACAAGTTGATCCCCATCCAACACCGTTGTGCCAGAAGCGACCGGTGAATGCTCTGTCGCGGCATGCGTCACAATCTGAATCCCAACGCACTTTTCTTGGAGCGTACTGCGCTGTAGATCAAGATTTACTCGATACCGGCCGGGCTGATCATAAATGTGTGTTGTGCTTTTTGACGTGCTGAAATTACTCGTCGCCCCATCCCCAAAATGCCATTGGAACAGGGTTCCGGCCGGATTGTTTTGGCCGCTAAACGTAACGGGTTGCCCCACGATGGCAGGTGCCAAATCAAATGAGCAATCGAGCGATACGGTTGACGGGTCGCCCACGGTAAATGTGCTGGTAAATTTTGGGCCGGGATTGCCAGAGTAATCGACAATCCCTTCGGTGATGACCTCGTAGGTGACACCGTTTAAAAGTGGCTCGTCTGGGAAAAAGTTGACCAGCCCCAATTGGGAGCTGTATTTGCCGGGCAGTGGATCACCCAACAGCGGCCGAACAATAAATGTTTCGGGCGTGACGCTGTTGATATCCACGTTGTCAGACATCGACAGACCAACGCGAGTCGTAGTTGCCAAATCGCGAGCACCATCGGCCGGATGAATCCAATGCACCTCTGGCCCGTTTGTATCTGGTTGGGTTTGGTGCACAACCAGCTCGCTGATCCCAAAGTGGTCTTCACCCGCAAACATCAAGTTCCCCAGCACAATCCCAAAATCATAGTCTCGGTCAGTCCAGTCCCGATGCCAGCCCCCCACCAAACTGCGGTTGGCTACATCAAACTTGTAAACCCCCTGCGAGAATCCAGCGAAGAAGTAACCGTCTTGATAAGTGCCATACCCGCCGTTTTGGACCATCACCCCTTCACCAATTGATCCGTATTCTTGGATCGCACCGGCGTGGCTCACGTCATAAATATTTAAGCGTTGCGGCCCTCGTCGCCCCCCAGAGCCAAAGATTTTACCGGCCGCAAATGTGTGACTATACGCATCGTGGCCGCGAAAATTCTGAATCACTTTGGGATTGAGCGGATCGCTGATATCAACAGTCGCCAGCTCTGCACTCACATTTGAAGCCAACACCATCATGTTGCCCACAATAAACACTTGGGCCGGATTTAGCCCACCCAGTTCGGTCGTGGACACCTGCTTCACCAGTTGCGGATTATGGATGTCAGAAGCATCGATGATATACAGCCCCTGCTCTACCCCAGCCAAATAGATATACGGAGCTTGCCAGAATATCCACCAAGCTCCAAAGTAATCGTCCTCACGAATGCCGGGTAGACGCATGTAGTTATGGAGCCAGACGTTTGGCGCTTCGGTCACGTCCCAAATCTGCAGTCCGTGCATCGCCTGCAAAACCATGTAGTCACGGCCGGAATAGGTGCTAAACGATAGGCTGTGGGCTTCACGCAATTCGTGGGTTGTGGCAGATTCAATCGAGCTGACCTTGACCGGCTCATGGGGATTTGAAATGTCGTAAAGATCAACCCCACCATCGTCTAGATTCCCCCCACCGTCGGTTGAGAAGACGGCCAAAAGATAGCCGTTCACCATCGCGACTGACGCATGGCCGTGCTTGCTATTAATCCGGCCGACCGGCTCGTAAAGCTCTTCGGCCGTGTAGGTCAGGTTGCCCAGCCCAGGAGCCGCAGACAGTTCAGATCCGGCCGCTGTTTGTGAGCCAGCCACTTGGAATAAAATGAGACCACCCACGATCAGCAAAACGGCCGTGGCGAACAAATATTTAGTCGTATAACTTTTGAGGGGGGGATGAAAGCGAAATTTCAAATTCGGTTTGCCTTTTTTGAGTGGGTGTAGTCTTGCATAGCCCGACAGATTGGTCTGTAAATTAGGTTTCGGATGACAACCGCGGCTTGTCTAACGTCGGCAAAATTATCCACAGATAACACAGATTTCACCGAATGAAAATTTATGCTGTGTACTCCTAGTAATCTGTGGAGTAGATTTTTAAAAATATGACTTTGGAAAGGCCTCGGATACCGGCCGGTTTTATACCCTATCACCGGATAAAAGAGTAAAATCTGACCATGCAAACAACTCAGGTCGACATCCGAGAAGGGTTGATCAATTTTGGCGTTGGTCAGCCCGGGTTTTCAATTTTGCCAACAGAAATTATTCAAAAATCAGCGAACCACTGCTTTGGGCGTCTTGATCCTGATCAAATTAATTACGGTGCAGAACAAGGTGACGAACTATTTAGAGAGAGTTTGGCCCAATTTTTGACACCCCGCTATGGGTTTTCGGTCCATCGAGATGAGCTTTTTGTCACAACGGGCAACTCGGCCGCCATCGATATGGTGTGTGCGATGTTTACCCGGCCGGGAGATACCGTTTTTATCGAAGAACCAACCTACTTCTTGGCGCTCAGCATTTTTCAGGTTGATTATGCTTTAAACGTGATCCCCATCCCCGTTGATAAAGACGGCATGAACATGGATGCGTTTGAAGAGGCGTTGGGCGAACATCGGCCGAAATTTGTCTACACCATTCCGTCTTATCATAATCCAACCAGCCACACGCTTAGCCAAAAGCGTCGTGAACGTTTGCACAGTTTGGCACAGTCTCACGATTTTTTGATTATCGCGGACGAAGTTTATCAGATGCTGGGATATGATGAAACACAACCGCCACCTCTGGCGATGGCTCAATTTACGGCCGGAAACAAAGTGGTTTCGCTCAGCTCGTTTTCAAAGATTTTGGCGCCCGGACTGAGGTTGGGTTGGGCGCAAGCTGGGCCAGAATTAATGGAACGCTTTGTCACCTTTGGCAAAATCGCCAGCGGTGGCTCAGCCAATCATATGGGGTCCGGCATTGCCCGCAGCGCGATTGAATTGGGTCTGCAAGATCGGTTTCTAGACTCAGTCAAAGCGACCTACAAACACCGAATTCAGCTGATGGAAAGGGAGTTGCGCAAACAGTTACCAACTGATGTAGCGTGGGATATGCCGGCTGGGGGCTTCTTCTTTTGGCTCAAGTTGCCGGATGGGATGAGCGCCACACAGCTACACAAAGCGGCCGACGGTTATAACGTCGGGTTTGTGCCGGGGCCAAAATGTTCAAACATTGGGGGGCTTGACCAGTTTATTCGCCTAAGCTTCGCTTTTTACGAAGATGAGTTTATAGAGGAAGGCTGCCGGCGCTTAGGGAGTTTATTTAAAGCGGTCTGACTCAAACTGATCTACAGCGAGCTCTGGCATACGCCATCTTCACACCTGAATAGCTCTTGGGTAATCTAACCCACGCTTAAAGTTACTATCAAAACAAACTAGCCTCACAGAGTGACGTCTATTTCTCCTATTGTGGCCCACTAAACCCCAAATCTACCATACTCAGAGATGGCTTTAACCGATAAAAAGGCTGTCGTCTTTTTTGGAGAGCCTTCGCCACAACCGCTATTAGATGGCACTAAAGGAACACCATATGCCGATTCACTCAGAACCGCATCGAAACAAACTAATCAAGTTTACAATCTTCGGGAATCTTCTCTTCTTCACCCTTTTTACAATAGCTATAACCTCATTTCAAAATCTAGATGGGGCCACACAGCAACTCTCACTAATTGGCACAATCGCACTATGGTCGGTTGCTACGGCCGTCTTACTCGGTTCGTTTGTCCTAATTCTGAAACTATCGACCAAAGAATTAACCGATGCGAATTTGGCACAGCGAACTCTGGAAAGAGAAAACAACAAGATCAAAGAAGAGCTAAAAACGGCCCAATCCTCGATGCAACAGCTTGAGAAAGAGCGGGATGAAGCGTATGAGGCCTCACAACTAAAATCAGAATTTTTGGCCAATATGAGCCATGAAATTCGCACACCCATGACCGGTGTTTTGGGGATGGCCGATCTACTGAGCGATACCAAATTAAGCGATGAGCAGGCCGGGTTTGTAACTACCATCCGCAACAGTGGGGAATCACTGCTAACAATCATCAATGATATTTTAGACTTTTCAAAAATTGAGTCTGGCAAACTGGAGATGGAGTCGATCCCATTTGATTTGCGCCGGAGCATTGAAGAAACGCTTGAGCTGGTAGCCCACAAGGCGTTTGCCAAACACGTTGAAGTTATTCTAGATTTTAAAGACTCCGCCCCAGAATGGATTTGTGGCGATGTAACCCGGATCAAGCAAATCACAACCAATCTGCTCTCAAACGCGGTTAAATTCACGAGCAAAGGTGATATTTGCGTCACGATTAGCGGCGAGAAGCAAGAAAACGACTACTTAATTCAATTTGCGGTAAAAGACTCAGGCATCGGCATTCCAAAAGATCGTATCAATCGCTTATTCCAATCCTTTAGCCAAGTAGATAGTTCAACCAACCGTCGATTTGGTGGAACGGGGCTCGGCCTTGTGATCAGCAAACGGCTGGCTGAAATGATGGGTGGCACGATGTGGGTTGAGAGCCAAGAAAATGTGGGGTCGACCTTCTACTTTACTATTCAAGCGCCCTCGGCCGATGCTGAAACAATCGCCAATTTCCCAGCCCTGAAACAGGCACTGGCAAACAAAACAGCTTTGCTCATTTTGCAAAACCCGTCAAATCGTGCGGTAGTAGAAACGTTTTTTGAAGATTGGAATATTAAATTCGACTCCCCAGAGTCTATCGGGGAAGGTATCGCTTATTTTCAGACCAATCCCAGCAGATATGACTTTATCTTGACCGAGTACCCATCTGACTCTCAGGATGGGGCAACTTTTATCAAATCAATCCATCAGATGCGTGCTGATCGGCCGCCCATCTTTCTGTTTACAACCATCCTGTCTGTTCAGACAAAAGAGCAGCTCAACCACCTAAAAATAGAAAAGCACCTTTACAAGCCAATCAAAAAGATCCCCCTCTTCTTCGCCCTAACCAGTTACTACAAACAACCTGATCCGGCCGATGCAAAAAAGAATGTGGTGGTTATCGAGCAAAAAATTCTGGTCGGGGAATCCCATCCCCTAAAAATACTTTTAGCCGAAGACAACATTGTGAATCAAAAGGTTGCCATCCGAACCCTTTCCCGTTTGGGGTACGACATTACGTTTGTAAACAACGGCCTTGAAGCGGTCAAAGAGGTGCAGAAAAATCCCTACGACTTGGTGCTGATGGACATTCATATGCCCGAAATGGATGGAATTGAAGCGACCAATATGATTCAGCAGCTTGATGAGGCACGGTTGCCCAAACGGCCGCAGATATACGCGCTAACGGCAGGTGTGATGGAGGATGAGCGAGAAAGCTGCATGGAAGCAGGGATGCACGGATTTATCACCAAACCGTTTAAGGCGAGTGATATTGTTCCCATTTTGAAAAATGTTTCCGATTTGAATACGAAAAAAACCTAATTCTCCTCTTTTTTGGCGTGAATATTCTGTGAACCGGGGCAAATAACTGCAGTTTTATCCTACTAAGGGACTACTAGTACACCAATCATCCTATATAGCTTCTGCCTTAGATATCCCAAAATGTTTGGGGAGACCCAAATCACTACGACCCTACAATCAAATTGAAAAAACAGATAAATCAATTGGAGATTTTGTCGATTTTGCTGACCTATTGCCCACTGTTCACTAACGCCTTAGCTTAATCGGAAATGGAAAAAATCATGTTTACAGTTCCTCCCAAATATCACAAAACATCAATCGTTTATATTGTACTGCTCAATATTGTCATTTTAGGGGCGACCATCACCCTGTTCGTGACAACGCGTCATTCAGACAGCCTTGATATACAAGAAGAGTTTCAACAGGAGTCAGGCATATTTATCACAAATTTAGAGCAACAATTGGAGCAGAAAAATCTAATCCTACAGGCTTTTCAGAATCACATAAATGGGAACGATTCGGTTGAGCAAGCTGTTTTTGATGACTTCATTCAACGGCAAAATCAAAACGAATTTTCCAACTGGTCATTCGCATGGGTTCCAGCACTGACTGGGGAAGCGCAAAACGGGGTGCAGAACGTTGAACGGTGGGATGCGGAGCTCAATCGCTGGATAGTTAAAGAAAGCGGGGCCGTGTTTCCGATTGCGTTTGTTAATTCAGACGGTGATGCACAGAAATCGATTGGGCACGATTTAAGCACTAATCCTGACTTACAAACGGCCTTGGCCGAAGCGGCACTCGGCCGCAGTGGTGTTGCCTTCGCAAACCCTGCCCCTTTTGTACCCGGCTCGGGATCAGCTGAAATTTTGATGATTAATCCTATTTGGGGGCCGGGAGAACCGGGCCAAGACGAAACCCAAAACACCGACAAACTGTTGGGATATTCGATGGGGATCATCAACATCAACCAGTTGCTGATCGAAACGATCCAAGATCAAAACTTCCGCGACATCTCAATCGAGATTAACGATTTCAACTCACTGCTCAGCGAAAATGCTGTTTTTACCAGTACAGATACTGAGCCAGTTGCGGCCGCGGCCATCCCTGAATTTACCGATCGATTTGAGTTCGGTAATACCGAATGGCAGGTCAAAATTGTCCCCAACAACAACTATCTGACCATTCGCCGAGGAGCACTACCTTGGACCCTGCTGTTAAGCGGCATTTTGGTCACCATCGTCATCAATGGGCTAACTTGGTTCATTGTGTTTGAGACTGTTGCGATTCGTGAGCAGGTTATCGAACGGACAGAAGCGCTCAACTCCACCAACGAGCTTTTGTGGACATCGACCAATGAGCTTAACAAGACTAAAACAATGCTCAAGATGAAGATCATGGAGCAGGAAAAGGTCGCCCTTGAGCTGAAAGATATGCAGAATCAGCTGGAAGAAGGGCCGGGTGGTATTGACACCGAAATTCTGGAGAATATGACTCAAGAAATTCGGACCCCGATGAACGGCATGCTGGGGATAGCCGATATGCTGAACCAAACTGATCTTGATCAAGAGCAGATTGATTTTGTACAAACAATCAAATCAAACGGATACAACTTACTGTCTACTATCAATGATTTACTCGATTTCTCGAAGCTAGAATCTGGAGAGATGCCGATTGTGCTTGCCCCTTTTGATCTGCGCCGAACGCTTGAAGAAGCGATGGAGCTAGTGGCTTACAACGCCCATCAAAAAGGCTTAGAGTTAATCCTCGACATCGATCCCTCAGTTCCGGCCTGGGTTGATTCTGATGAACGGCGTATCCATCAAATTACGTCAAACTTGCTTTCCAATGCGGTTAATTTCAGCGAAAAAGGGAACATTAGCCTGCATGTAGCGGCCGCAAAAAATAATGCACAACTAGCCATCAGCTTCGTTATCAAAGATCAAGGGATTGGTATCCCCGGTGATGAGTTGGAATCTCTTTTTGAAATGCCCAACACAAAGACCGAATCGCTTCGGGATCGATTTTTAACCTCGGGATTTAGCTTGGGAGTCAGTAAACGGCTGGCCGAGCTAATGGGTGGCGACATCACTGTAAAAAGCAAAGAAGGTGAAGGGAGTGAATTTACCCTGACCATCTTGGCAAATGAGGCTGAACCGATTGTGGTCAACCATGTAGAACTCGAAATCCAAAACTTAAAAAACAAAGCTGGCTTGGTCATCTACGAAAACCACGAAGCACGCAAGCTCCTATCTTCGTTTTTAACAGAATGGGACGTTCGCTCTGACGCAACGTCATCGATCAACGATGGGGTCAAATTGATCCAGCTTTCACCCGATAAATATGATTTTATTTTGATGGAGGCTCCGGCCAGCGAAAAAGAGCTGTCAGAGTTTACCCACACGCTCAAGCTGGTTCAGCAAAAAGTAATCCCGATTTTCGCTATCACCACAATCAACAACATTGCGCTACGAAAAGAGTATGACTTTTTAGAAATTGTCGATTGGATCTACAAACCGATTAAAAAACAGCCGCTCTACAATGCGCTTTCAGACTTTTTCTTGCAAAAAGAGTATGCCCCGGCCAGCAATCTCGACCTGCTCCGCAGCCTCAGCGCAAGTTTTGCCAAGTCCCACCCGCTAGAAATTTTGGTGGCCGAAGATAACCCGATCAACCAAAAAGTAGCGGTAACAACCTTATCGAAGCTGGGCTACAAAGTTGATTTTGTCTCGAATGGATTAGAGGCGATGGACCGAGTGGTGAAGAAAAAATATGACCTTGTTTTGATGGACATTCACATGCCTCGCATGAGCGGCATCAGCGCCATCAAGGGGATCAAACGATCGGTGAACCGAAATCTGCGCGAAAAGCCGGTGGTTATCGCAATGACCAACGAGGTGCGACAAGAAGACAAAGAAGAGTGCATCACGGCCGGTGCCAACGGGTTTATCTTAAAACCGCTCAAAGTAGACCATTTGGTACGTATTCTGAAAGACGTTCACGCCTTTAAAGTAGGCCAGCAGGAAAATGCCTCAGAATCTTCAAGCCTTGCCAAAGAAACCAGCAGATTCCACGCAGTTGGTGTCGAAGC
>JAHDGV010000140.1:0-3050 GCA_020631655.1 Chloroflexota bacterium | reverse complement strand
AATCTAAGCTCGGCCGGGGCGTTTATCATGCCACGGCCGGGCTTTTTCTAATTGCCCTGCCAAGTTAAACAGCCGATCCTCTCGGCCAAACGGAGCGATAAACTGCACCCCTAACGGCAACCCATTTTCAAACTGATGGAGCGGAACTGACATACCGGGAAGTCCACAAATGTTCGCGATCTGTGTAAACGGCGTGTGTTGCATCGTGTCCAGCGCCAGCCGGTCCACCATCCCGGTGCGAATCAGGAGCTTGCCCAAATTTAAGCTAGAAATCAGGCTCATCAACATCCGCTCGGCCGGTTTTGGTTCCAGTTCGCCCACTTTAACTGGAGGCGAGGCGGTGGTCGGTGTCAGATACAGATCATACCCCTCAAAAAACTGCCCCATTTGGCGTGCAGCCAACCCCCAAAAGTGGAGCTGATCAAGCATAACTCCGGCCGAAACCGCCTTGCCGATGGTGCCCAGCGCCAGCGTTGTGAGTTCTACATCCTGCTTGGTCGGCCTGCGCCCTAAAAACGATTCAATATCCATCAGCTGAGCCGCAATCTCGCCAAAATACATGTGGACGTAACTTCGTGCGACCCGCATACCATCTACCTCGGGCACAGCCTCTTCAACATGATGGCCTAGATCAGCCAGCAGTTTTGCCGTTTTTTCAACCGCTGCCACGCAGTCCGGATGCACATCTCGGCCGATGGGTGACTTGGTATTAAACCCGATGCGGAGCTTACCCGGCTCTCGCCCAGCTTCTTCAAGGTACGGCCGTTCTGGCAACGGTGTTTGGTAAGATGCTCCCACATCATGCCCAAGGGTTGCGTCGAGCATGGCTGCACTGTCCCGCACACTGCGGGTGATTACGTGCGACACGGCCGCACCCATCCACTGGCTCCCGCGCATTGGGCCTGATGGGGTACGACCACGGGTTGGTTTTAACCCAAACAGGCCGGTATTTGCGGCCGGAATCCGAATAGAGCCACCCCCATCACCGGCCGGGGCGACAGGTGTCCATCCGGCCGCAACAGCCGCCGCCGCGCCACCGCTCGAACCGCCGGGTGTATGATCGTGGTTCCACGGATTGCGGCAGGGGCCAAACAGCTCTGGCTCAGTGATGCCCAAAAGTCCAAACTCAGGCGTGCTCGATTTACCCAAGATAACCAGCCCAGATTGCTTAAATCGCTTCACCATTTCGCTGTCATGATCAGACACATGATTTTGATACGCGCGTGAGCCGTTGCTCATCGGGAATCCTGCCATTTCATACCCGAGATCTTTAAGCAACGTTGGCACCCCCGCAAATGGCCCTTCAACCGGCTGTTGGGCCAAATCTCGGCCGTAGCCAAACATCGGGTAAACCATCGCATTGATTGTGCCGTTGTCTTGTTCGATTTTTTGGATTGCGGCCTCGGTCAACTCGGCGGCCGAAACCTCTCCATTTTTTACCAGTTCTGCTAGCCCCAACCCGTCATAATTTTCATAGTCTTGCATCTGTTCACCACCGTCACTTTTCTTGGTATGTTGGCAGTGACTATAACCTCGTTCACCGATTAGATCGAAATGAAAATTGAAATGAACTGGGGCGAGCCATCCCTTTGGGGATGACATAGCTCCTACGAAACATCACACCGATGTGGTTATACAGAAAATATAATTTGATGAACGCTTGCGATATAATCGGCCGACTTTTAGAAACCGTTAGGCAAATCAAAACTATGTCAAAAACAGCTTTACTCATCATCGATGTCCAAAAGGGATTCGACACTGAACCTGACTATTGGGGAAAAAGAAATAACCTGCAGGCGGAAGCAAATATGGCTTTGCTTTTGGCCGAGTGGCGCAAACGCAACCGGCCGGTGATCCACATTCAACACATGTCAGATAATCCAAAATCTCCTTTGCGGCCGGGGCAACTGGGCAACGAAATCAAGGATGAGGTGGCTCCCCTGCCAAACGAGCCATTGTTTACAAAAACGGTCAACAGCGCCTTTATCGGCACAAATCTAGAAGATCATTTAAACCAAAACGAAATTGAATCACTGGTAATTGTAGGGCTGACCACCGACCACTGTGTTTCAACCAGCACCCGCATGGCGGGCAATCTGGGGTTTAATGTCACCCTCGTTTCTGATGGGACCGCGACGTTTGAGCGGACCTATGCGGGTAAATATCATTCGGCCGAAGATATGCACCAGTTGCACCTTGCCAGCTTAGATGGTGAGTTTTGTACCGTCATGACCACCCAGCAAATCTTAGGGAGCGAGTAAAAATGGAGTTTTTGTTTTTACAAATTTGGGGCGGAGGCTTTTATTTAGCCAACAAGGTTTTACTTTCGATCAGCGAAGGTAGAGCGGAATTGAATCGGCTAAAAATTTGGGGGTGGGCGTGCTATTTAATCGGCTTGCCCGCTTGGATCGTTATTTTGGTGATCAAACAAGATTGGATTGCGGCCGCGATTGAAACGGGGGGCGCTCCATCGATGATTTTAGGCCTCATCATCGCCATGCGGGACAAAAATAATTTACCGGCCGTGCTTGATAGATTTGCCATGTTTTTCGCCTATGCTCTGATCATTGGTGGAGTTGGGTACAGCATTTTTGTACACGGTGGCATCACCAGCATCACGCAGGTTCTTGAAACCGGGGTGATGGCTGGATTCTTGGGCGGTACTTACCTGTTGGCCAAAGACAGCCGCAACGGCTGGTTACTGTTCATGGTCATGAACGCGAGCATGGGTGCGCTGATGTTTATGCAGAACAGCTACATTTTGGCCGGGCAACAGTTGATCTCACTCTGTTTTGTGATTTATGGGTACATTCAATCTGGCAAATCAGTCGCTGAGCTTGCTCCGGCCGAAAGCTAATTATTGATGCACGCCTTGGCCTGACAAAGACCTCGGAGGTTTCTCCTCTCTAGAAAATTGTGACTTCAATAAAGAAAACCTCCGAGGTCTGTTGGCGCACAAGGTGAGTTAATCAAACAGCTCAACAAACTCAAATTTAGTCACATCCACCAGACCCAGATCTGAAATTCGGAGTTCAGGAATAACCACCAGC
>JAHDGV010000748.1 GCA_020631655.1 Chloroflexota bacterium | reverse complement strand
CGTTCCGGCCCCGATAATGCCGACTTTTTCAATACGAAAACTCATAAAATCTCCTAAAGGAAGTTGTTAGGTTGAAAGTGGCAGGTTGCAGGTATTTTGTCCAAACGCCAAACCTCGGTTTCGACGATTTGCAACTTGCCTACTTGCGACTTGCAACATTAAATCTCTCTACTTTTAACTCTCATCATGACAGGCTTATCCGTCTCCATCACAAATCCGGCCGCCTCCTTAACTTGGTGGGCAGGATGGGATGAAGCCGGTTCAAACGTTAAACGCTGGAGCAACGTTGGTACAACCAAGCGCAACTCCATCATGGCGAACTGGTCGCCGATACATTTTTTAGGTCCAGAAATAAACGGCTGGTAGGCAAACTTATGCCACTCTTGGCTATTTTCGGCCGAAAACCGTTCTGGAACAAATTGATCTGCGTTACTCCAATACTCTTTAGAGTGGTGTAATCCGCGAATATTCATAATAAACTGCCGCCCGGCCGGAACAGCATAGGTCGCACCGCCAACTGTTAGTTCATCATCCGCTTCAGCTTCGCGCAGTGTCACATAAACAGATGGATAGTAGCGGAGCGTTTCTTGAATTAGTTGATGGGTGTAAGGCATCTGGTCTAAATCATCTAGCGTCGGCGGCCGGTCGCCTAAAACGGCATCAATCTCAACCATCAATTTTTGATAGATGGTTTGATCGGTAGCCACTTTGTTCAGGAGCCAAACAAGTGTCATCGCCGTAGTTTCGTGTCCGGCAAAAACCAAACTGCTCATCTCAGCGATGAGGTCATCCCGGCTGAAACTGCGCTCAGCACCCGGCATCTCGTCCTCATCATCTAACTGAGCCGAAATCAACATGTCCAACATGTCCCAACTTGTTGGGGCGTCGTCTTTTGGTTGGCCTGATGCCAAGCGCTCGTCCACAATTTTGCCCAAAATGCGATATTTGTCGGTCACAGCCGCTTTGGTATCCAGATTTAGCTTGGTTGGCAACCAGTGCGGCACATTCACAATGCTACTCATCCGCTTGAAGCCAAAGTAAGACGTTTGCTCGAAAGCGTGTTGCAACACGTCAGTTTCGGCCAGAGATGCACTAAACATCGTTTGGCAGATGATCCGCATCGTCAGCTTCTTGGTTAAATCAGCAAGATCAACTGACACGTTTTGTGGTATTTCATTTGCTAGCTGAGTCGTTTCTGTCACCATCGATTCAGCAAATTTAGCCAGCTCTCGCTTGTGAAAGCCGGGTTGGAGCAACCGTCTGCGCCAGCGCCATTCTTCATACGTTTTGGCATTAAACACCGTCCGGCCGTTATCAATCGCATTCCCTTGCCGAATCTGCCGGTCTCGCGGAAAGTTTTTAGACTTTGACTGCAAAATCTGCTGAAAAAGATCCGCATCGGTCACCACCCAGAACTTTTGCATCGGCCCCAGCTGAATCTCAACAAGTGGGCCAACTCGCCCCACATCCATCCAAAACTGGAGCGGGTCAGAACGATAGTCCAAATAATTCGCAAAAAACGGGACTTTATTCTCGAGCGCCTGAGGCTGGCTTGCTAATACTGTTGTAGCCATTCAACCACCTCCCGCCATAGGGGTTCTGATCCCTTACGGAAAAAGCCCATGTGCCCTAGCTTTTTGACCCCATAATCGGCCGGGGCAATGTGTCTGCGCTCAACGTTTGAATATGCGTTTAACATCATCGAGTCTACGGAAGCGGCCGTTCCCCAGTCGTCATCATCGATGCTGTACGCCAAAACCGGGGCCGTAAAGTTTTTGTACCGCTCCAGCGGCAAACTTGTGTCACTCAAAATGTAGTCTGGATGACGACACCACTTGGCCCACTGCAAAGCAACGTTCCGCGGCAAATCTTCGGCTGAACCAAGTTTGCTCCACGGCAAGTATCCGTAGAGATGTGTCAGTAATGGCAAAGCAAACCAAACTTGGAAAAAGACGGCCCGTTTTTGGTTGCCACCTTGCAATCCCCAGTAGCCGCTTTGAGCACTCATCGTTGCCATCGCCGTCACACTACTTGGGTCT
>JAHDGV010000747.1 GCA_020631655.1 Chloroflexota bacterium | reverse complement strand
TTCAGCATCATGGGTTACCATGAGCATCGTTTTGCCTTGCTCTTCAACTAGTTTCATGAACAAGTCAAACACCTGCCCGGCCGTTTTTGCATCCAAGTTACCCGTTGGCTCATCCGCCACCAGAAGCGGGGGATCAGTTGCCAAAGCACGGGCGATCGCCGCACGCTGTTGCTGACCACCTGATACCATGCCGGGCAATTTTGTTGCTTGATCAGCCAAGCCAACCATGTCTAGCAGATCCATCGCTCGGTCGCGACGTTCTGAACGGCTGTACATCCATGCAAATTCCATCGGCAACATCACATTTTGCAACAGGCTTAATGAAGGGAGCATTTGGAAAAACTGGAAAATAATACCAACTTCTTGACCGCGCCATTTGGCCAATTGATTTTCAGTCATATCGTGAACTGGCTTACCAGTGACGATCACCTCACCTTCAGACGGCCGATCAATACCGGTCACCATATTCAACAGGGTTGACTTACCGTTTCCGGAAGGTCCCACAATCGAAACAAATTCACCCGGATTAACATCGAACGAAATGCCGTGCAAAATTGTGATTTCGTCATTTCCAACCGGAAAACGCTTCACAATATTCCGCATATCGATAATTGGTTGTTTGTTACCGTTTAACTGACTCATCAAGACCTCGTTAAATGCATTCTCTGCAAAATGCAATAAATTTCCGCAATTAAAGAAATAGGTTAGCAAATCGCAAAGCATTTGTACAGGTTTTTTCAACTCACAAACATAATTTTTAGCTAAAACAAGGAAATAAGGGCAATTTGTGGATATTTTGTCCAGAATACCTCGTGTTCTGTGGCTATTTAACGCCAAATCCCAAATTTTCAGAAAATGGAGAATGCTTCATTTTTAAGCACAACACAAAGGCTGTAGACTTAATGGTTGACGGAGTGCGTCGAAAAGGGCCAATGACCTCGGAGGTTTGCTACCGCGCCAAGTGGGGTATTGAGCGACGCAGGAAAGTGAGGAGAATCAAATGAACGAAAATCGCATTCGGTGGACCGATCCCACCTTAGTTCAACAAATTATCGATGGGGACAAAACGGCAACGGCGTGGCCGATCGCATCTGCACTAGGGGTAGATGAGTACAACACACCGCTACATGTTGGGCTAACCTACACCATTTATGATGCCGCCAAACAGCCTCGGTGCCGAGTACGGATCACCGGTGTTGCTTTGGTGGCGTGGGGTGATATTCCGGAAAGATTATGGACAGAAGATCCAGCGATTTCGGGTGAGGTATCACTCGAGGCTTTTAAGGCGGACCATTACGATTTTTTTCAGCAACCGGCCGATGATTTTGAATTCCTGGCGATCTATTTTGAGTTAGTAGAAACACTATGACTGAGTTAATACCTTTTACCTTTGTTCAAGATTGGTACCTCAATTGCCAATTTGCTGGGCTCATTTGGGCGCAAGAGCACGGGCTGTATGAAGCGTCCGGGCTAGATGTTACGCTTCTCGATCCACGTGACTATCCCACAACATCAACGCTTGATCTGGTCCTGTCGCACGACCCATCGGCCGGATGCATGGAAGATAATTTGGTTGTTCGGGCCGCACTAGCGGGAAAAGGGGTAAAAGCGATAGGGGCTATGCTCCAGCAAACACCGATGGTGCTGATGACGCCACCTGACAGTGGGGTCCAAACTCTACAAGATCTACCCGGCCGACACATCGCCATGCACGGTGATGGCATTCATCTCATCCGCACCGTGTTAACCCTACACGGGATTGATCCACAAACGGTTGACTTTACGGTGGGGGATTGGACCCTGCATGACCTGATCAACGGCCGGTTTGATGCGGTGCAGGGGTACACCATCACAGAACCGGCTGAACTTACCCAGCTTGGAGTGACACCTCGCCTCATTCCGGTGCGGCATCACCAACTGCACCCCTATGCTCAAATGATGTTTGCCTCTGAGTCTTGCATGTCACAGCACCGAGACTCTTTGAAAAAATTTATCGATGCAACATTTGAGGGGTGGCGACAGGCGATGACCCATCGCGAAGA
>JAHDGV010000746.1 GCA_020631655.1 Chloroflexota bacterium | reverse complement strand
GTTTCCACCTCGGCCTGCACAAATCCGGTTAAGGACAAGATGAGCACCCCACTAAATATCGCGGCCAAAAAGGCTGTCATCAGACGCCCAGCACGATTGTTGCTTATTTTATTTAGCATACCTTTTTCTCCATTCTCTCAATTGGATTAGATTTTCAAATACTGCTCGAAACGTGATGTAGGCCTTTGTTAGAATTTTCAAAATTCAGTCCATAAATGTATCTAACTGGATGATAACGGTCAAAAAATGTGCGCTTTTCTAAATAATCAGTTAGGCTACGCGAGGTGCAAAAAGTGATGCTCCGAAGAAGCCACCAAGACGCCACCAAATCGCCTTTAAAACAGCCCAAAACATGATTTTTAGGATGAGATCACTCCTCACCTAAGCGCATATTTGACCTTCTAAACTTTTTAAATCAACCAAGTTTATATTACCTCTGTGATCAATTCGAAACGCTTAACCAACGACTCACCAACGCTTCAGTTTTAGCAACTAATTTCTAAATTTCTATGATTTCTGGATATGCAACCCCAGCTGGTACGCAAGACTATTTCAAAAATTTCCCGGCCGTGCAGACCAACCAGCACGCCAAAAGCGGACTGATTTGTTCGCAAGCAGGATTCGGTAGCTATCGAACCGTCCTTGATGACATCATCCATACCCAAGCGCTCACCCAGTCGTTGCGCAACGGCATTAATTTAATAGATACCAGCTCAAACTATGGGGATGGGAAGTCTGAGGAGTTGATTGGGTCAGTAATTGGTAATCAGATTGCGGCCGGCCGACTCACGCGTGAGCAAGTCATTGTTGTGACCAAAGGTGGGTATCTGCAGGGAGAAAACTACGCGATCTCGCAAGCCCGCACGGCCGAAGGCAAGCCGTGGCTCGATTTGGTCCGATACAGCCAAGGGCTTGAGCACTGCATCCACCCAGAATTTTTAGAAGATCAACTTGATCGCAGTTTGGCCCGGCTAAAACTTGAAACGGTTGATGTCTTTTTGCTCCACAACCCGGAATATTTTTTGGGCTGGGCTAAGAAAAACGACATCGATCTGGAAGAAGCACGTGTCGAATACTACAACCGAATCGAGATGGCCTTTAAATATTTGGAGACTGAGGTGGCCAAAGGGCGGATTAAGCGGTACGGCATCAGCTCCAACAGCTTTCCGAACTATCCTGATAGCTATGACTTTACGTCTCTCGAAAGAGTAATCGAGATCGCAGAATCAATCTCGGCCGACCATCACTTTGAAGTGATCCAATTTCCAATGAACTTGCTAGAAACCGAACCGGCTACCGCAATCAATCAAAGCAACGGCCGAACATTACTCGATTTAGCGATTGAAAAAGGGCTGATGGGGTTGGTCAACCGGCCGCTCAACGGGGTGGTTGGAAGCAACTTGATACGGCTGGCCAAACTGCCAATGGTAAAAGGAAATCCAGATCCAGATGAGGCTGAAGCGTGGATTGAGAAGCTAACCGAAATTGAAGGGCGACTGCAACAGGCGATTTTCTCCATCCCCGATGAACAGGTGCCGTTTCGCACCAAGCAAGAGTTTGCGGCCACCACGGCCGGGGGGCGACTGCTGTCTCAGCGCTGGGAGGGATTTGGCACGTTTAGCAACTGGAAAGATATCCGAAGTGGATATTTAGAGCCTCGGGCCAATTTTGCGATCCGTTTTCTAAACACTCGGCCGGAGCTTCCTGAGCATGCGATCCCGTGGATTGTTGAGTACAAAGAGATTTTAGAAAATACACTCGACACGATTTCGGCCGTCTATCGGGCGCAAGAATCGGGTATGTTGACCACCATCAAGTTAAATGCGGAAACGGCTGATGATGCGTGGCGCGGGGGGCAAACGCTGAGCCAAACGGCCGTGCGGGCATTGCGCTCTACGGCCGGGGTGAGCTGTGTGCTGGTGGGGTTGCGGCAATCAAAATATGTTGATGATATTTTGACTGAGATTAACCAACCGGTTGAGGTGAAGAAACGGCCGATGAGCTGGGCTAACCTAGCCAAGCAAATTTAGTAGGGTTAAACTT
>JAHDGV010000745.1 GCA_020631655.1 Chloroflexota bacterium | reverse complement strand
TTTACCACCTTAAAAAATAGAGCCATGATGGGTTCTATGCACACAGGTTTAGAGGAAGCCAAAAACGGCTACGAAAAAACGGCAGCCTATTTCGGTGAGCGTGCCAGAGGACAAGTCGGGCTAATTGTTACGGGCGGTATTGCCCCCAATCGTGCAGGTTGGACGAAGCCCTTCGCAGCTACCCTCAGTAACAAACGCACCGCCAACAAACACAGAGTCATCACCGATGCTGTTCACAAATACGATGGTAAAATCTGTATGCAAATCTTACATACAGGACGTTATGCGTACCATCCCTTCGGTGTAGCACCCTCTAAAATCAAATCACCCATTACACCTTTTTCCCCTTGGGCATTATCCAAACGAGGCATCAGAAATACCATCAACGATTTTGTAGAATGCGCTGCCCTAGCCCAATACGCAGGCTACGATGGTGTAGAAATCATGGGTTCAGAAGGCTATCTCATCAATCAATTCATCGCCAAACGCACCAATCACCGTACCGATGAATGGGGAGGCAGCTACGAAAACCGCATCAAATTCCCCCTCGAAATTGTGCGCCGTACCCGTGAAAAAGTAGGCGAAAACTTCATCATCATTTACCGCTTATCCATGCTCGATTTGGTAGAGGGCGGAAGCAGTTGGGAAGAAGTGGTACAACTCGCCAAACTCATTGAAGAAGCAGGCGCAACCATCATCAACACAGGGATTGGCTGGCATGAGGCTCGTGTGCCTACCATTGCTACCATGGTGCCACGGGCAGCATTTAGTTGGGTAACAAAAAAATTAAAAGGCGAGGTTAGCGTTCCCTTAATCACCTCCAACCGAATCAATATGCCCGATGTGGCGGAAAAGGTGTTGGCAGATGGCTGTGCGGATATGATTTCAATGGCACGTCCATTCTTAGCCGATGCCGATTTAGTCCTCAAAGCAATGGAAGGACGAGAGGATGAAATCAATACCTGTATCGGTTGCAATCAAGCTTGTTTAGACCATGTTTTTGAAAATAAACGAGCAAGTTGTTTGGTGAATCCTCGCGCTTGTTACGAAACAGAACTGAACTACGAAGCAACATCAAGCCCTAAAAAAGTAGCCGTTGTAGGAGCAGGTCCAGCAGGTTTATCGGCAGCAACTACGGCAGCTTTACGAGGGCATCAAGTAACGCTTTTTGAGGCAAGCCATGAAATTGGTGGACAGTTCAATATGGCAAAAGAAATTCCGGGTAAGGAAGAATTTCACGAAACCATCCGCTATTTCAACAAGCAAATCAGCTTAACAGGTGTTGACCTAAAACTCAATACCAAAGCCACTGCCGAAAATTTAATCGAAGGTGGATTTAATGAGGTGATTATCGCCACGGGAGTTTCGCCTCGACAAATTACGTTGGAAGGCATTGAGCATCCCAAAACCCTTTCGTACATTGATGTATTGTACCACAAAAAACCAGTAGGCAAACGAGTTGCCATCATAGGCGCAGGAGGAATCGGTTTTGATGTAGCCGAATACCTCAGCCACGATGAAGCACATCAACCGACCAGTTTAGATGTAGAAGCCTTCTTAAAAGAGTGGGGCGTAGATGGCACAAACAGCGTAAGAGGAGGCATCGAAGGCATGAAAGCGGAATACGAACCATCGGCACGCACCATTTATATGATGCAACGTTCAGACGGAAAAATGGGCGGCGGTTTAGGCAAAACAACGGGCTGGATACATAGAAGTAGCCTTCGCAAAAAAGAGGTGCAAATGATTTCCAAAGTCCGCTACCACAAAATAGACGACAAAGGTTTGTACATTTCAATAGATGGTAAACCGCAATTGTTGGAGGTAGATAATGTGGTGGTTTGTGCAGGACAAGTGCCGCTTCGAGATTTGCAACAGCCTTTGGAAATGGCAGGTATTAAAGTGCATCTTATTGGTGGGGCAGATGAAGCTGCGGAGTTGGATGCTAAACGGGCGATAGACCAAGGTTCACGTTTGGCTGCGGAGATTTGAGAATTGAACCATATAAGCGGAAATTAGAGAACTTATTTTGCGTCAACTGTTTTA
>JAHDGV010000744.1 GCA_020631655.1 Chloroflexota bacterium | reverse complement strand
GCCGTAAACTTGAGCCATCACCCCGCGCATGCGCTCATCCCCCATCGGCGGATAGTAACCGATTCCGGCGGCCGCCATGCGTATGGCCGCTACCACTTTTGGCGAAGGTCCCATCGGGGATTCGTTGTACCCCATCCGGTAAATTTCTGAGACACCTGTCTCAGCCCGGATCGCTTCCATATCTACTCGGGTCCCTAGTCTGGGAAATGTTTTTATCGGTTCCATTTTTCTATCCTATTAATCAGAGTTACTTCTGAGGGTAAATACTTCTACCAGATGCTAAAGCATCTGTTTCTCACCCTCATCCGACCGAGCTGAACTACGTTCAGCCGGCCACCTTCTCCCAAATTGGGAGAAAGGTTAGGTTCATCGTGGCAAACCAGCTCCCCTCTACCAAGTTTGGGAGAGGGGAGCTGGGGTGAAGGTTGAGCGGCATGAAAAAGCCTATGGTTCACAGAAACTTTTCAGATCCAATTATTCATTAATCAGATGTTTTGTCATACTACTACCCCACTTACTTACTGTACGCTGATTTTTATTTGATCCATCGGCCGCCACAAAATCAACAGCGTCACCCCAATCGTTAACCCACCCAGCGCAATTGCAAACGGAACCGAGGTAAAGGTCGCAATCGACCCCAAAATCACCCCACCAACCCACGTAAAGCCGAAGACTTGGGTGTATATCCCCTGCACCCGCCCCTGCATTTTTTCACTCGTCAGCAAGATGACGCTGGCGGTTAGGCTCACCTCAAACGCCATCAAACCGGCCTGCATCAGCGCGGCCAATCCCAATGACACAGCGTAAACGCGCGACAGAGAAAAAAGCAAAATACCGGCCGTGGTGGCGATACCGGCCCACTTCACCAACTTGATTTTGTCTCCATAATCTCCCAACCCAGCAATAAACAGGGTAGATGCCAACGAGCCAATCGCTCCGGCCGCCGTTAAATAACCTAGCCCGTCTGCCCCGGTCCCTAAATAGTCCCGTGACAGCACCGGCAACATGGTTAGATTAGACCAGCCGAGCAGTGACATCAGGAACCCCAGCAAGATCAGCCAGACCAAAGCCGGTTTTGAGCGGATATAAACCAATCCTTCCCGAACTGAATCCATCACAGGCTCGATGATGACATTTTTTGGTGAGTAATCACCTTGAATAAAGAGGATACACAGGCCGGCCAAGATCCCCGTCCCGCCTGCAAAAAAGTAGCCGTTAGCGATCCCAAATCGGGTCACGATCCAGCCGGTCAAGGCAGAAGCAATCACGTTCCCCACGTTGAACCCCAGCATCTGGGCGGCCGAGGCGTTGAGCACCCGCTTTTGCCCCACCGTTTGTAAAATCAAATTATTGATGGCGGGCCAGCGGACGGCGATAAACATCCCTTCAAAAAAGCTGGCCGCAAAAACGTGCCACAGTTCGATCTGACCGGTCAGCACCAAAACGCCAATGGCTAAAGCAGAGAGCGAACTGCCGATTTCGGCGATAAACATGGCCCATTTCCGGTTCACCCGATCCAGCATCACCCCGATAAATGCCCCCAGCAAAATCTGCACCAGCCCGCGCACGGCCGGGGCCGCCCCCACCCAAAAGGCCGAGTCGGTTAGCTCGAGCACCAGCCAACCACGCACCACAAACAGCCCGATCAGCCGCATCGAGCCTAAAATTGAGTTGAACCACAGCCAGCGATAGGCAGGTATGGCGAGCGATTCTGTTAATTGTCCTGCGAGTTTTTGGAGATAAGATTGCATAATCGGCTTTTAGCTTGTGGCTTTTGGCTTTTAGCCGTTAGCCGCAAGCCATTTGGTTCCTCTGATTGTTAATTGAGAACTCATGGCTGGTAGAGAATACTAGTGTAAAATCTCGCATCAAACCAACTTAAACTCAACCAAAAAAGCCCGATTAATCGGGCTTCATGTTTTAACTGCGAGGTTAACCTCGCAGAAGGAAAAATAGGATGACCCAAGGCGACTTTAGCGCAATCCCAGTAATCGACTTAGCCCCCCTTTTTCAAGAAGATGGGGACATTCAGGCGGTGGCAGACGCCGT
>JAHDGV010000743.1 GCA_020631655.1 Chloroflexota bacterium | reverse complement strand
AAGTAGAGCGCGGCATAGCCGGGAGCTTTGGGGTCGGTGGCCCAGATTTTTGAAAAGCGATAAATGCCGATGGTGCAGTTGGTGACGGCAAAAAGCTGAACAACCGCAAACGCAGACTCAAGGCCGATGAGCTTGGACAACATGCCCACCGTTTGTTGTGATCCGGGCGGATACCCCACCATCGGGAAGCCGGTGTACCAGCGATAGTTCCAGTGATCAAACAAGGTTCTGCGCCAGTGGTCGGCAAAGAAAATATGAACCCACGCATCATAGGTTCCTCGGAACGTCCAAAAGACCATCCCCCCGTGGTATGACAGACAGAGGAAAATGGCTAATAGCAGGATTTTATGCTCTTTTACGAAACTCCGAGCTTGTTCCATTGGTGTTTAAAAAATCATCTGGTGCAAAGGCTTTTGCAAGCGGGTGCACAGACGCTGTTTTGGATAAAAATCTATCCGTTTGGCTTGTTCTGAAATATACTTTTGTTGTAGCGTAAAGCGCATGTGAAATAGGTCTAAGTTGGTTCTAGGGTTGGGGGAGATCGGTACCTTTCTAGTACCTATATCACCCTAAAACCGCGGGTCTTTAGGCGTGGCTCTCATAATGGATTAAAGAGAAAAAGTATGTCGAAATTGTGTAACACAACTCCGAGGCAAGATGGCTTTAGAATGCCGGGGGAATTTGAGAAAAAAGATGGGTGTTGGCTCGGCTGGCCCAGCCGCAGTGATGTGTGGCGCAATGGGGGAAAGCCTGTCCAAAAAGTTTGGGTTGAACTTGCTACAGCGATCGCCACAAGTGAATCGGTTACTGTAGCGGTTGGGCATGATCAATATCTCAACGCGAGGGGAATGCTCCCTGATCATATTCGTGTAGTGGAGATGAGCACGAATGATGCTTGGTTTAGAGACATGGGGGCGATGTTCTTGGTCAATGATGCAACTAAAGAAGTTCGTGGTCTTGATTGGGGCTTTAATGCGTGGGGCGGTTTAGAAGGTGGTCTTTATTTTCCGTGGGACAAAGATGATTTAGCGGCCGCTAAAATGTGTGAAATCGAACGGCTGGATCGCTATCGGGGGCCGATGATTACCGAGGGTGGGGGATTGCAGTGTGACGGCGAAGGGACCTTGCTTACCACCGAATCAGTCATCCTAAACCCAAATCGGAACCCGGGTATGACCAAAGCAGAGGCGGAGCAGATTTTTTCTGATTACATGAGGATCGATAAGGTGCTCTGGCTACCGCGCGGCTGTAAATTTGATGAGACGGACGGCCATATCGACGACTTGGCATGTTTTGTCGGCCCGGCCGAACTTCTGCTTTCATGGACCAACGATGAAAATGATCCGCAGTTTGAGGTATATGCCGAGGCCTTTGAGATTTTGAGCAACGCGACTGACGCAAAAGGGCGGCGGTTAACGATCCACAAAATCCACCAGCCATCTCCGGCCGTTTGGACGGAGGAAGAAGCGGCCGGAGTTGATGTGACTCCTGACGCGACCCAGCGGCTGGCCGGGTACAAAGTGATGGGATCATACATTAACTACTATGTTGGTAATTCTGTGGTCGTTGTGCCTGAATTTGACGATCCGTATGATCAGCCAGCTCAGGAACTTTTGAGCCAACTGTTTCCAGATCGGCAAGTTATCGGCCTAAAAAATGCCCGAGAAATTTTGTTGGGCGGTGGGAACATCGCTTGTGTGACGCAACCGCAATATGCGGCCGGTTAGCTTAAACAGCTGATGTTAGGCACTTGTTCGACAAAGACCTCGGAGGTTTTGTCATGGATGCTACTATCTTCCCGGAAGTAGAAACCTCCGAGGTCTGTTAGCACATAAGGCAAGTTAAACATTATGGATCAAGAATTAAAAGGCGGCAGAGCCAACCAAATTTTTAAACAGGGGGATGCTGTTTCTCGGCCGTCCGGCCCGTGGTCTGGTGCGGTGCACAAGTTATTGGTCCATTTGCACCAGTCAGGATTTACGGCCGCACCTCGGCCGCTGGGCTTTGATGATCATGGGAACGAGCTAGTTTCGTTTGTTGAGGGGACAGT
>JAHDGV010000742.1 GCA_020631655.1 Chloroflexota bacterium | reverse complement strand
GCCTTTTTCCCTTCTTCAACCATCCCCATGATTTTGTCGTACTGCATTTGGTTGACGATTGCGCCCACTTTGGTGCCTTCATCCAGCGGATCGCCAACAGGAACGGTACGAGAGCGTTCAACAATTTTCTTGGTAAATTCTTCCGCGATCTCACGCTGAACCAACAGGCGACTGCCGCTGTTACAGCATTCACCCATATTGAAGTAAACACCAAAGACAACCGCGTCGAGAGCCGCTTCTAGATCAGCATCGGCAAACACAATTTGTGGATTTTTGCCCCCTAGTTCGAGAGAAACCTTTTTGAGATTCCCTTTTGACGCATCAACGATCATTTTGCCGACGTTGGTTGAGCCGGTGAAGGAACACATGTCTACGGCCGGATGGGCCGACAAGCGTGCTCCAACCGGATCGCCGTAGCCGGTAACGATGTTGACCACTCCATCAGGAATGCCCGCTTCTTCCATCATTTGCCCCAGCATCAAGGTGGTGCCGGGGGTCAACTCGCTTGGCTTGATCACGGCCGTACATCCGGCCGCCAGCGCAAACGGGAGCTTTTGGCTGATAATCAACAGCGGGAAATTCCATGGGGTGATCATGCTCACCACCCCAATCGGTTCCCGTAGCGTCAAGCCCAGCATGTCACTGCCCAGCGTGTTATAGGTATCGCCGTAGGTGTGGTATGCCAGCGTCGCCGCATATTCCCAAATCCCGGCCGCGCCTTCCATTTCTCCACGGGCCTGAGCGATCGGTTTCCCACTTTCAAGCGTCTCAACCAGCGCCAACGCATCAATGTTGTCACGGATGTTTTGCGCTATGTGGCGTAAACAAGCGGCCCGATCAGCCCCTTTCATATACGCCCATTCACCGCTGTCAAACGCGGTGCGGGCCGCTTGAATCGCCGCATCTGTATCCGCTTGATTCGCTAAAGGATAGGTGCCGACAAGCACATCGTGGGCCGGGCTATACCGGTCAAAGCGTTCGCTGGATTCTGACTGTACCCACCGGCCGTTGATCAGCATTTTGTAGTCGGTGGCTTTTATTTGATAATTGCTTTTCATAAATCAGTCTCTAGTTGAAATCGATTAAACCAGTTGCCCCGCGAGCATTATGGCCGCACCTTTTTCCCCAACCATAATTGAAGGAGCCTGCGTATTACCGCTAATCAAAGTCGGCATAATCGAGGCATCGATCACTCGCAAACCTTCCATCCCATGAACCCGAAGCTGGGTGTCAACCACCGCCATCTTGTCTGTTTCTTGCCCCATCTTGCAGGAGCCAACCGGGTGATAGTCGGTTTTTGACCACTGGCGAATGTAATTTTTGATCTCCTCGTCTGATTGGGTATCTGCACCTGGCATGTATTCTTTTTTGATATACGGTTTAAAAGATGGGGCGGCCAATAACCGTCGACCCCACTTAAACCCTTCAATCGAAATCTTCCAGTCATACCCTTCAGGATCGCCACAGAAGTTGGGATCAATAGCGGGTGGCACGGTCGGATCAGACGAGGTGAGCGAGACAGAGCCGATGCTTTTCGGCCGCAGATTACACGTGTTGATCGTGACCCCTTGCCCCGGAATCGGCTTCCGGCCGTGGTCAACCACAAACGCGGGCAAACAGTGGATCTGAATATCGGGTGAACGCACCTCATCACTTGTGCTGAGGAACAAGCCGCCTTCAGCCACGCAGGCGGTCACAGGGCCAGTTTTGTAGAGCAAATATTGAATCCCATGCCGTATCGCACGATCCCACCGATCTTGCCCATTTAAGCTGACCGGCTGGCTAACTTCGGCCGGGATGTAAACATCCATGTGGTCTTGAAAGTTTTTACCTACGCCAGGTAGGTCATGAACCACATCAATTCCAATACTCCGCAGTTCGTCCGCCGGGCCGATGCCGGACAACAGCATTAAGCGAGGGGAGTTGACCGCGCCACCGCTCAACACAATTTCACGATTGGCATGCACCGTCTGGACCTTGCCCCCTTTCACATATTGCAGTCCAACGGCACGGCCGTTTTCGACCAATACTTTGGTCGCTTCTGCGTGGGTAATCGC
>JAHDGV010000741.1 GCA_020631655.1 Chloroflexota bacterium | reverse complement strand
GCCGTGGCTTTACGGTGTCTGGCTCTGATCAGCAGGCCAATGGGATGACGGCCGCGCTTGAAGCGGATGGGGCAACCGTGTTTGTCGGTCATGCGGCTGAGCAGATCACGGGCGCAGAGATGGTAGTCCGTTCGTCGGCTGTGCCTGATAGCAATCCTGAGGTTGCGGCGGCACTCTCGGCCGGGATTCCGGTTTTAAAACGGCACGAGTTTTTGGGTGATTTGATGCAGGGTCAACGTGGCATCGCTGTTGCCGGAACACACGGCAAGACCACAACTACCGGCATGATCGCCCACATGCTGATCAAGACCGAGCAAGACCCATCTGTGATTGTGGGGGGGACGTTGCCAGCCACCGGCACCAACGGCCTTGCCGGAGACGGCCGACATTTTGTGATCGAGGCTGATGAGTATGACCGCATGTTTTTGGGTCTGCGGCCGACAGTGGCCGTGATTACCAACATCGGCCATGACCATGTTGATATTTACCCAACTGCGGCCGATTACGTTGATGCGTTTGATCAATTTGCAGGGCTACTTGAGCAGGCTCAAGATCCACACTTGGTGGTTTGTTTAGATGATGCGGGTGTGCTGGCGCTACTTGACCAGCTCGACAAAAAAGCGGGCTTAAAAATTAGCGGATACTCCCTGAACGGTGTGACCCATCCTAAGGTAGATGCCTTTATTCAGGCGGATGAGGTGTTCACAAACGATCTTGGCGGCATTTCGGCCGATGTTTGTTTTAACGTCAAAGTCTGGGCAACGCTGGAACTATCTGTCCCCGGCCGACACAATTTGTTGAACGCGCTGGCTACCTTGGCCGTTGGCTTGGGTGAAGGGTTAAGTTTTGCAGAAATCGCTGAACATTTTAAAACGTTTACCGGGATGGGACGGCGGTTTGAAATCAAAGGCCAGCCGAACGGTGTAACTGTCATCGACGATTATGCCCATCATCCAAACGAAATTAAGGCGACCCTAGCGGCCGGAAAACAGCGTTTCCCTAAAGGAAAGCTGTGGGCCGTGTGGCAACCCCATACGTTCAGTCGCTTAAAAAATAGTTATGCAGGGTTTCAAACCTGCTTTGATTCGGCCGATGAGGTGATTGTGCTCGATGTGTACAAAAGCCGTGAGACTGACAATTTGGGCTTGTCGGCGGCCGCATTTGCATCAGAAATTGCGCATCCGTCGGTGCGGCACATCGGGACCCGTGAGGACGCAACGCAGTTTTTGATTCAGCATGCACTACCCGGTGACACCATCATTGTGATGAACGCGGGTGACGCAACACAGATGACCGACTGGCTTGTAAACGATGGGCAAAAACCCGTAGGGCGTTTCAACTAGCAAAGGCATTTATGCCTAAGGGCGAACAAAATGGCAAAAGAGACGAAAAAGAAAACGAAAAAAGAGAAGGACCAAAAGATTGAATTGGATGCGACCAGCGACCAAGTCAAAAAAGTTGTAGATCGCTTGAAGAAATTGAAGAAGAAAAAGAAGTAGCTAATTGCAATTAGCTTTTGGCCATTAGCTGTCAGCTTGAAACCACAAACTCACAGCAAAAAGCCAAGAGCAAAAAGCCAAATAATGACGATAGATTTAAAATCACTCAACAAAAATCAGCGCCAATTTGCAACGGCGTTTGGTGAAAACTTTTTGGTAGATGCTGACCTCTCTCGCTTTACCTCTGCGCGGGTGGGTGGCCCGGCCGAGATGATGGTCATGGCCTACAGCGCCCAAGATTTGCAAGCGGCCGTGGAGCTGGCTCATGCCACCGGTACACGCTATTTCATCTTGGGTGGGGGATCAAATATCTTGGTTTCTGACCACGGTGTAAGCGGCTTGGTGATCCTGAATCGGGCGAAAGAAGTGAGCTTCCGCAGTGCCGGATCGAGCATTATTTGCACCGCAGAATCTGGGGCAAATTTGTCATCATTGGCGCGCAAATGTATCAGCAAAGGGCTGGGTGGTCTGGAGTGGGCGACCGGTGTACCGGGAACTTTGGGTGGAGCGGTAGTTGGCAACTCTGGCGCATTTGGTGGGGACATGAGCGACAATTTGATGAC
>JAHDGV010000740.1 GCA_020631655.1 Chloroflexota bacterium | reverse complement strand
TATTTTCGAGTGAGCCATACGGTTGCCCCGGCCGTAGCGGAATCTCGTAGGCGGCGCAACACAGGTGTTTGACCAACATGCGCAAATTGTCTGGATTGATTAGCGCGTGTTCGGGGGAACCGCCAAATAGATAGCGGGGGTGGTTGGCGATGTACTGATCAAGCGGGCCGTTGCCCAAAATCATCAGTGCCAAAGATTGTTCAGTCCGTCGGCCACTTCGTCCCGCCTGTTGCCACACGCTGGCAATCGAGCCGGGGTAGCCGGAAATAATCACCGCATCGAGCTGGCCGATGTCGACGCCAAGCTCTAGGGCGTTGGTTGCCACCACGCCTCGTATTTTCCCTTCGCGCAATCCGGTTTCAATTTCACGCCGTTCAAGAGGGAGGTAGCCACCCCGATAGCCGGTCACTGTGTCTGGGTCTCCATCTCGAAAAGTCACTTCATCTCGCAAATAGCCCAACAGCAATTCAACCGTATTTCGGGCTCGGGCAAAAACGGCCGTTTGCACATCTTGCTTGATGAAACTTGCGGCCGCGTCTTTGGCTGTTAGAACCAAACTGGCTCGCAATCCCAGTTCATGGTCGATGATGGGTGGGTTATACAAAATGAACGCTTTCTCCCCTTGGGGGGCTCCATTCTCGTTTTCGGACAATGTAACGAATTGCTGTTCAGTTAGTCGTTCAGCATGTTCTTTCGGATTGGCAATCGTCGCAGAACAGCAGATAAATTTTGGTTTGGCCCCGTAAAAGGCACAAATGCGTTGTAATCGGCGCATGACGTTGGCAACGTGTGACCCAAAGACACCCCGATAGGCGTGGATCTCATCAATCACGATGGTGTCAAGATTGCGGAAGAAATCGCGCCAGTTGGTGTGAAAGGGGAGGATGCCGGTGTGTAGCATGTCCGGGTTGGTGATCAAGATGTCGGCCGACTTTCTGATCTGGCTCCGTTTGGAACGGGGGGTGTCCCCGTCGTAGCTAGAGACAATCGTCGGCAAACGCCCGGCCGAGATGAACTGTTGCATGGCGGCCGTTTGGTCGTGGGCCAACGCTTTGGTGGGGAAGAGAAATAGCGCTTTGCTCGTTGGCTTGGTCAGCTGTGTGTGTAAAACCGGAATTGTGTAGCACAACGACTTCCCCGATGCGGTGCGAGTGGCGATCACTACATTCTCTCCGTTAAGGCTGGCTTCCACCGCTTTGGCCTGATGGGTATAGACCTGCTCAATCCCGCTGTTGCGCAGTGTGGCTGTCACCCTCGGGTCGATGGCGTGTGGCAGGTTGGCATAGCTGGCGCGGCGTGGGGGTATCCGTTGCCATGAGACGACCTGCTCCATGAAATCTTTGTTCATGCGCAGGGCTGGGATGAGTCTTTCGATTTTAGACATTTAGAGTTAGGGACGGGGGTAAGGACAAATGCGGATGCTTAATTTGATTTCCTGAAGTATTTTGGATCTTTTGCAAGTGCCTTTTGGTATTGGGTTTTATCAAAGCAAAACGTCGGTAATTCCTCATAATCCCATTCTGGCTGGTTTGGGTTTTCAAAATCACTCCAGAAAACAAACTTATCTTTGATCGTAATTTTAAGTGCAAATGGCCAGCATCCTGAAAATCTACACCCACATTCTAATACTGACACTTTCTCACCCTCATATAGATATTCTGGATTTGGTTGATCAAGTAAATGTCTTGATGGTAGTAAGGCAATATCAGGATACAAACCTGCATAACTCGTTATGGTTGATTTGCCTACAAATGGAAACTCGTTCTCGGATACAATCTCATTTAGTGAGCGATTGTCGATGAAGATTTCTACGTAAGGAGTACGACGCAATTGTTTAATCTCAAATGTTATTTTGTTCAGGGGGTAAGTCGGCTTAAGTTCCTGCATTTTGTTATCCAAGCTTAGCGACAAATACCATGACAGGATCGGCCGGTGCGAATGGCTTTTTCTCCCAATTGCCATAAATACGTTCAACTGAGAATCCAGCTTGCTGGAGGGTGAGAGTGATTTCCCCGGCCGTTCTAAAACGCAACTCACTTTCAACAACCAGCGTTTCACCTGTATCTT
>JAHDGV010000739.1 GCA_020631655.1 Chloroflexota bacterium | reverse complement strand
CGCCGCTGTACCCAATGCCCCGCTCAAACAAAAACGAATGGAGCGTCTCTTCGGCTGCTGTTTCGCTGACCGGTTGCCGGTTGGCCTGCTGGCTGGGTGTGAGGGGATGGCCAAAGGTTGCGGCCGAAAGTTCTCCACCAAAAACCAGTTGTTTTGCGGCCGGTGGGACTTGCAATCGCCCAAGGTCTTCGGCCGTAGGGATGGGAAGCCCCCCTTGCTTGGTGAACCGGTTCCATAGATCGATTCGATCATCCCGATCAACATCCTTCCCACGAAAAACACCTGTTTGCCGATGCTCGTGCCACCTGACCCCGGCCGTTTTACACCAGTTGGCTACCTGCTTGTCTCGTTGGAACGTGACGTTGCTCCCCACTTCTTCATGGGAATAAATGGCTGAAAACCGGATTGTTTGGTGCAGTTGGTCAAAGGCTTCCGGCAGGTGATCATGGATGATCAGCAGGTCTCCACCAAATCGGCCGAGTCGCTCTTGCAGGTCTTTGAGCGCGTCGCACCAAGCGGCCACGTGAAAGGCTGACGTCTCGGCCGCTTTGAGCACGGCCGGTTCAAAAACAAAGACCGGGATCACCGTCCCGGCCGCCTTGAGTGCGGCGTGCAGGGCCGGATTATCGGTTAGTCGAAAATCTTTTTTGATCCACCAAATAACGGGGGTGTCTGCCATGAGCAGAAGAGTAGGCGATGTGTGTAGGTTTTAGGTAGGAACTTACGGGACCAGTCTGGCTTCAAAAACCAGACTGGTCAAAGGAATTAAATTGTGATCGAAGAATCGACGTCCATTACAACGGCCTCGGCAGAGGTTTCTGCGTTGACACGTTCGGCCCATGCGGCCGCATCTTGCATGATGTAGCCAAAGGTGTTGTAGTGGCAGGGGACAACCTTCTTCGGATTCAAAAATTGAACCGCACGTAGGGCATCATCTGGCCCCATGGTGAAGTTGTCACCGATGGGCAAAATCGCAAGGTCGATCCCGTGTTCACCGATCAGCGACATATCTGAAAACAGAGCGGTGTCACCGGCGATGTAGATGTTTTCTTTCCCCGTTTTGAGCAAAAAACCGCCCGGCATTCCACCGTATTCTCCGTCGGGCAATTTTGAGCCGTGCAGGGCCGGAGTCATTTTGAGATAGCCAAAGGGGTGGTTAAAGCCACCGCCCAAATGTTGCGGATGGGTTTTCTCGACTCCCTGACGGCCGAACCAATCAGCGATTTCAAAGTTGGCAATCAGCGTTGCATTGCACCGGGTGGCGATGCTGGCCGCATCAGCCACGTGGTCCCCATGGCCGTGGGTGATCAAAACGTACTCAACGTCGATGTCGTCTGCGGCTGTTTGCGCAAGTGGATTGTTCCCCTTTAAAAAGGGATCAACAATCATTTTGGTCCCATTTACATCGAGTGAAAAGGTTGCGTGTCCGTGGAAAGTAACAGAAACAGTCATTCAAATCCTCCAGAATAGTTTGTTTGCTCAGGGTTTGTCAGTGTGTTGGCAGGTAGTCGGAACGAAGTTCCACCAGCTGATGATCTGGTTGTAAAACCAGATCATCAGCCGTTTTTATCATGATTATTTGAATGTGGCGAACAGAAATTGCAGGCAAATTTGATTAGTCTCGTTACGAGCTTTTTAGGCAAAGACCTCGGAGGTCTGTCGGCGCGTAACCGGAACCATTTACTCTTCAAGAGTCATTAGGTAATCGATGACGGCATCCATTTCTTCGCTGGTGAGAGACTTGGCGAGCGAAGCAGGCATGAGATTGTCAAAGTCTTCCACAAGGTAGTCATCCGGCCGCAAAATAGATGTGAGCAAGTAGGTGTAGGCATCTTGCCCCTCAACTCTGGTCCCTGCGCGGGTGGCGATGCCGTGTAGCGATGGCCCTACCTTAACATCATCAGGTGTAAGCAGATGGCATGGGGCGCAATTGGCTGAAAAAACAACTTGGCCAGAGACTTCTCCCGGTGCGAGCGTGATGGCAGGCGTTGGGGTTGCGGCCGGGGTTGTTTCGCCACAGGCGGCAAGCAAGATGGCTGGCACAGTCACACAAATCAGGATAAAAACAGATA
>JAHDGV010000139.1 GCA_020631655.1 Chloroflexota bacterium | reverse complement strand
ATCGGGGAGATCAGCGTGAAACGACGCGCAAAGGGGAAAGGGCTCGAACGAATTTATTTAGAATTGTTATCTGGGTCTTAGATTTGACGAATAACTTTTGCAGGGGCGCCTACGGCTAGTGAGCGTGGGGGAATATCTTTTGTGACAATGCTCCCGGCCGCTACAACACTTCCATCCCCAATCGTGACACCTTTCAGGACAATCACGTGGCCACCCAGCCACACTTTGTCACCGATCGTTATCGGATCAGACTCTGGGAACTCGTACCGTTCTTCGGGCGAGATTTTGTGGAAGTCGTTGTCCATGATCATGCAGTAGGTTCCAATGGCACAATCCCGGCCGATGGTGACTCTTTTCATCGCAGAAACAGAGGTGCCGTAGTTGATAAACGTATTCTCGCCGATCTCAAGCGTTCCTTCCGGTCCAGCCCCCAATTCAAGGCCGCCCATCGTGCCGGTAAATCGGCAACGATCCCCGATAATAATGTTCCCATCTGGGTGAACGTAGACCCTGCCATCGACGCGAACTTTGCGGCCGAGCTGAGTTTGACTTAGATAGATGCGGGCGCGAATAACGGCCATGACTTTGTTGAGGAAATCAAACATAAAAGATCAGAAGTAAAAAATAATTGAGAAAAATGGTAGGCGAAAATTACACCGATAGTGTAACACGAATAGATCCTTATAGGGGTAAAAAGTTAGTAGGTTTGGGCTAGTGATCTAGGGAAAGAGTCGTTCAAGCCAGCGGGTTGGGTGGACGGCTTTCCCCCAAACGCGTAAATCCCAATGCAGATGAGGGCCTGTTGAAAGACCGGTATCACCACCTCGCGCGATCTGTTGCAGAGGTTCTACCGTCTCTCCTAATGCAACATCAAATCCATCAAGATGATAGTAGCCGGTCATAACGCCCATCCCATGATCAACGATGAGTGCATTGCCCCGTAAGCCCAACTCGCCCGCAAAAACGACAACCCCTTCGGCCGGTGCAAAAATCGGTGTACCGATGTTGCCGCGGAAATCGATACCGGAGTGGAAGGCGTAAATTGGGCCGTTGTTGTACGAGCGTGCATCACCGTAACCGGCCGAAACCGTACCGGTAATCGGAATTCGGAACACGTCTGTCCACAGCGGCTCAGGATTTGAATCGATGAAAATCGTGTTTAAAAATGTGTTCTCGGTGTTGCGTAGCTCTTGGTCATCTTCAAGCGGGATATATTGCGTGCTAAATCCAGCACCTGCTACAAAAAAGCTTGTCTCAAACGTATCCCACGGCCTAGCATCCCCTTCACCCCCAATCACGACATCCCACTGGCCAGGAGCTGAAAATGCGTCAAATCCGATTAGACCCGTATACCCATCCCCTTCCGGTTTAAAGCGGATTGGGATCAGCTCACCCGTTGGGCTTGTGATTCGGCCGAATGGGGTTCCTGGCTCAAGATATTCGATGTAAACGGCAACCGTGTCTCCCTGTCGGATGGGAAAGTTGTTAAAGCTCATCTCTTGCCACAGGCCGGGTGCCGTTGTATATGCATCGTTTGATAAGGTTGGAATGCGTAGCCGTTGCCCAGTGTGTAAGCGCAGATCATCGGTCAGGTCATTGGCATCCATCACGGCCGCCAGAGTCAAGCCATATTGGGCCGAGATCGTGGCCAGCGTTTCGCCCGGCCGCACAATGTGCCCCACACCCGGTGCTTCACCCGGGGTAGATGAGCCTGTGCGGCTAAATACGCGTAGCGGTTGCCCGCCGATAACGCTGTTGGGAGACAGGAGATAGTTCTCGCGAATAATTTCGTTTGGAGTGGCGCCAAAGCGTTCCGCAATAATGTCTAGGTTTTCACCAAATCGTGGTGCATAGGTTGCAGGGACAATCTCACCATCGGCGGCCGGAATGAGCAGCTGTTGCCCCACAAATAATAAGGTGGGATCGGTGATGCTGTTCGCAATTTCCATCGCCTCTTGGGTGACTCCGTAGAATGTTGCAATGAAGTACAACGATTCCCCTTCAGCAACCGTATGGTAGCGTGGAACAAATTCAACAGGCTGAGAATTATCCGGATTATCTGGCTCAACCGGTGTATCATCCGTTTGGGCAAGTGTTATAAGTGGGTAGGCTAAAAGCGCCAGCCCAAATACGAAGACAAATAGTACTCTACGCATGTGTCCGATTTTACAGTTGTTGAGGCGGGCAATACAACTATCCAGACTAAATATGAACAGATTTTCAGGAACGTTAAGGTCTGTTTACCCCGTTTAGGAGCACTATCTTTCATCTATCGTGGGTTTGTAAGAGTCATTAAACATACCTCGGTAGGTGTTGGATAAGATATGTTTTGATGGTGTAGAACGGAATTTGAAGTCTGACGAGATACCAGTTGTCTGGTAAAATCTCGTCCGATTGGTTTGAAAGGATCGGTTGGCGACAACCACCTGCAATGACAAAGAAAAGAGAAAGAAATAACATGGCAGCAGATCGAAAAACATTGCGCAAAAGAGAACGGAACGCAGCAGACGTGCTGATGAACAATACGACTATCCGAGAGAATTTGGATGACGTACATGCAGAGCTGGCGCTGAACTGGAGTTTTGACCAGATCGCTGCGCTTGTAGACAAAACGGCCGACGAGTCGGATAAAAAAGCGCAACGGCAAATCGATGATTTGGTTGAGCAGCTGCAGGATAATTTAAAAGAATTGAGTTCACTGACAGGGAGCATGCCCGGATGTGATGACAAACTTGCCGCTTCGCGAGACTATCAATCCTTTCTAAACAAAGTCTACGGATCTAAAAAAGATATTCCCGATTATGCTAAAGAAATGATGGAAGATTTTGTAAAAGGGACAAAATCATGCTCGGCCGAAGATACCTTCAGCCATTTTTTCGCCATCATTCAAAAAGAATTAAGCGTAGCTTAATTAGCGGGTCAGCTTCATCAGCCGATCAGCTAAGAAGCTTAACCAACCAGCTGATTGGCTGAAAATGAGCAATGCGAATGTGCTGATTAAGCTAATCAAGCTAAAAAACAGAGGTTTTTCATGTCAGAAGATTTTTATCTAGGCCACATCGTTGATCCATCCACCGGAGAGAAAACCGGTGAAAAACTACATTATGACCCCGGCGATCTGACAACCCACGCGGTAATTGTGGGGATGACCGGTTCAGGTAAGACCGGCCTGTGTCTCGACCTAATGGAAGAGGCGGCTTTAAACAAAGTTCCGGCTCTAATGCTCGACTTGAAAGGGGACATTACCAATGCGGTTTTGCATTTCCCCAACTTGGCTCCGGCCGACTTTGAGCCGTGGGTGAATGCGGATGAGGCGCAACGGTCTGGCAAAAGCGTGGCCGAAGTGGCGGCCGATACAGCCAGCCTGTGGAAAAACGGCTTGGCCGGATCAGACATTGGGCCGGATCGGCTACAAAAGCTAAAAGACTCAACTCAATTTGCCGTTTACACACCCGGTTCAGATGCAGGCTTGCCGATCTCAATTTTGTCATCGCTGGCCGCACCCACAATCCCGTGGGCCGGTAACGAAGAGAATCTGCGCGAGCGTATTGCCAGCACTGTGACAGCCATTTTGGGGCTGATCGGAATGACCAATATCGATCCGGTACGGTCACGTGAGCACATTTTGCTCAGCAACATTTTTGAGCATGCTTGGAGCCAAGGGAATGACCTTGATTTGGGCGAGCTGATTATGCAGGTGCAAAACCCACCGTTCGAAAAGCTCGGTGTGTTTGATGTCAAACAGTTTTTCCCAGACAAAGATCGGTTTGATCTAGCGATTTCGTTAAACAACATTTTGGCATCACCCGCATTCCAAAGCTGGATCAAAGGTGAGCCACTCGACATTCAGGCGATGATGTACATGCCTGATGGCAAACCGCGCCACACAATTTTTTATCTTGCCCATCTAAGTGAAGATGAGCGGATGTTTTTTGTGACCCTGCTTTACGGAGCGGTAGAAACATGGATGCGGTCGCAAGCTGGTACCAGCTCACTCAGAGCCATCGTTTATTTTGATGAGATTTTTGGCTACTTGCCTCCGATAGGAAATCCACCATCAAAAGAGCCAATGTTGCGTATGTTGAAACAGGCGCGCGCTTTTGGTGTGGCCCAGGTGCTGGCAACTCAAAATCCGGTAGACGTTGACTACAAAGCGCTTTCAAATGCGGGTACGTGGTTTATCGGTAAATTGGGGACGGAGCAAGACAAAGCACGTTTGTTAGACGGGCTTGAGAGCGCCATGGCAAACTCTGGTGCTTTGGACAAACGGGAGTATGACAAACTGATATCCGGCTTGGGCAAACGGGTCTTTTTATTGCGCAACGTGCATGAGAAAAAACCGGTTACGTTTGGCACACGCTGGGCGATGAACTACTTGGCTGGGCCGATGACGAGGTCCCAAATCCCGGCGCTAAATCAGCTGGCAGGGGCAACGGCCAATATGTCGGCTGAACTTCGTTCAGCTAGGACGGAAACAAGTTCCGTAGCGGCCGCACCGGCCGCCGCGGCCCCTCAGGCGGCACAACCCGCAGGGCTTGAGCTACCGGGGAGCAACACCCGTGCGGCGATCCCCGGCCGTGTACAAGAATTTTTCTTGCCGATTAGATTTGATCTGGACGAAGCGGCCGATGTGTCGGGCCGCAGGATTCCGGCCGGAGCTGAGTCGATGGGGATCGTTTATCGGCCGGTGTTGTTGGCCAAGGCCGATGTCCGCTACAACCAGCGCAAATACGGTGTCAACATGGAAAAGGCGATCAGCGTATTGGTTCAAGAGCCAGATCGACGTGGCTTTGTTGATTGGGAAGACTTTGTTGATCCAGAAGCTACCGTTCTGAACGAAGATGATATGGATCGACGGCCGGACCCCGATGCCAACTTTGGTGAACTGGAAGCGCCGCTGTCCGATTCAAAGATTTTTGGCTCGATGAAAAAAGATTTTACCGATTGGGTCTATCGAGGTTCTGAGCTAGCGGTGCGCGCTAACGAGCAGTTAAAAGTTTATGCTGGCCCTGATGTTTCTCAAGAAGAGTTTGAAGAAATGTGTGGGGAAGCGGCCAAAGAAAAAGCGAAGGTTGAATACGAAAAAGTCTCTAAAACCTATGACAAAAAGATGGCAGCGGTTGAGAAGAAGCTGGCCAAAGAAAAACGGGAATTGGAAGAAGACGAAGCTGATCTAGCCGGCCGCCGCCGTGAAGAAGGGCTGAAACACATTGAAACAGTTGTGGGCATGGTGTTCGGCCGTCGCCGGAGCGTCTCCTCATCAATGACAAAGCGGCGCATGACCAGCCGTGCTAAGGCGGATGTAGAAGAATCGAAAGATGAAATTGCGGCGTTGCAAAAAGAGCTAGAAGTGCTTGAAGATGAGAAAGATGAGTTGGTGGATGAACTCGAAGAAAAATGGATGGATATTGCGGAGGATGTGACCGAGATCCCCATCCAACCATACAAAAAAGATATTTTAGTAGATTTGTTTGGGGTGGGCTGGATGCCGTTTCATGTAATTGATGATGACGGTCGGCCGGTAGAAATTGCGGCTTATCGATAAAGGAACTGACGATTGACGATTTTGGATTGACGATTTCATCTAGCAATAAAAATCGTCAGCCGTAAATCGATAATCCAAAATCAAAACATGGAAGAATGGAACATCGGCCGAATATTTTTTGGTGTCATTGCAGCGGTTTTAGCCATTATCGCTGGGCTGTTTGGGGTTAACGTTTTTAACGATTCAGACCTGGGTGGAGAGACTGGTGCACCGCCGGTTGCTGTACCAACTGAAGTTGTGGACCCTGGCCGCATTTGGTATGAAATTTACTTTACCAACCCAAGTTGTCCTCCAGAAGAGGAACGCACTGGGGGATTGGATGAAATCATTGCGGCCGACCTTGACTTTGCTGAGGTTCAAATCGACATCGCGGCTTTTGACCTCGATTCGGAGCCGATTATCGAGGCCCTGATTGCGGCTCGTGAGCGGGAACTAAATGTGCGGGTTGTGGTTGATGACGAGCATACCCCGGCCGCTACGATCAACCGGCTACGTCGCAACGGGATGAGCGTGGTTGAAGATCAGCGTAGCGCTCTGATGCACAACAAATTTATTATTATCGACGGCCGGTATTTGTGGACCGGCTCGATGAATTTTGCCAGCAACGGGGTCTACTGCAATAACAATAATCTTGTCCGCATCGACTCTCCTCGCTTAGCATCAAACTATATCGCTGAGATGGATGAGATGTTTTACGATCGAGTTTTTGGTCCTCGCTCACCTGAAAATACAGCCTTTACGTTTGTAGAAAATGGGGTCACGATTGAAAATTATTTCGCGGCCGAAGATGAGCTGGCTCCGATTATCGGCCGGGTGATTGCACGGGCCGACAGCGAGATTTTGTTTATGGCCTTTTCGTTTACGAGCGATGATATCGGAGAACAGCTGTTTGAACGGGGGGAGGCAGGCTTAGACATTCGTGGCGTATTTGAGACAACCGGAGCGACTAGCCGATATAGTTACTACAACGAGTTGGTTGACTCAGGCTTGCCCAACGTCGATATTCGCCGAGACGGCAACGGCCGGATCATGCATCACAAGGTATTTATTTTGGATCGCAAAACGGTTGTTTTTGGCTCCTACAATTTCACCGGCAACGCGAATGACAACAACGACGAAAATATTCTGATCGTACATGATCCTGAATTTGCGAGCTATTTTGTTGAAGAATTTGAGTTTGTGTGGGGTGAGGCTCGGATTGAGTAGGCATAGGTGTGATGCGCGGAACGGTCAACGTCCCACGCATCACAATTGTATCTTTCTATTGAGCCGCTACTAAGTTGACGGTAATTTCAACTTCATCGTTAATCAGATCGTTCCCAAGATCTGAGAAGAAGCTGCCTGAGCCGTACTGTACGTCGTACAACGCACGATCAAATACGATATCGGCCGTGGCCACTACCTGACCGTCCGCTTCGGCTGCAGTGGTGGTAAATTCAATCGGATTAGTGATTTCTTTGATGGTTAGATCTCCGCTAACCGCATAGGTGCCATCACCCAAATCTTCGGCCGAGTTAATCACCAAGCTGGCGGTTGGGAATGTTGCAACGCCGAAGAAATCATCATCTTTTAGATGTTGAGCCAAACGAGCGTTTGCCCCATCGTTTGATGCGATGGTGGTCATATCGAGTACAAACGAGCCAGAAACCAGTGCGCCATCTGCTAAAGTCAGTGACCCTTCTGCGATGTTGATCGTTCCGGTGTGAGAGTCGCCTACCGCTTTGGCTCCTTTCCACTCTACGATGCTGTCGGCCGTGGCAACGGTGTAAATCAACTCACCGCCTTCTTCCATAGCCATTTCACCGTCCTCAGACGCGTCCATAGATTCTTCTTCGGCCATTTCACCATCATCAGACGCATCCATAGACTCTTCTTCAGCCATAGCTTCATCGCTGTGGGCTTCGTCTTCCATGGCCATTTCACCGTCCTCAGACGCATCCATCGATTCTTCCTCGGCCATAGATTCTTCTTCAGCCATTTCCTCTTCTGCCATTTCGCTGCCTGTCTCTACAGCCTCGGCCGCTTCTTCAACAACATCATTGACCTCTGCGACTTGAGGTTGGCAAGCCAATAGCAGTGCCCCCAAAACGAGTAGTAAACCGGTAAAAAGTAAGTTTTGTTTCTTCATATAAACCTTCCTAAATCTAATTTGGCACAAAAAAAAGAGATGTCCTGCAAAGGACATCTCCGTGCGCGCCTGTTTTTAAACTGGTCTAAACCATAGTAAAGCAGACTAGGTGTGTCTATCGATTTCTACGCAGTCATATCTTCTTTTGATATGTTACTAAGCCAATGCTAATGAGAACTGGCGTGAGGGTCTCCAACTTCGCCCGGCGTGGCGTGATTAATTTCAGAACCGCGATACATCAGATAGAGTGCGAAGGTGCCCAAGAATACCCCCATCACTGAAAGGATGTATGAGAGTGTGTTTGAAGCAAACAGTGGGAAGCGGGCGAAAATCAGCGAGATAATGAGCAAACTTTCAAAGGCCACCGTTTCAAACGAGCTGTCACGCATGATGGCAATCAACAAGAAGATCGCATCGATGATAATGATGCCGGTAAATACGAGGCGGATAAAGTCAATTTCATCAAATGATTGCTGTATGAAAAGCATGTAGCCGAGCACAAACAGCACCAAAATTACAACCAAAATCTGCTTGTAGGCATTAATGACCTGCCCGGTGACATAATTTTGTAGGTATCGGCTTCTAGATAAATGCCGGAATACAGAAACTAAAATGCCAAGCAAAATTAAGGCTCCAATTTTAACCATCGCCTCTTCGATTGTGTCGTTAAACTTTCCAGCATCAACATATCCACTAACTGAGCCAAACTTTTTGAAGAAACTGCGCACAATAACGAGCACAACAATCTCGTATTGATGCCTTGCTGAGAGCAAATTGCTCTCAGAGGTTTTAACAACCAACTCGAGTAACTCTTGAAGCAGAATGATGCCAAACGGGATGGATAGGTTACTTAAGGCACCAATCAAAAAAGCGTCTAGCTCTTTGGTTGGGCTGACTTCTAGTCCCAACTGATAAAGGCTAACGGCGTACAAAACAAGGGCAACGATGACGAATAACGGTTTTGTCTTATGCTCGAGCCACTCAAGTGATTCTGAAACGATTTTTAAATTCATTTTTCCTCTAAATTGGGCTATAGCCAAAAGCCCTGTTCTTTTAATTTGGCGAGCAGCATGGTGCTAACTTCTGTGTGCATCTCTTTGGAGTATTTAAACTCTGAGGTGTAAAAATCGGTTACTTTGGTGATGCCTGCTTCGGCCAGTTTTGCTTTTAATTCTGGGATGGCATTGTAGCGATCCCATGCGTTTTTCTCTCGGTCAGCGTGTTTTTCTCTGATTTCATCGTCACTCAGCGGCCGATATGTTTCATGATGCACCATCATGTCTAGCGATAGTCGGTCGCGTAGTGCCGGATCTTCGGCCGGATAACCGATGACGATGCTAGTTACCGGGAAGACGTTTTCAGGGAGTTCCAAAATCTCGATAATTTTGTCGGCCGACATCAGCGTGGTCCCCATGTAGCAAATGCCCAATCCAACAGATTCGGCCGCAAGGCAGATTGATTGGGCCGCAATTACCGCATCGACTGCACCCACCATAAAGCCCAAAAAGTCGTCAAAGCTCTGTTTTGATCCGTTAACCCGAATCCATTCCCGCATCCGGTGAAAGTCTGCGCAAAAGGTGAGTACGGCCGGAGCTTCGTTAACCATCGGCTGTTCGTAGTGGGCCTTAAACAGTTTGGCTTTGTTCTCCTCATCCTGCGTGACGATAACGGACCAAGACTGAATGTTGCCACTACTCGAAGACCGTAACCCGGTCATTAAAATATCATTGAGCAGATCGGGATCAATCTTTTGATCGGTGTATGACCGAATTGAGCGATGTGAATTGGCTAATTCAAACATAGGCGGGATTATAAATTTATTCTCTAAATTTGGTAATTGGCTGTTACAGCTCTAACTCATCTCCGATTGAGGGGACAACAAACCGGCCGGGTGCGCTTTGCTCGCTCCACGCTTGTGACCCGTTTTGTTGCCAATCCTCGTCAGACCAGCCCCACGAACCGAGTCCGGGTAAGTCAGGATGGCCGCTGATATGCACCGGCAGAGTTACTTTCGGCCGCAGGCTTTTGGCCATATTCATCACACGTGGAAATGATAAATGTGGATAAACTTTGTCGTTGCGGCCGATCCAGACAAGCGTATCGATGATCAGATAATCAGCATCCTGTAGCAGGCTGACAGTTGCTTTTTGATCATCCGTTTGAGGATTTGTGACCCACGCCTCGTTAGTTGTGTCCGAATCCCAGAAGAATATCGCTTTTTTGTTAGGCCCTTCCACGACAAACCCTGCACATGAGGGGACTTTACTCTGCCGATCAAGAGAAAAATCAGCACTAAAATGGGAGAGCGAAAACGGTGTTATTTTAATATCTGGGATGGCGGGTAAATGGATCGGCTCGATGAGGCTGCCAATAGGGTTCGCTTCGCCCGAAGGTTGAAGGTGCATGTATTGGCTACTCTCAAACTCGAAATTCCTTTGCACCCATGCGGCCGAGCCACTACGGGCCCAAACCGGCACAACCGGATTTGGATTAATTTTTAAACGTTCGCCCCGCAAAAAGTTGGACACCAAAACCCGATTGAAGTTCAGGGTGTGATCTGGATGCCAGTGAGTCAGGATTATTTGATCCAGCCTGCTGTTTTCGTGCTTCAGCCACGGGCAGTGAAACAGACTTGTAGCGACGCCACCGCCAACGTCAAACAAAATGTGATGCAGGGTTTTTCCGGCCCCATCATGAGAAATTAGAGAAATTGAGACATTGGCTCGCCGATTGTGATCGTTACAACGATCGCACGGGCAACCAAACATCTTTTTCATAGCGGCCTCGGTGCCGTTGAAGTAAAGAAGATGATTCATATATGTTAGAAAACAGACGTTACGCGCTAGCAGACCTCGGAGGTTTACTTTTCTCGAGAAAATATCGACCTTTTAAAGAAAAACCTCCGAGGTCTTTGTCGAGAAAGTGCGTAACATGAATTAAAAATGTAAAAAGGTTTAGCGGAAAGGGAGGTTGTGGGGCTCCGCTCAGCACAGGCGAGAGTATATCAGGGATTGATGAGGCTTCGCCGTTTAAATCACGACGAAACCCCATTGTCTGCCCAACGTTTTATTTCAGATACTTGTCAAACCAGCGGAGCATGTGTCCCAGCCGAGCCACTCGACGGTCGGTCCGGCCGCCCCGTGAAAGCCCATGATTTTCTTCGGGGAAGATCACCATTTCTGTTTCAACACCCGCTTGTTTGAGTGCCACAAAATACTGTTCCCCTTGCTCTAGCGGAGTGCGTAAATCACCACCAGAATGCAGGACTAGCGTTGGCGTTTTGACTTCACCCACCAAACTCATCGGGGACATGCGCCAGTAGTGCTCGAGGTTTTCCCACGGGCCGCCGTCAAAGCCTGCCAAATATCGGCTCATCCAGTTCATGTCGCTGGTGCCGTGGAAGCTGACCCAGTTTGACAACATACGTAGCACGATGGCCGCTTTGTAGCGATGGGTTTTGCCGATGGTGGTGCTGGTCATGTAGCCACCGTAGCTACCGCCGGTAATCCCCATTCGATCGGGATCGATGTAAGGTTTGCTCGCTACAAAGTCGGTCCAAGCCATCACGTCTGCATAGTCATTGACACCCCAATCGCTCAAAATCGCTTTGGCGTGTTCCTCGCCGTACCCTTGGCCACCGCGCGGGTTGTGGAAATGGACCACGTATCCTTGAGCCGCCATCAGATAAAACTCATGGAAAAAGGTCCGGCCGTATTGAGTTTGCGGCCCGCCGTGAATGCACAAGATCGATGGATATGTTTTGCTAGCATCAAAATCGGGCGGGGTCAAAATCCAGCCGTGTAAATCATTGTCATCAGCCCCTTTGATCCAGTGCTCTTCAATGGTTCCAATCTCGATTTCTGCCAAATAGTCGGCATGAATGTCGGTAAGCTGGGTTTCTTCGCCCGTGTACTGATCTTTGACCCACAAGTTGCCGGGGTCTGTTTGGGTCCCACGGAAAAATGCGATCAGATCGTTGGCATCATCCAGCGAGATCATGCCTAAAACCGAGCCATCATCGATAACGGGGATCGCTTCGCCACTCTCTCCATCGATGCGCATGAGTTGGTTGCCACCATGGCGGCTGGTTAGGGCGTATATGTCATGGCCGTCGTTAGAAAATTGGGGAGACATACCGACTGGGTTGGTGATATCGCCACCGGTACACTGGCTAAAATCGTAGTCCATATCGGCCGCAATATTGACCGCTTCCGTCCCATCATTGGGGAGTGGTGCTACAAAGACCACGGTGTTTTGATACCAGTGGCCCGGATACAAACGCATACCGGAATAGACGATGTGCTCTCCATCGGGAGAGAAGCTGGCACCAGATTTTGGGCCGCCGTGCGTGTCAACTTTGGTCATCTCACCACCGGCCGCGGGGATCGTGTAAAACTCGCTCATCATCGGTTGCATAAAACGATCTGGATTACGGTTCGAGTTAAACAGAATCGTTTCTCCATCTGGGGTCCAAACTGGGCCACCTTCGCTATATTCTCCATCGGTTAGCTGGGTGTGTTCACCCGATGCCAGATCAAGCACGTAAAGATGGGCCTCTTCTTTGGGCCAATATCCCATATCTTCTTGGCGCACTTTTATTTCGGTGATGTGTCGCTCCACGACGCCGAGCTTTTGTTTTTGCGGATCTTCTTCACGTTCTAAGGCATCAGCATCTTTTTTGCGGAAAGAGTAGGCGATTTTCCCGCTATCTGGTGACCAAGCATAGCCTAGAATCGACCCTTTGAGGTTTGATACCGGCCGGGCTTCACCCCCCATCAACGCGATGATGTAAAGTTGCATTTGCTTCCCATCTTTCCGATTAGACATGAACGCTATCGACAAACTGTCAGGCGACCACTTGGCGGCCGTATCTACATGGTCGCCGTATGTGAACTGCTTTGGGGCAGACGAGCCATCGGCCGGGACAAGCCACAAATTTGTATATTTTTTTTCGGTTTTGCGATCAACACGCTGTTGGCTGTAGATGACATGGCTCCCGTCGGGTGATATTTGTGCTCCCGTGATTGTTTGTATTTGATACAAATCGTCGGCCGCGACGGCCCTTTTTTCGCTATCGCTCATGGATTCCTCGCTTAAAAGTTGCTGATGATTAAATTCATCTAGATATTATCATGTTTGGTCAGATTTTGATTGTCGGCTCAAATTTTAAAATGACCATTAGTAGTTCGTTATTAATTATCCCTGCCAGTACTGCCCAGACTTACTGGCCTGAATTCTAAGTCCTCTTTCATCCCTGTCACAGGGGCAAAACAAGTTGCGTTTACCAGTAGGTTGAACCCTGTGACTGGGATATTGGCGAACCAAATCCCAGTCATACGGTCTTAGACTAACTTTTTTACAAATTTGGTTCGGCCGAATGACAGGGATTGAGTAACTTGAGTGCTAATCCGGCAATGAGGTTATTAAGAGAGACATCGGAAGTTTT
>JAHDGV010000738.1 GCA_020631655.1 Chloroflexota bacterium | reverse complement strand
ACCCCGGCCCGTGGGAAGGGGAACAGCGGAATATGTGGAAACCGACTCAGCAGGAAAACCTATGGTTCCATGGCGGCAACTTGCATCAATCGCGCCACTATTCTCAGTTCTTGTCCCTCCAGCTCAAGGCGCGTTATGAAGGGCTTGATACACCGGTTTATGGGCTACAAGAGGTCCATCATTTGAGTTAGTTACTCTTTTTTAGCAAAGACCTCGGAGGTTTCATTTTTCTAGTAGGTGGGAAACCTTTGAAGAAAACTCCGAGGTCTGTTGACCAATTTCGAGGGAGTCTACAAGCCGAGCTTGCCTTTCCAAAATTTTGCTTCCCGCTTACAATCCCGCATGTCATTTTTTAGCTCACTCTTCAACAGTAAAAACCGGCCGATGCATTTGGGAAAATACCCGATGGAAGCGATTAAACGGGTTGATTTGCCTACCACCAAAATTTCCAACGAAGTCCCAAGAATGCCGAAGCGTGCCAATTTTTTTGTGCGCTCTGCTCGCGGAGATTTAGGAGCTAAACAGCAAAAAGAGTTGCGCCGATTTGTGAGCAAAGTGCCGTTAAATCGGGCTTTTGGAAGAGTGATGGGAGCCATCACTCCATTACAGCGGGGTGCACCGGTTGACCAAGAGGTTGATCTACCGGCCGATCTTACCGAGCGTTCAAATCATCTGAAAGCGCTGTGCCACTTTATGGATGCGGACATCGTGGGGATTTGCGAAGTGCCAGACTATGCGTGGTATTCCCATGATCTGGATGGGAACGAGATTCCGCCGCGTCACAAATACGCCATCGTCATGCTGATCGATCAAGGGTACGAAACGATGGCCGGTTCATCGGGGGATGATTGGATCAGCGCGTCGCAGAGCTATCGGGCTTATTTGCGCGGCTCGGAAGTGGCTACGGTTCTTGCCAATTACCTCAACGAACTAGGGGTAGAAGCTCAATCCCACACCAACAGCGATAGCGATGTGCTCCATCTACCTCTCATTTTGCAGGCGGGATTGGGTGAGCTCAGCCGGATCGGTGAGGTTGTCCTTAATCCGTTTTTAGGCCCCCGTTTTAAGTCCTCGGTAGTGACGACTAATCTTGAATTGGCCGTGGATAAACCAATCGACTTTAATCTGCAAAAATTCTGTGACAGTTGCCTAAAATGTGCTCGCGAATGCCCGTGTGGGGCGATCTCGTTTGGGGACAAGGTGATGTTTAACGGGTACGAAATGTGGAAGCCGGATGTGGAGGCGTGTACCCGCTATCGGGTGAGCAACCCGGCCGGATCTGGGTGCGGCCGTTGCATGAAGGTGTGCCACTTTAATAAAAAGGGATTGTTTCAGCACAGGCTGGCGCTTTGGTTTGCGATCAATGTCCCTGCCAGCCACAAATTTTTGATCTGGCTCGATGATGCGCTTGATTATGGCAAACGGGTGGCCGATTGGAACTGGTGGTGGAATCATGAATGGCGGGGTGATCAGATCGAAACGCCAAAAAAGACCAATGAACGGGACCTACGGCCGGATCGTACAGCCCCATCTAAACAAAAAAATGTGACGTTTTATGGGATCAACACGGCCCCCCGGCCGGATGCAAAAGAGGCAATCCCGATTCGAGAGCCTCGCAAAAAACCCTCAAAAGAGAACCGTTTAGAGAGGAATGACTAAAGTATGATCCATGCACGTGGTGCAACCCATCCTTGGAAATTAAACTACTGAAATATGTTTAGAATCGGCGAATTCTCCCAAATTGCACAGGTGTCAGGACATCTGCTACGTCACTACGACGACATCGGCCTGCTCAAACCGGCCCACGTAGATGAGTGGACCAGCTATCGTTACTACAGTGCTCATCAGCTGGCTGATTTAAATCGGATTATGGCTCTAAAAGATTTAGGACTTTCTTTGGATGAGATTGCGGCCATGATGTCGGACAATGTTTCGCCTGTTGAAATGCGTTCGTTGCTAACCAATCAAAAATCAAAAATAGAGCAGATGATTCAGGCCGAGATTGCACGTTTAAATCGTGTGGAGGCCCGATTAAATCAGCTCGAAAATAAAGAAGCTGATGGGCTAGATATTGTGG
>JAHDGV010000737.1 GCA_020631655.1 Chloroflexota bacterium | reverse complement strand
TGATCGTTGATGGCAAAACGCGCGACTTTGGGTCGGTTGCGGCCGTTGAACGGGTGAAATATCCAATCTCACTTGCCCGCAAAGTGATGGAAGAAACCGCCCACTGCATGTTTGTAGGGTCTGGAGCAGATGAGCTTGCTCGGGAGCTGGGGATGCCACTGATTCCAAATATTGAATTGGTTGATGAGAAGTCTTGGCGCGCATTTGTTGAGCGGGACGAAGATGTGCTCAAGCCACAGTGGGGAAAAAGCCAGCCCCTGAGCCACGATACGGTGGGGGCGGTTGCCATCGATCAAAACGGCAATGTGGCGGCCGCTACTTCGACCAGTGGATCGCCGTTCAAACCGGCCGGACGGGTGGGCGATGCCCCGCTTCTTGGCTCAGGTGGATTTGCGTTGAACGGGGTAGGGGCCGTTGGCTGCACTGGCAACGGTGAAAACATTATGCGGTTGCTTTTGGCAAAATATGCGGCCGACAAAATGGCTGAGGGGATGACGGCGCAACAGGCGGCCGATGCGGCCGTGAGCTATATGAGTTCAGTTTATCCAAACCCGATGACCGGCATGATTATTGTAGATGCAAATGGGAACTTGGCGTTTGCCAGCTCAACCCCCAAAATTGCGGTTGGCTACACGGCCGGGGACGAGATTAAAACCGCTTTTCGGGCTTGATCACTTATTAGCTCTAAACCCAGTTGACCTTCAAATTAGTCAGTAGTTAGCCCTTTGGCCCAGCTCTGTTCGCTTGTCAGATCGAAAAAGCAGATTATCATCAATTAAATAACGCCTATCTACAAACGTGAGTAAGACAGCTCATCATCTACTCAAAACAATCAAATTTGCTCAAAATCAGAGGAACTGCGAACAATGAACATCTCGCCTCCCCCAAATCGCTTAAATAGCTCTATTCTTATTATCGGAATTTTATTTTTATTTATATTAGCAACATCGGCTCATGCTCAGCGGATAAAACAAAATGATGTATTTTTTGTCAGCACCCCGGGTACAGTTGCCCGGGTAGGTGATGAATACGTCTACGACATTATTGTCGCGGGTCTGGACCCATCTGAGGGCAAAGAGATTTATCTATTTACCGATGGTGATTGGCTTTCACTCGTTGATAATGGAGATTTAACCGCTCGACTTTCAGGTGTTCCCGCCCCATCTGATTTAGGTACCAAAACCACCATCGTTCTACAAGTTGGTAAAAATCTGATTATTGACTTAACGGTTCAATCTTCAATTTATATAAAAGATGCTCAAACAACATCAATCAGCACCGTACCATCATTAATTATCAATGAGGAAGATGGATATAACTACGAGATAGAGTTGGAAAATTTTGATCCTGCGAACCCTCCATCCATCTTTTTGGGCCTCAACCCGAATTCGACAATCCCACAATGGCTAACGATCAATGACTTTAAAGATGGAACCGCGCGACTTTCCGGCGTCCCAGATGATGCGGCAGTTGGCTACACCAATGTTATTCTCACGATCAGTGACTTTGGTGTCATATTAGACCAGCAAACTTTTACAATTGATGTCCTACCAGTAAATGATGATCCAAGTTTTGTAATACCATTCAAGCAAACGGCTCATATCGACGATCTGTATCGCACAACCATAATGTTGAAGGATGTAGATCAAACTGACACGTTAACTATTTCAGCAATCGAAAAGCCAAATTGGTTAAACGTTACAGATCAAGGGGATGGCTCTATCTTGCTTGAAGGAACACCAATGATGACAGATATTGGGGAAAATGCTATTCGATTACTTGGTGAGGATGGCAATGGCGGGTCAGATACGCTCGACTTTACAATCACCGTTTCCGAGTTTTATATGCTTTACATGCCATTAATTCAAAAGTAACGGCCCAAAGTTGACGTATCAGCTCAATCCATACACTTCCGCCGCATCTTCGGCCGTGATATACCCATTCTTCAAGTCAGCTTTTACCAACTCACGATCCCGATCTTTCGGATCACCCCAGCCCGCACCGGTCGCTGTCATCACCTGAATAACATCATCTGTATTCAGCGTGAGCCCACTGCCTACTGACATCTTTTCTTGATCAC
>JAHDGV010000736.1 GCA_020631655.1 Chloroflexota bacterium | reverse complement strand
CTACTCCGCCAACACGTACAGCGCCTCAGGCGGGAAACAGACCTGAACCTCAGCCCCCTCCGCATGCAAAGCTGACAACGGGTTCCAATCCGTAATCGAAATAAAGTGACCACGTTCCAGTTCAACCTCATACTCAACATACGTGCCTAAATATTCTGCATGCTTGATGTGCCCCGGAATTGTTAAAGTTGAATCCTCAACGTTTAAACGGACCGACTCCGGCCGGACAACAATCAGCGCCGTGTCACCCCGCTCAAACGCATGCCCATTGGCCGACAATTTAACCGTCTCACCAAAGAAGTCGAGCGACACCAAATCATAATCCCGATTGAGCACTGTACATTTGATGAAGTTTGACCGGCCGATGAAGTCTGCCACAAACGCAGAAGCTGGTTTTAGATAGATTTCAGGCGGCGTCCCAACCTGCTCAATTTGCCCGTTGTTCATCACTACAATCCGGTCAGACAGCCCCATCGCCTCAGCCTGATCATGGGTCACATACAAGCTGGTGATCCCCAAACGCTGTTGCAACCGGCGAATCTCCGTCCGCATGTGGATGCGCAACTTTGCGTCTAAATTGGAAAGAGGCTCGTCAAACAAGAGCAAACGGGGCTCCATAACCAGCGCGCGAGCCAAAGCGACGCGCTGTTGCTGACCGCCCGAAAGCTGATGGGGCATCCGGTCTTCAAGCCCTACCAAGTTCATCAAGTTCACCACAATTTCAATTTTTTCCTCAATCATCTGCTGAGAGAGTTTGTTGATGCGCAACCCATACGCGATATTTTCAAAAACCGACATATGGGGAAACAGGGCGTAACTCTGGAACACCATCGTCATCGGCCGCTGATTGGCCGGAACCTCATTGATCACGTTTCCATCCAACAAAATATCGCCAGATGTTGCATTTTCAAAGCCTGCTACCAAGCGTAAGGTCGTTGTTTTGCCACAGCCAGAGGGGCCTAAAATCGTGATGAACTCCCCCTGTTTTACCTCGAGATCAATATGATCCACAGCCAAATGCTGGCTTTTTCCTGAGCCAAACATTTTCGCCAGGTTGCGCAGTTCAAGGGTAACTGTTTCCGATTCCGGTTTCGCCGTGTTATGGATCAGGGTTTTATTAGGTTCTATTTGTTTAGTTAAATGATTCATTTTAGTTTGTGTAGTTTGTTAGTTTGATTGTTGGGTAGTTGGTGAGTAGGAAGAGCACGGTCAACAAACTAACCATCCAACTATCAAACCATCCAACCATTTAATTCCGCTCCGCTCCGGTCGTTGAGCCAACGGTTAATTGCATAATTCCTATCGCCAACAGCACAATCAAGATGAGCACTGTGCTGTATGCGGCCGCATTTCCGAATCGGCCGGACTCCGCTTCATTTAAAATTTGGGCCGTCATAATGCGCCACTGCGGGGTCACCAAGAAAATAATCGGTGACAAAGAAGTCATCGAGCGGGCAAAGCTCCAAATCAGCCCCGCAAAGAAAGACGGCCGGATGAGTGCCAGTGTGATTTTGCGGAACGTCATCATCGATGTGGCCCCCAATCCAAACGAGGCTTCTTCCATAGAATCGTCGATCTGTTGCAGAGCCGCCACACCGCCACGCACCGCGGCCGGGATACTACGCACCACAAACGCCATGATGATGATAAACGCCGTTCCGTTTAGCTTGGGCACAAGCCCACCCAAGCGGGGGACATTGTAGGCCAAAATCAACCCGATACCGATGATGATGCCGGGTACGGCCGCACCCAAGACAGACGCCATATCTACCAGCGCTTTGCCCGCAAACTGCCGGCGCACCACCAAAAACGCAATCAGCATGCCTGACAAAGCAGCCAGCGGCGTGGCAATTCCGGCCAAGTAAATCGTGTCCCAGATCGCTTCAAACCCATATCCGGCCAAAACAAAGTTGAGGTGGTCCCACGTAAATGCGAAGTTGATCCCCCAAACTTGGGTAAATGCCCCCAATAAAATATTGGCATAGAGCAAAATCACAAAGGCAACAAAAATCGCGTGGATCGCGAACAAGGGCCATTTCACTTTCGGCTCGGTGATGAGTTTAGGCTGTCCGGCCGGTTT
>JAHDGV010000735.1 GCA_020631655.1 Chloroflexota bacterium | reverse complement strand
GGCTGAAATCACCCCACAAATGTTTGGGCGAACATCTGGCCCGCTGGGAGATTCGCATCTTGTTTGAAGAGCTGATCCCCCGCATCAAAAATATCCAATCAAACGGCCCGATTGACCTTCTGCGGTCGAACTTTATTTCAGGGATCAAACATTTACCAGTAAAAGTCGATTGGCGATAACGGGTAAGAAAGCTAAAAGCCAACGGCCCACCTAATGTGGGCTGGGGCGGAACGAAGTTCCGCGTGTAAGCGAAGCGACAAAAGCAAAAAAATGATACAGATAGACGAATTTTCAATCTCACCCGATCACTACATCAACGGTGAACGTATCTCTTCTGAAGAGAAGATGATGGACCACAGCCCCATCGACGGCCGTGAGTTGGGCCTTGTTTCAGTAGGCGGTCAAAAAGAGGCGGACATGGCGATTGCGGCCGCAAAAGCGGCGTTCCCAGCTTGGGCCGCGCTGGGCCCTGAGGGTCGCTTGCCCTATCTTGAAAAGCTAGGCCACATCATTGAAGAAAATGTGGATGCGCTGGCCAAAGTTGAAACAAACGACAACGGATCGCTGTATGAAGCCAGCCTGTTGCGGGTCATGAAACGAGGCGGCCACAATATCGAATGGTTCGCTAAATACGCGGTTGATCGCTTGCCTGAACATGCGGTTGAGTGGGAGACGGCCCGCCACAATGCAAAACATCAGGTTGTGTACAACCCGTCTGGCGTGGCGGTTGTCATCGCTCCGTTCAATGCGCCGTTTATGTTGGGCACCTGGAAGGTTGGCCCTGCACTGGCGGCCGGGAACACGGTTGTGCTTAAACCGGCCGAATGGACCCCACTGACTTCGTCGTTGCTGGCCGATTTTGCCCACGAGGCGGGATTGCCCCCCGGTGTGTTCAACGTGGTTCAAGGGTACGGCGAAGTGGTTGGAGACGCGCTGGTCAAAAACCCAGACGTGGCTCGCATCTCGTTTACCGGATCGCCGGAAACAGCCAGAATCATCGGGGCCAATGCGGCTAAAAATTTAACCCCTGTCAGCTTTGAGCTGGGGGGCAAATCACCCCTCATCGTGTTTGATGATGCTGACAAAGAGTTGGCCCTCGACAACATGGTCGAGCAGTATGACAACTGCGGTCAGGTTTGTTTGGCAGGCACTCGCATTTTGGTGCAAGAATCAATTGCAGATGAAATGCTGGAGCGCATGGTTGAACGGGCCGCCACCTTGAAAGTAGACACGCCGATGGATTTTGAAACGGACGTGGGACCACTCATCCACCCAGAGCATTTTGCCAAAGTAGACGGGATGGTTCAGCAGGCTGTGGCGGATGGAGCCACGCTGGTTTACGGTGGCAAACCGCACGAAAAAGGCGGTCTTTTCTATGAGCCGACCCTTTTCAAAGATGTAGATAACGGCTCGCAAATGTGGACTGATGAGGTGTTTGGCCCCGTTTTGGTCTTCGATACGTTCAAGGATGAGGCTGAAGCGATCTCGAAAGCAAACAGCACTGAATACGGGTTGGCGGCGATTATTTTCACGCAAGACGAAGCTCGAGCAGAGCGGGTGACGCACGGCGTTTCGGCCGGACTGGTTTGGGTCAACTGCTTTTATGTGCGTGACTTAGACCAGCCGTTTGGCGGCACAAAAAATTCGGGTGTCGGCCGGGAAGGTGGCATTTGGAGCTTCGACTTTTTTAGCGATATTAAGAATGTTTCAACCCGCAAGGGAACGTTTCGGTAAGTTTTGCGGTAGGGGTTAGGCATTTTCGTTCTCTGGACTGAAGAGCTTTACTCTATCAAATAGAAAATGTCTCACCCCGATGTTTTGAATATCTCCCGGGGCAAGACATTCGCATCAACATTTTGGTGATTGACAGATGTTTTAGTGCGAATGCCTGGCCCCTACACATTGATTTCGCATCTGAACAGGTGCACTCATTTTTATGACAAGAATGCAACTCGCTACCGGTCAAGGACCCAAAGCTAAAAAATGATTCAAGGATACACATTCCCTCTAACCCCTGACGGCCGGGCCGGACTTGTTCCCCCACCGCCGTGGCACTATTCGGCCGATTTTACGCTGATCG
>JAHDGV010000734.1 GCA_020631655.1 Chloroflexota bacterium | reverse complement strand
TTAGTTTAATGAGTAAGCGTGGACAGATACTCATGAATAACACCTTTTTTTACCCCCTCATTCTCATTACCTTCCTGATCTTTTTTGCAGGATGCGATGATCCTACGGCAACCGATCCCACACCGCTCGCGGCCGTGACCCAATCTCCAACTGAGACCTCATCTCCGCCCACAATTCCAGCTCCCACAGCCACGGCCGAGCCATCTCCAACAAGCGGACCAACCAACAGCCCAACTCCATCTGTAACCCCCTCGCCCATGCCAACAGCGTCTCTTGCGGCAACAAAAATCCCCCAAGCAGTAGACCCAACACCAAGCGCTGAACCCAAATTAGAGTGGGTTCTTCCCACTGAACAGCCGGCCAATTTACTATCAGTTTCTGGCGGTATGCTACACGGGTTTGCGGTAAGGGATGATTATGTTTATGCCAGTTTGGGAGCAACGCTGGCAGTAATCGACATGGGGGAGTCACCCGCTGGTTTGGAGTTGAATCGGATTAACCTACCCGGTGGATTTTCATCTTCCGCAATGAATAATCGATTTATGTTTGCAGCCATTGGAGATATGATTTCCATTATTGATTTGCAAGATCCGGTTGATATAAAAGAGGTGGCTCGCATAACAGGATTGAGCAAAGGAACGCTATACACCGGCCGTAACAAAGAAGTCTTTTTTGAAGATAGCGAATCCAACTGGTGGGAATTAGATGTAGACCAAGTCCTCCCCGCTATTTCGCTTGAAAATATATATCCGGATTTCAAGTTGGAAGCTCTCAAGGCACATGAACAAAACCAAGATACCTTTCTAAGCAACATCAGTTCAATTCAAGAACAAATAGAAGAGGTCTTCACTTGGATCGGGTTTAGTTATCCAATTGAATCCCACGCAACAGGCTCAGATTTGTTTATCGGGGTTCATTCTGGAAGCGAATGGGGGGGCGGACAAATTGTTCGACTAAAAACAGATGTTTCAAATGGCCCAGAACTTTATTCAACGTTTAGAACCTTTACCCCGATCAAGCTTGATTACGAGAACGGCCGAGTTTTTGCCGGATATGCATTTGAAACGGCGAGCGAATTAAGCATTATCTCTGTAGAAGATATCGAATCCCCAATTTATGAAAACTCGATCTATATTCATAGCAATGCCTTTAAGTCGATAGACAATCAGCTCTACATTGGAGCCCGAGGACTTTCTCAAATGAACGGGGATCAAAATTTTGAGCTTCGTGGACAAGCAAAGCCTATCGATGGCAAAACAGATTATTTAAATCAACTAATTTTCGATGAGGAGCGAGCATTAATTTATGGGTTAAGAGGTGCGCAAAACCCAAGCGGGCTAGCTATCTATTCAATTGCTGATCCAACCGCCCCCCAGTTCATCTCTACCTTAGATATCAATGGCCCATTTCAAATGACATATCTCCAAAACAAAATTTACGGTTTCAGAAGCGGCTACAACGAAACAAACCCAGAATTACTTGTTGTTGATGTCACAGATCCTTTGATGCCAGAACTTGAGGGGGTTTTAGAGTTGGATGATCGGGTAATTGGGGTTCATGCTTGGCTCGGTCAGTCAAACAAGCCTCTGCTGGCTTTGCTTACAGCTAGAACCGGCCTTCGTATTTGGGAGATCTCCGATCCTGCCCAACCGGTTGAGCTCATCTCAATTAAGTATCCCGAACAATGCCAAATGCCTGAAAATGATCCTAGATATGAGATACCTTTTTCAAGGCAACTCTTCTTCCTTAATGAACACCTTGTCTCCCCAATTGGCATTTGCGGCAACTTTAAGATTGATGTGTCATCCCCGACCTCTGCACAAATTATCGGGCCATTTCCCTACTCGGGAGCAACTATATTTGAAGATGGGTATTTATTCACAGGTGGCACCAATCTAAAGATTTATCAGCTCGATGAGCAAGAACGGTAAAGAATGAACCATTCAACGACTACGACGCTCTTACTGCTAGCACTTGGTTTCTTCTTTTTTGTTGGATGCCGTGATTCAGACTCAAAAACGGCCGAGCCTGAATCAATTTCGGCCGTGACCCAGTCCCCAACTGAGACCTCACCTCCACCCAC
>JAHDGV010000733.1 GCA_020631655.1 Chloroflexota bacterium | reverse complement strand
TGCTTTCAAAACCGTCTACGATCCCATTGTTGTTGGCATCGTACCAGACACGGTTCCCCACACGGACCGCATTGGTAAAGCCAAAGTCGTAGGTGTGGTTGTTCTGTCCAGCAAGACCGGTCGTTATGTCTAATCCAATGGAGCTTTTTGTTAAGCCAGTCCCCACGTCACTAGATAAAGTGGCACCATCTGAGTCGCGGATATCTGGATCATTTAAACTGTCTGGATTCTGATTAACGGCCGTGGCTTCATAACTTTCTAACGGTCCACCGCTGTCAAAATTCCGGTCTAAAATCCCAATCGTAAAGTCGGCTTCTGTGGTCAACGTCGGTACAGACGTACTGCTAAACAGCCAATTTCCGTTGACATCTGTTGATGTGGTTAGAATCAGGGTTCCGGTGTTGTTGTATAAGCCGATCTCAACGTTGGCGAGCCCGCTTTCACTTGGGTCTTGGACCCCATCCCGATTGTTATCGATCCATACCCGATTACCGATTTCGATGGGAGCCGCATCACACATATACTCTAAGTCACCTAATCCATTCGATTTAGCTAAAAGTGGGCTTAACCCATTATAAACTTCATAACTAGTAGGAATGCCCATGCTTCCATCTGACGTATCATACCAGTGTACACCCCCACCCCATATTTGAATCGGGTCCATAACCGTTGTGGCAATGTCAGTGAAGATTGGGGAATAGGCTAGGCCACCTTGAGCCGTTTCATCATGATTACTATATTGTTCAAGCGGATAGTATTCAGCCGTTTGCTCGGCTCCAGTGTCTGCTTCTCCTGGTGAATTCCCGTTTGTAGGGCAGCTACCCGTTCCTTCCCACTCCAAGACTCCATTTGTATTACAAACATGGTAGATATCACCGCCAGATGCAGTTTCATAGTCAGAGGTATCTGATGCTAAGTCTCCTGGGGTGCCTAATCCGGGTGATTTCACCGCATACCCAACTTGATCTCCAAATCGATCTCGAAAACCTAAAATCATCGAGCCATCGGCCGTAAATTCAAAATCTGTTAGCATCGGCTGGGGCCAGAAGACACGATTAAAGGTGTTATCATTAAAAATGTCTCTGTCCCATGTTCCGGTCCACGCATACCATCGGCCGTCATTCTGACTATTAAACCCATCCTCTTGCGGCTTGCCTCGGTTAAAGCCCATATCGGTTTTTGAATAAAAAGAGGTCGCTGAAACGGACGTCAATGGGGCGTCAAAGCGCAAAATATGGGTACTCACTTCCCCAATGTTGTCATTAACCACATCCGGCTCAGGCACAGTATCACGGGTAATTGTCCCATTATTGGCTTGCCCAGAACAAACTCCACCCACATAGAGCTCGCCATCATGGAATTCAAGCCCAAACGGCCGCCAGTCATCAGCCCCACCGGCACAGCCAGGGTCAGCGATTAACCCCAAATCGGTTATTGTTCCATAGCTGGCTTCTCCGTAGTCGACATCGATTTTATACAAATGCCTGTTGTTTAGATTGATCGTCCAAAGTGTTTTTTCATCATCTGAAAGCTCTAAGTCACCTAACCCTTCTTTACCCACTTTGTCGAAAAATAATGAGTCTCGCAAAAAGCCCGAACCACCTCCGGTAGCATCATCCCCTCTGACTGTAGATCCGGCATTTGGTATCACAAACGTTGTTAAGACATTGTTTGGCGACGTTGTCATCACAGACGTATTTGCCAAAACATAAATTGCTCCAGACCCCCCAGGGCCCCAATCGGTATGTCTTTTGGCATACGCACCTGCAAAAACATGCCCTGTGTCCCGTTGATAGGCGATACCACCGGTGCCGCCAACTTGGTCGATATATTCAAGATATTCATTTCGGCCGCTCGTAGCCAAGGCCCCATTGCCATGCTCCCACCGTACAATCGCTCCCATACTCTCCATTCCGGCCCCGCTAGAATCACCCATCACAAAACAGCTTGTCAACAGATGGGGATCGCTCTGGCAATAATCGGACGGATTGTTCAAACCGATATCTACCCCAGTTGTATCTGCCGATACAAAAGTAACCGTTGTTTCTGAATCTGAACCACTAGCGCCCGATTCCAAATAGCTGGGAATCCCCG
>JAHDGV010000138.1 GCA_020631655.1 Chloroflexota bacterium | reverse complement strand
AAGAGGTCAAATCAGTCAATTTTCTAGTAAATTTTGGCTGGACAAAGTTTAACTGCTCAAGAGGCCCCTGCCAACAGCTCTTCACCTTTCTTTAGGATTGTTTTAGCTGATTTGTAATGTTTTCACGGGGGAGATTTGAAAATGTGGCTGGTACGCAATACGCATCAGGTTTTTAACCAACATTTCTGAGGGGTAGACACCAAGCTAAAAGCTAATAACCTGAGTTCGTAATTAGATGATTATAGCTAATCTCCCTGTCACATGACCGATGGGGACAGCTTGTGATCGGGAAAAATCGGTCGGTGACTGCGAGTTCTGCACGAAACTCCCGGTCATTGGCCTGTTAATTTTGGCAGGGCGTCATTTCGTTGGGCCAAATGACAGGGAGTCCGGACCTATTTTAAAACTCCGAACTCAGGTTAATAGCCAATAGCCATTTTAAGCGTTTGCGCTTACTTCAGTCTCGACAGCAACCGAGATAGGCAGGGTGAATGAGAAGGTGGAACCCTCTCCGTAGTGGCTCTCGAACCAGATTTTGCCGTTATGCAGGTTTACCAACTGGCGTGAAATGTTTAGACCTAAGCCAGTGCCGACTTGGCCACGAGCTCCGTTGTCTGAAGCGCGGAAATATTTTTGGAATATGCGATCCCTGTCTTCCGGCCGGATACCGATCCCTTCGTCTTTCACGTGGAATTCCGCCATTCCTTCCTCGTTTTGCGCCACACAGATGGTGATTGTGCTTTCTTCCGGGGAATATTTGTTGGCGTTGCTGATCAGGTTGACCAAAACTTGAACCAAGCGGTTTTGATCTGCTAAAACGATCAGATCATCTTGACCGATGTTGATCTGCAAAATCTGTTTTTTGTCGTTGATTTGTGACTCCATTTCAGTCACAACCGCCTGAATGATGCTCTTGACGTTGACTTCTTCAATTTCAAGTCTCAGGTAGCCGGTTTCGATGCGTGACACGTCACTTAAATCTGAAACCATACGGGACATGCGATCAACACTACGCTCGATCACTTGGGTAAAGTTGATCTGCTGTTCTGATAGGTCCTCGCTTTTCATCAGCATGCGCGCATAGTTTTTGATCGAGGTCATCGGATTTTTTAGCTCATGAGAAACCTCAGAGATAAATTCCGTTTTTGACTGGTTTGCACGCTGTACCTGATCATAAAGGATGGCGTTTGCCATGGCGGGGCCGGCTAAGTCGGCCAGACTCGATAAAAAGCTAATCGATTTTTGATCGTAGCGGCTATCACTTTCATCTTCTAGGATGAGTAGGGTGGAGATGATCGAGGCTCGTTTGATCGGGAAGACCAAGCGGCGTTTTGATTCAGGGAGCAGGAACCCAACTTTTTTGTCAGACTCTTGGGGGAGCCCACTGGCGACAGCCCGCTCAAATTCGGGATGATCGATCCTGACTTTTTGATTTCTGAAACGGGCCAGCACGGGTGATTCGCCAGAGATGGCTAATACTTTCATGCCGCGCCCTTTCCCCATCAACCGGCCGACCATGCCGACATGGGCCGTGCTGTGTTGCATCGCCCAAGTCAAAACAATCTCGGCCACGTTGCCGATGTTTAGGCGGGCGTTTAATTCATGCGAAATGCGTTGGAGGCGGGATTGGGTTTCGAGAAACTCTTCAGCCTTGTCTCGTAGCTGTTTTTTCTCAAGCGAGGCTGAAATGCGGGCTTGTAAAATTTGGGGGTTAAATGGTTTGGCTAAAAAGTCTTCGGCCCCTAACTCAATGCAACGTGCAATTGATTTTGTATCTTCAACGGCCGAAATAATAATGACCGGAATTCCGCGTAGCTCAGGATCCTCTTTTATTTTGGCCAATACCTGCATGCCGTTCATGTTCGGCATCATGATATCGAGCAGGACTAGATCAAAAGGCTCTTCTTCAAGTCGAATCATCGCTAACTGACCGTCATTAGCGGTGTGTGGCTCCATGCCTAATCTTTGAATGCGCCGTGTGAGCACATCTAGATTAGATACGTTGTCATCGACTATTAAGACTTTGGGGCCTTTTGCTTTTGCCATTGAATTCAGTTGGTTCTCATCATTAAACTGAAAAGCTCTATTGAGAAGATTTGCTGGACCAATTATTAATTTTTGAGAGTAGTTCTGGGAATTCGACTGGTTTGGTGGCGTAGTCATCACAACCGGCCGCCAAACATTTTTCGCGATCACCCGACATTGCGTGTGCGGTTAAAGCGATAATCGGAATACTTCCTGTGTCAGAATCAGATTTAAGCTGTCTGGTTGCTTGTAAGCCATCCATTACCGGTAAGCTGATGTCCATTAAGATGAGATCAGGTTTTTCATTCTGGGCCATTTCAATGCCCGTGATTCCATCTTCGGCACTTATCAAGTCAAAACCCTTCCGGCGCAACCGACGGGAGAGCATGTCTCTATTCATTTCATTGTCTTCGATGAGAAGGATTGTGGTCATATTACCCCAAAACAAAAACTAAATCGCAATCGTGCAAATCTTTCAGTAAATGGTAGACAGTTTTCCCCTTTATTATCAGATGACAATTGTACCAAATCGAAAGAATTTGTAGTGCTAGAGTCTAAAAAATCGTGAAATTTTCTCGAGAGTTGATAGCTTTTTGGTGTGTTTTCCGTTGAGCGCATGCCAATACGTTTCAGTTTTATAGGTTGATTAATCGTATTCCCTCTGGAATTTCGATGTTTGATCGAATAGATTAGCTAATGATAGTGTGATAGAAAAAAAATCCAAATGAAAAACGGGTGAACGGTTTCTCTGGAGCTGATGTTAACCAATTACGTAATTAAGCGTAGCTAGTTGTGTAGTTGAGATTTTAGTGCTTGGAACAAAGGCCCATCTTGTCGTGCTCCCCGGCGATCAAGGTCTGATGTGGCTAGAAGCACTCCGTGCGAACAGCGACTGCATAAGCCGGTCATAATGCGGGATAACTGCTCGTTCCGAATGCGCGCATCGTCTTCGAGCGTCCACGTTTGATTGATGCTCCAGCGTGGGTCTAGCACAAAGCCGTTGCTGAGCGGCTGACGGGGCAAATCCCACCAGCCGGTGGCTGATGTTTCGAGCCAAACTTGAACCGCAACCGGCCGTTCCTCCAGCAGATAGGTTTGAATGGTGCTGATAAAAACACCATTGTCATCGGGTGGGGCACCAATGGCTGGGGGATTAGAAGTGACCAGTCCGCTATAAATGCCACGCACCAGAGCAAGCCCAACCGCCTGATCAGACTGTTCAAGCACACGGTCTCCCGCTTGGCGGAAACGGCTGGCGATTTGAATCAGCCAGTCACACACGGCCGCTAGTTTTTCCGTTTGCCCCCGATCATAAAACGGCGGCCGACTGAGCAAGTCGCTAAACAAACTGTGCAAGAAAAAGTCCGGCTGAAGCGGGTTTTCTCCCCGATTCCCATGCTCTTCGAGCCACAGGCGCAATTGCTCAACCGCATCGATAAAATGTTGACCTACCCGATCTATTTGATGTTGGCTGAGCGAGGTGGGTTCCAGCAGTCGGCCGGTGATGGGGGCATAAAGCCAATCGGCCAACAAATTGGCGCGCACCGGATCAAGCCCTTCGATAGAAAGCTGGAGCGCTTCTGCGACATCATGTTTGATCGGTTTAAGCCGCTCATGACCGTTTTGAGGATCGATCCAGTCGTTTGCGACGAGGAGCCACGTGAGCCACGCACGGACCTGAGGTACCTCACGGGGGCTTTCGCGCCGGCGGCTAATTTGGTATGGAATGCCAGCCTGTTGAAGGGACTGAACCAATTTGAAGCGTAAAGCCCCATCCATGTAGGGCAAAATAATGGCGATGTCGGCCGGTTCTAGCCCCTCACTCGCCATTAAATCGGCTAAAGCCGGGCCGATATCGGCTAAAAGTTGGCGTCGGTAGCGGCTGTGGACATGCCCTTTAATCGAGCTTTGAATCGCTTCTTCGATCCCTTGGGGCTCACTGCCCAACAAAAAGTGGTTGACCCGATGTGCAATTTGGTAGACGTTGTCCGCCTCGTGGAAGTTATGGTTAAACCGAACGGTGGCATCGGCCGCTTGGTCAAGATCACGGGCTAGCTCGGGGCTAGCAGACAAAAAGCGTTTGTAGCCGCCACCCTCATCTTGGGCGATGACGGCCGTTTCAACTTCGTTGAGCAGTTGAGCGATAAAGTTGATGCCTACAGGGGTTTGTTCTTCTATATTATCGGCCAACAGATGACGATAGCGGCCGGTTAGCGCGCCAAACAGCTCGGCGTTCTGCATGATGTGCCGATTAAAGATTTCGATTGTTAGGGCGGTATCGATCAGGTTGTTGGCGAAACAGCGCTGACGAAATTTCAGGGCGGCCGATTCAGCGTCTTTGAGCTGTTTGCGGTGCTCTGGATCAGTTCCCCACGCGATCCGCTGCTTTTCAATCGCTTCTTCAACAGAGAGGCCGTTAAATGCGGCCCGCACCATGTTGTCGAGTAATTGACTGACAATTTGCTGAGGGCGCAGGCGTAAATCTGCAAAATAGCCGTCTTTGATCATCGGGTCGATGATTTGCCACATCATCGTTTGGGCCATGTCGTATGTTAGCACCAGCGGGGGGCGGGCTAAGTTCTGAAATCCGGCCGGTTTGGCGATCATGGGCCAGTAAAAGGCGACAGAATCCCGGGCAAGGCCAAAAAAGGTGGTGATGGTTAAATCGAGCAGGGCGGGTTGGGTGCTGTGGTCGGCAATTGACTGGTAGCGCTCCCGATGGGCAGAATCCCCCACTAGAACCAAAATCGAGTCGGCCGGTTCTCCTGACTCTAAAAGGGCGCTAAAACGCTCTTCGAGCACCGTTGTTTTGCCTGATCCCGCAATCCCTGACAAATAAATGCGCGGGGCTGGTTCAAGATTAACAACGGCGAGCTGTTCTGGGGTTAGATTCATGTTTTGTGGTGTAGACCGATTTGGTAAAAGCGCCGGTGAAATTAACTACGGCGGAATCGCAAGACCAGCGCGCCCATCTGAATTTCATCGCCGTCGACCAGCATTTGCCCATAATCCGGCAGCGGAACGCCGTTGACAAAGGTTCCGGCCGTCGATTGCTCGTCGTACAGCCGATAGCTGTTGGCTTCGCGGGCAAAGGTGGCGTGGATGCGTGACACGGTTTGCTCTTTCTCGAATGATAGATCGGCTTTTGAAGGGGACCGGCCGAGACGCTGTTCGAGGCCGATGAGGGGCAATGAAATCGGGTCGGTGCTGTCTGAGTCGATGACGTCTAGCCAATAGTTGGAATCAGAAGAGGTCGTGCTTTGTACAGATACGGCCGTTTCATCTCCAAACGATGTGCCGGGTCCGGCCGAGCCCAAATTAAATTCATCAGACTGTCTAAATTCTTGACTGCGTGATCGGCGACGAGGTTTGGGAGAAAAGGCGGATGAAAAGAGATCGGCCAGTTTGATTTGTTTGCCACCTGCGCCCGAGAACAAAATCCAATATGCGGCAATGGCGAGCAGAACGAAGAGAGCAATCAGTCCAAATAGCCATGAGCGGCCGAACGAAAATGAGCCGCCAGCTTGGATAGGCTCTGGAACCACAACGTTGTCTCCGGGAGCCACGTTTAGGGTTAGTGGGGATGAGTTTCCTCGATTGCCGTTTTCATCCATCACCGCCAGAATGATTTCGTTGGGGCCGTAGGCTAAGCCGGTGAGGCTAACATCGGCCGTTGCTAGGCCGTCATCACCAACCGGTAGTTCTGCAATGAACTCACCGTTACGCAGAACCTGAGCGGTTGAAATAGCTCGCTCACGTCCATCAAGCCACGAGACTTCAACCGGAATCGAAATATCAAGTGGCTGAGTTAGATCAGGCACAACGGCCGTTTGGAAATATTCTTCAAGGCCAAATTCAACTTTCAGCTGATCGGCTGGGAATTGGGCTGACGTAAACGCTTCTACGTTGGGGAAGTCGCGCATGCGGGCGGCGATGGGGACATTGCCGGGTACCGGCTCGGCTGGCCGATAGCGGACCACAATCTGGCGGCCGAGCGAGCTGACCGTGCCCCATAGTTGATTAATCCCTTCTTGATTGAGTTCGGTGTAGTAGCCACCGGTGCGATCAGATAGATTTTGCAGAAAACGCTGACCCTCATCTGGATTAAAAATAAGGCTGTTGTTTAGATGAACGGTGTGAACCGGAATACCAAGATCAACCGCTTTTTGAATCACCGAAACTTCGTCTGTCCGGGTGCTGACCGTGTCGGTGCCATCTGTAAAAACAACAATTGAGGCGACTATTTCCGGCCGAGGTTTTAGCCCTTCCGCTTGCCCCAACATGCTGTCTAAGCTGTCGTACAGGGCGGTGGCTCCTTCTTGCACCGGTGGTTCTTCTGCCAACCAGTTGATCAGGCTGTTCCTGAAGAAGGTAGGCTCTAGCAAAACTTTAGGGTCAGAAAAATCAACCGCATAAATTCCAAACGTGTCTTGTCGTTCGGTCATAAAGCTACTTTCTTCGCTACCGGCAAAAATTTGGACCGCTTCTTGAATCGCGCCAAGCTCACCAGCCACACCGGCCGGAGTGTCTAGCAACACAAGGGTCAAAGATCCAACGCTCTCTTCTTCAATAGAGATAAACTGCTCTTGAGGAATCGTTTCGGCCCCATGCTGAATTTCAAGCGGCGTTTGCGATGTATCGATTCGCTGTCCGTTGCTTTGGACACCGATCAGGCGCAAACTGATGATGGGGAGTGTGCTGGTGTCGATGCCGGTTAATTCTAAACGTGAAGGCTCGCTATCTTGCCCCCATGCATGGCCACTAAAAAGCAGAACTGCCACTAAACTAACGGTGAAGATAAGGGATTTTATCGGTTGGTTTTTCGGTTTCACTTTGATTTTGAAAGGGGTTGATCTGATACCAAGTTGGAAAACGGTTGTCCCAACATTTCTAACATTATGTAACTATAACAGATGTGCTATTTTGTGAAAAATTGAGCACATCGTTTGTCAGCGCAATTGCCATCGGCTAGCATCCAGACCAATGTCTAATTCTGGTTCACACGCACACCAGCCGCATCGCGCCTTTGTTTTTGTCTGCGCCGTACTATTGCTTACCATTTTGGTTGCTAGCTGTTCGGCCAACCCGGTTTCGCTCCCGTTTGGATTAGGGGGGAATGGTGATGACGTGACCCCGACACCGACCATCACACCCACACCTACGCCGTCGTACGCTGACCAGATTTTGGGACGGGTTGATGCGGCCGTTGATGTGTTGCCCATCGTTGAATTTGAAGAAAACTCGGACTTTGCTCTGCTCGACATCGGCATTGTGCGCAATCAAATCAATACGCTTGATCCGCAGGTTACCGGCAATCTTGAAGAGCTGGAAATCGCCTCGAACCTGTTTCCGGGGCTAACCCGCTACAACGAACTGACCCGCCGGATCGATCTGCATTTGGCCCGTGGCTGGGAGGTGAGTGAAGATGGACTGACATGGACGTTTGATTTGCGCGAAGACATTTACTGGCTCCGGCCGGTGGGGACAGAAAGCCTGATCCCTTTATTGCCCTCTGAAGGGGGAATTGTGCGGGTTGAAGCGATTCGGCCGGTGTACGCCGAGGATATTGTTTTTGCAGTTCGCCGAGCCTGTGATCCATCTACCGGCACGCCTGACCCCATCCCTTTATTTTTGATACAGGGGTGCGAAGCGGTAAACAGCTTGGATGTGGCAACCGACTCAGATTTGCTTGCAATCGGGGCCCGTGCGGTTTCACCCTTTACAGTTGAGTTTACTCTGAATACCCCAACGAGTGCTTTTTTGACCGTCACATCTCTGCCGGTGATGAAAGCGGTGCCGGTTGACATTGTGACTGCGGCTGAAGAGGAGTTTGAGGACTGGACACAGCCGGAAGATGGTGTGGTTGTATCGGCCGGGCAGTTTGTGCTTGACCCAAATTCAGATTACGAAAATCTGCTGACGCTAGAGAAAAATCCACTTTGGCCCCATCAATCGATGGGGAATATTACCCGTGTCAATGTCTATTTGTTCGATGATGGGATTGATGCATTAAGCAGTTGGAACCGGCGAGAGCTGGATTTTATTCCGGTCCCCGCATCACAACAAAGCTTTATTTTTGCTGAAAGTCCGCAAAAAGTTATGGCGGTGACGGAGAATTCAGTTTTCTTTTTGGTCTTTAACCATCAAAGTGAAATTTTTAAAATTCCACAGCTTAGGGCGTCGTTTTCGGCCGCCATCGATCGGGAAGAAATTATTGACGAAGTCTTCAACGGCCGGGGCTATCCGGCCAAACATCTGACCCCGCCCGGCGCATTTGGGGCCCCGCCCGACGATCAGGTCGGGGTGGGATTTAACCCGGATTTTGCAAGACAGGCGATGGCTCAAGGGGGCGTGACCGCCTGCCGCTTTTTGCCAACGATTCGCTACACCGTTAGTACGTCTGACACAGCCCTGTTTCAGGCGGAGCTGATTCGGGATATGTGGGTTCAGGAGCTGGGATGCCCAGAAGATAAGATTTTGATCGAGCAGGTCCCGTTTGGAGAACTTTTGGCGATGACTCAGCCAGATGCGGATAGCCTGCGGCCGGATGTTTGGGACCTTGGCTGGACCGGCTTTTATCCTGATAGTGCAGATTGGTTTATCCAAATTATCCACTGCCGAGGTGGGGCCAACGCGATGCAACGGCAGTGTGGTGCGTTGGACAACGACATTTTGCGTGCGGCGGTTAGTAATCCTGAAGATCGTCCTGATTTGTACCGAGACATTGAATCGAGGCTGTTTAGCGAAAATGGTTTGTATCCAGTTGCCCCAATTTATGGGGACATGCGGTATTATTTGCGCCAAACTTGGCTGTCGCTGGTCCCCGGCACCACGCTGGACGAGCGGCACAGTATGCTGATTCGGGCATATGATGTTTACAACATTAACCAAGAGCTGAAAGAGATTGAGCAGAGACAGTAGAGATAATAGTCATGACAAGCTGGTTTGAGCACACGCCCCAATTTAATATCACCCTCACGGCCGAACAGCAGGAGCAGTTTGATGTCTACGAACGGCTGTTGCTTGAGTGGAACAGCCGGATGAATTTGACGGCCGTGCGTGATGCTGACGGTATCCGGATTCGCCACTTTTTAGATTCTTTAACCGGCGGCTTAATTCCTGATTTAGATGTCTCTGGCTTAAAACTCATCGATGTAGGTACTGGAGCCGGGCTTCCCGGCCTGCCGCTCAAGATTGTTTATCCAGATTTGCATCTAACCCTGACCGATAGTGTGACCCGCAAAACCCATTTTTTGCAGGCGGTTGTGGATGAGTTGGGGATGAAAAATGTAACTGTTTTGGCCGATCGGGCTGAGGATTTGGGACAGTCGGCCGAGCATCGAGAGCAATATGATGTGGCTTTAGCTCGCAGTGTGGCCTACATGCCGGTGTTGCTGGAGTATCTGGTGCCGCTCACAAAAATCGGCGGCCGGACGATTTGTTTTAAGGGAGACAATGCACCGAACGAAACGGCTGAAGGTGCATTTGCGGCCGAAAAGCTGGGAGTAGCTGAGCCCACATTTATCGAGGCCCGATTGCCCGATCATGATCGGCAACATTATTTGGTGATTTACGAAAAGGTGGGGGAGACTCCAACTGATTATCCGCGTCGGCCGGGTCGGCCGTTAAAAAAGCCGCTCGTCCCTAAAAAGTAAGCTACGTTTGATGGTGAAATTGTACCCCCACCTAGCCTCCCCCATCGGGGGAGGAATAAGTCCCCCTCCCCCCGGGAGGGGCTAGGGGAGGGCCGTCGTGCATCATTGCAATTTTGTGTTTTTAGTAACTAATCCTGAGACCGTTGCACAATGGCTTTGTAGATTTGCTCCGGTTTAAGTTTCCCTTTTAGATGGGTGTAGCCCTGCGCCTCAAAAACAAGTTCGCCGTGGTTTGCGGGAACCCCGGCCGATTGGTTTAGCTCACCCGATTGGAATACAGAATCTGAAATAACGATTTCACCGTCAGAAGCGATATCGACCAAACGATGGGCCGTATGCACCGCTTCACCGACAAGGGCGAAATTCAGACGTTTTGATGCACCAACATTCCCCATGACCACTTGACCCCGGTCAATACCGATGCCTAATCCCAGCAACACATCATATACAGAATCCCATTTTGACCGCAGAGAATCAAACAATATCTGCATTTGAATCGCTGTTTCAACCGCTTTTTGGGTCGCATCTTCTTGCTCAAGCGGAGCGTTAAAGCCGATCATCAGCTCATCCCCAGCAAGATCAAAAATCGTTCCGTCCATGCGATACACAATGGCGGTCATTTTTTCAAAAAACTCGTTCAAGATTTCAATCGAGTTTTCTGGGGTTTGGGAAAGGATCATTTTGATCGAGCCGCGTAAATCTGCAAACAGCACAACTACATCCTGTTTTTTACGTTCGTACATCTTTTCAGGATGTTCGATCATTTGGTCAACCACGCGTGGGCTCATGTAGCGCGAAAATGTTTCGTGTAACTGCTGGTTTTTGATGTGGGCTTCTTCAAGCCTGCGTTCTTCTTCTCGTTTGCGCAGAGAAATATCCTGCATAAACAGCATGTACCCGATATTGTGGATGGGGGTGATACTGGCAAAATAGAACTTGTCTGGCGGCACAGGTATTTCAATCGATTGGTGTGATTCTCGCTGGGCCGAAAACAGTGGCAAGATTACGCTTAGCTGGGGGACATCTTTGATGTGTCGGCCGACGTGTTTAGAAATTTCTTGGCCAAATGCCCGTTGTGCGGCCCGATTTATCAGCTCGATTTTCTTGTTCTCAGACAGCAAGATTATCGCTTCGGATGATTGAGCTAAGATCACTTCCAACCGTTTGCGCTCTTCGTTCATTTCGCGGAAGAGGGTTGCGTTTCGGATAGCTCCAGCAATTTGCCCAGTAACAGTTTCGAGCAAACTGGTGTCAGCTTCTTTAAAGTGATTTGGGTTGCGGTGCATCAAAACAAGTACACCTTCCGTCGCAACCCGGCTACTTAGTGGTGTCGCCACGGCCGAACCGATATCCCCAACATCGTCTGGTAGTTTCAGCCAACGGGGATCTGTTTCGGTGTTGTTGACAATAATGCTCGTTTTATCTTCGATGGCTCGGCCGGCTAACCCTTGATTGAAGATTTTTTCATTGACGTTGTCAATGTGTTGAATTTCGCCGTCTTCATGAATCACAATCCGGTTGATTAATGATCCATCAGGAGTAATTAAAAACAGATTACCACGGGTGGCTGAGAAGACCTGTTTCATCCCAACCATCACTTCGTTTAGCGTTTGAGTCAGATCAAGATCGGTCGCGTTTACAGCACGATTCACTTCGTGCAACAGGCGTAACCGATTTCGTTCTGCTTGCAGGTTAAGCTGGGCTTTGCGCAGACGAATAAGCGCTCGACTACGGACTATCAGCTCTTCCTTATTGTGCGGCCGGGTTAAGAACTCATCAGCCCCGACATCAATCCCCTGAATCCGATATTCCAAGTCCCGCAGGGCTGTAACCATAATCACCGGGATGAGTTGGGTTTCTGGATCACCCTTTAGGCGTTGACACACCTCGAACCCATTCATGATCGGCATCATGACATCCAAAAGAATCAAATCAGGTAGCTCATTTTTGGCAAGCTCTAACCCTTCAATCGGGGTTTCTGCCTCCAGAATGTTGTACCCATGCATATTCAATTGTGAACCCAGTAGCAACCGGTTATCCGCATTGTCATCGATAATGAGAATGGTTGAGGCTGTTACTTGTTCTTCTTCTATTTCCTTTTTAGGAAGGATAGGAAGATGTGTCATGGTATAAATCTAACTTGAGAAGTGGCTAACATCCAACGTTTTAGGAGTACGGTAGTACTGAAAGTCGTCTTCTGTATTAGCCTGTTATTGGGAAGAATATGATCTTTATGGTTCGTTAATGAATGATTGTGCAATTAGACCGATGGTTCTTGAGTTGTGAGGTGCCCGTTGGAGACTTGGATGGTCGTCGATTTCCCCAAAAATTCTGTCGAAAAAATAGACAAGTCTGTGGTGGTTAATAGGGCCTGACCCTGATTAGAAATCTGATCTAAAAGTAGAAGTCTGCGATGCTCGTCTAATTCAGAGGCCACTTCATCAAGCAGTAGTATAGGAGGGTCACCGGCTTCTTTTGTGAGCCTTTTTATTTCTGCAATTTTTAAGGCCAACATGGCTGTCCTCTGTTGTCCTCTGGAACCAAAATGGCCCAGGTGTCGGCCGTCTACGGAAAAGAGCCAATCGTCTCTGTGGGGGCCAGTTTGGGTTACCCCAGAGGCCAGATCAGTGTTCAGCGTGAGTTGCAGAATTTCGATGTATTTTTGGCGGACATCTTCAACCGATTCCGAGTGGGTTTTAAGCCAATCAGCAGACTTGTACAAAGCTGCATTATTTGCGGATGATCCCCGGCTGATTTTTTCTTTTGTTAACCGTGGTAAATAGCTTAACTTAATTGTCTCTTTACCACCAGTTAAATTTTCATAATGAATGGTGCTGGTTTCCTGAGCAAGCTCATGCATGAAGCGGGCACGTCTGCAAAACACCTCGGCCGCAGTTTCTGCCAAGCGGTCAGAAAGCAAATTGATGACATCTTTGCCGCGGCCGGTTTCGGCACAGGTTTTTAGGGCCGCATTGCGCTGTTCAAGGATTTTGTTGTACGCAGACAAGTTGCGCAGATACACCCGATCAGCCTGACACATCATGATGTCAAGATAGCGGCGACGGCCGGCCGGGGACCCGGTAATCAGCTCAAGATCGGTTGGTAAAAACAGCACCACCCGCAGTTGACCCAACAGGTCCATTAAACGCACCTTGCGCCGATCAATCACCGCCTCACGCCTAAAGCTAACCCCTCCATTTTTAAGCTCACGGATTAAGCGCAACTCAATCGTTTTGCTGTTTTCGGCTGTGTCAGTGGCAGAATCAACTTCGTCCGTCGACTGCCCATCTTGGATCGTGGCGACTAGACGTGACACCACAATTGGCTCTTCAGGATCATTCACATCCCAATTAATAATTTGCTGATCTGTTTCTGCATACGGCGAGCGGGTTGTGGCCAAATAGTATATCGACTCGAGCAGGTTGGTTTTCCCTTGCGCGTTATCTCCATGAAGGATCGTCACGCCGTTCGAGAAATCTTGCTCGAGACGACTGTAGTTGCGAAATGCGGTGAGTGACAGATGCTTGATGACCATGTTTGTGGTTTGTGCGCTTATGCAAATAGACCTGTC
>JAHDGV010000002.1:18654-61139 GCA_020631655.1 Chloroflexota bacterium | reverse complement strand
TTCCTGGTTGTGTTGAAAGCGAGCGTGCTCCTTTCTACTACAGCAACCAAGAAGAGATCTACAACGACGTACCATACAACTTCTTGTATGTAGGTTTAGCAAATGCAGTTTGGCGTGATCGTTTGATCAACATCGATCCAAACCCATGGGCATTCCGTTACAACATCCAAGATTGGGCTATTACCGCAGAGTAATCTCCTAATTTAGTTGAACCCTCAAGGCAGGGTAGAAGTTTTCTACCCTGCCTTTTTTGTAGTAACATCTGAAAACCATGCGGCTTAAACATTTAGAAAAGAAACCTGTGCAACATTAAGAGCTGTCCCTAGGGTATAGATTTACCTTGGAGACAGCTCTTAATGTTTAAGCTTAGAAATCAAATGGTGATCGCTGTTTAATTTCTAAATAGAGCATAACGGACGATATCGCGTGACCGTAATCCGGTTTATGCTACTTTATAAATAGCTAAAATTTTAAGAAAAGTTGAATAATACGAAGCAAAATCTGTATTTTTCTAGAAGGATGTGACCCTTATATGACAACTTATTTAATTCGACGCCTCTTACAGACAATTCCGACTCTGCTGGGTGTGACGATCATTACTTTTTTAATGGTTCAGTTTTCACCCGGTGACCCGATCGACATGCTGTTCTTCGATCCAACATTTACGGCCGAAGACAAAGAGTTAAAGCGGCAGCAGCTTTGTCTGGACCGGCCGCTGTGGCAACAATACACCTTCTATATGGTGGGGGATTGGAGCGGAGAATGCCCGAATCAAGGAATCATTTTTGGGGACTTCGGCACAAGCATCCGTAAAGACCGGCCGGTAATTGAGATGTATGCAGAGAAAATTGGCCCAACTTTGCAATTAACCGTAGGAGCCATGCTCATTGGAACAGTAGTGGGTATCTCGCTTGGGATTATCTCCGCAATATTCAGGGGGAAACTATCAGACAACCTCATCCGCTTTATGTCTGTCATATTTGATGCCGTCCCCTCCTTCTTTTTAGGCATCATGCTCATCATTCTGTTTGGGGTCAGGTGGGGCATATTGCCGCTGGGTGGCATGGTCCCCATTCGAAGTTCAGAAACAGTAAACCTATGGGTTCGTATCCAACATTTAATTTTGCCAACCGTTGTTCTAGGTGTAGGCTGGATCGCCGTTATGTCACGCTACATGCGGGCTGAAACCCTCGAGGTTCTTGGGCAAGACTACGTCCGGACAGCCAAATCAAAAGGGCTAACAAATTTCAAAGTTTATTTCAAACATGCGGCCCGCAATGCTCTCATCCCCATTGTGGTGATTATTGGCCCTGCAATTACCGCCTTATTGGGTGGGTCTGTAGTGGTTGAGCGCATTTTTAACTGGCCCGGAATGGGACGTATGGTCCTTGAAGCCTTATCTCAACGAGATTTTCCAGTGGTCATGGCGGTAACCGTCATCTCATCCGTTTTAGTTATTGCAGGTAATTTGCTGACGGATATTTTGCTCGTGATGGTCGATCCTCGAGTTCGACTAAGTTAATAGCTATTGAGGATACCATGACAACTCCAGCATCAATTCAAGATCTTTTACGTGAAGAAAATCAAAAAGAGGCTTTAAAAGACGAAGCACCTCTTTCTTTTTGGCAAATTGCGCTTATCCGGATTCGTCGCGATAAGCTCACGATGGCAGCCATTATTGTCATCGGGATTATCTTAGCGGCATCCCTTCTCTCAACACCTATCAACAACGCACTTGGGGTTGATCCGTTTGACACAGATCTGCTAGCGCAGTTTGAGCCACCTTCTGCCAAGCACCTTTTGGGCGCAGACGACCTGGGCCAAGATCAGTTTGCCCGGCTAATTTACGCCGGCCGAATCTCTCTGGCCATCGGTTTCTTTAGTGCCTTTTTCATCCTGACAATCGGGATTACCTTAGGGATGGTAGCGGCCTACTTTGGCGGATTTGTTGATGACATCATTATGTGGTTAATCAACACGCTCAACTCAATCCCTCAGCTTTACCTGCTCCTGATTCTGGGTGCGCTATTTGAGATTACCCCGCCACTTTTGGTAATTATTTTTGGGTTTACAGCCTGGCCGTTCACCACACGGCTGGTCCGTGGCCAAGTGTTCTCTCTCCGTGAGCGCGAGTACGTCATGGCCTCAACCGCTTTGGGTGCATCAAACATGTACACCATCATGAAGCACATTTTGCCCAATGTGATCCCAACGGTAATTATTGTGGCAGCCCGTGCGGTTGGTAATTTGATGCTGGCCGAAGCGATCCTGAGCTTTATCGGGTTTGGCGTACGGCCGCCGACACCAACTTGGGGCAACATGCTGACAAAGTCACAGCAGTATGTTTTTGAGCCAGACAAATATTATTTGATCTTGCCGGCCGGAATTATGATCACCATCACCGTGTTGTGCGTGTTTATTATTGGTGACGGATTGCGCGACGCCCTCGACCCAAAACTAAAATAGGCCGTTCATTGATCAAAAATAGTCTTAAAAAATATGTGGCATTCGCCCTGTTCATCCTACTGGCACTAGCAACCGTTTCTTGTGGCACTCCTCCGCCATCTACGACTGAAACGGAGGATGATGGGATCTCTGAGACAGATGCATCTTCCGGGGATGAAGTTAGGATGAAACAGCATGAAAATGCTGCGGCGATTGATTTCCTTTACCCATCAGACTGGTCTGTTATTATCCCGCAACAAAACTTCATGGCGGTTGGCCCAACCGAAACCATTGTAGGCGATGATCCCGGCCCGTTATTGGCCATCTTGCGGGTTCCCATCATCAGTGTTCACGGTAACTTAGAAGGTGAGTTCAATCACTATCTGGATTTTGGCCCCAAACGTGACGGGTACGCCACCTTACGAGATATCGAAGATTTTGAGCTTGACGGCCGGCCGGCCAAACAAATTCGGATGAATTTTGAGGCCGACCCCGAAAACAATGAAATCTCTCAAGAGGCTTGGATTGTTGGTGCGGAATCAAACGGCGGTGCCGTATACATTTTTTCCGCAACCGCCCCACCAGATGATTGGGCAGACAACGAGCTATTTTTTAAACTCATCGTTGAAAGTGTTGAGTTTAACGAGTAAAAATTTTAAATAAAAATTATTTAGACCCACAAGGTCTTTTGGATATTTGAATGGAAAAAGACAGGAAAATTCTTGACGTCAACAATCTAAAAACCCAGTTTTTTACAGAATCTGGTGTTGTTCGGGCTGTTGACGGAGTTAGTTTCCACGTTAATCGTGGTGAGGTGCTTGGCATTGTGGGCGAGTCTGGATGTGGCAAAAGCGTCACATCTCTTTCGATTATGGGCTTAGTCGGTGCACCCGGCCGGATTGTTGAAGGTGAGGTCTTGCTAGATGGCGAAGATCTCTCGAAGATGACTCAAACAGAACTTTCAGAGATTCGCGGGAATCGCATATCGATGATCTTTCAGCAACCGCAAAGCTCGCTAAATCCGGTTTTCCGTGTGGGTGACCAGATAACCGAAGTTCTGCACGTTCATCAAAACATGGATCGTGAGGCGGCCAAACAACGGACCATTGAGCTTTTGACCCTAGTAGGCATTCCATCTCCAGAAGACCGCTATACCGCTTGGCCGCACGAAATGTCGGGTGGCATGGCGCAACGTGTGATGATCGCTATGGCGTTGGCATGTGTACCTGAGCTACTGATTGCGGACGAGCCGACTACAGCGCTGGATGTGACCATTCAGGCGCAGATTCTCGACCTGATCCGTGAGCTAAAATCCCAGATGGATACGGCCGTCATTTTGATCACCCATGACCTTGGAGTTGTGGCTGAATTATGTGACCGGGTTGTGGTGATGTATGCGGGACGAGTTGTTGAAACGGCCGAAGTTAACGAGCTGTTCGAAAATCCAAAACATCCGTACACGGCCGCTCTCATCGGCGCTACTCCGGTTCTGGGAGACGTTGACCGCGAACTTGTTTCGATCCCGGGATCTGTGCCAAACCTAATCAATTTACCCACCGGCTGTAAATTTGCACCTCGCTGTGCGGCGCGCATCGAAAATGATCTGGAAATTTGCAAAGAGGAAGATCCAGATTTGAAAACAGTCTCAGAAAATCATGAAGTTCGTTGCTGGTTGCACGATCTGCCAACGTCTGAAGAAAAATCTATTCAAGCTAAGGGGAACTCGTGAGCGAAACGACCAAAAAGAAAAAAGTTTTAGTTGAGGTCAAGAACCTCAAAAAGCATTTCCCTATCAAATCAGGTTTGCTTCAACGGACAACCGGCTGGGTTAAAGCGGTTGATGATATTAGCTTTCATATCTACGAAGGGGAATCTCTTGGCTTGGTAGGCGAATCTGGCTGTGGCAAAACAACGGCCGGCCGTACGATTTTACGCTTAATCGAACCGACGTCAGGCTCAGTGTTGTTTGATGGAACTGATGTGGCAACTTTGCCTAAAAACGAGCTCAAAGAGCTTCGTCAAGAGATGCAGATTATCTTTCAGGACCCGTATTCATCACTTGATCCACGTATGCCGATTGGTGAAAGTATCGCTGAAGGGCTCCGCATCCACACCAACAAAACGGCCGAAGAACGGTACGAATTGGTTGTTCAAATGTTGACGCGGGTAGGTATGCGGGCCGACCACGCTCGCCGCTATCCCCACGAATTTTCAGGCGGTCAGCGTCAGCGGATCGGTATTGCTCGCGCATTAGCTGTAAATCCAAAGTTTATCGTTTGTGACGAGCCAGTATCGGCGTTAGACGTATCGATTCAGGCCTCGGTTTTAAACCTGCTTGAAGAACTTCAAGATGAATTTGGGCTAACCTACCTGTTCATTGCCCATAATTTAAGCGTGGTCGAGCACTTTAGCGATCGGGTTGGGGTGATGTATTTGGGCAAGATGGCCGAGATGGCTACGAGAGGGGACCTGTTCCAAAACCCTCTACACCCGTATACACAGGCTCTCATGTCTGCGATCCCCATCCCAGACCCTAAACAGCGCAAAAAACGGATCATTTTAGAAGGTGACGTCCCAAGTCCAATCAATCCACCGTCTGGTTGCCGCTTCCATACTCGATGCCCGCTGGCATTTGCAAGATGCAAAACGGAAGAGCCAGAATTCAAGGATTATGGCGATGATCACTATGCGGCTTGCCATCTGTTGGATGAAGGTAAATCAAGCAAATTACCAGATCTTGTTTAAACAGTTGTTAGACTAAGTTAGATGTACGTGCAAAATGTTGTTAATTGACATATTATCTCGAGGAAATCAACATAATTTCACAGATTGTGGAGATACACATTGAGACTCGTGCAAACTCAAAATTAATTTTTTATACCAAAGTTTTATTGAACCAACATAGCCTCATTCCAGACCAAAATAAAACTTAGATCGTCATCATTCTAATAGGTGGTGACACCTATGGGAGCCACTTAATAAGATCAATTGCATGCACTATCCGCAAGATCTGCATGTTTTTTTGAAACAATTGACATTTAGTCAAAATTTAAAATAAGGAGATTAAAAATGAAGAAATTGTTTTTCGTGACTTCATTGTTGACTCTGCTTTTAATCGCTTGTACGGCCGAACCCGTAGAAGTTGTTCGTGAAGTAGAAGTTATCAAGGAAGTTGAAGTCACACGCGAAGTCGAAGTCGTTCAAGAAGTTGTTGAAGAGGTCGAAGTCGTTAAGGAAGTAGAAGTAGAAAAAATTGTTGAGGTTGTTGTTGAAGCGACCCCAGTACCCGTTGACCGGAATGGTCCTTGGGTTGATACCGTCGTGGTATTGGAAGAGGCAAATGCAGATGCGGCTATCAGCCGTCTAGAAGCAGGTGATATCGACGTTTTTGCGGATGACATCGGTAACCCAACCTCGTTTGCACGTCTTCAAGAAATTGATGCGATCGATAGTGTTCAATCATTCGGCCTTTACTACGAAATTTCGTTTAACCCTGCAGCCTGCGCTGACGAAGGTGTGATGAACCCATTTGCTAACGCGGCAATCCGCGAAGCAATGAACCAATTGGTTGATCGTGATTTTATCGCTACTGAAATTATGGGTGGCCTTGCAACCCCACGGTACGTGGCAATCAACGCTGCTTCAGCTGACCGCGGCCGTTTTGCTGCCGACATCCGAGCTATCGAAGCACAATATGCATTCAACCAAGAAGCAGCCGCTGCTACCATCGCAACCGAGATGGAAGCTATGGGTGCTGAATTGGTAGATGGCGTTTGGAACTTCAACGGTGCGCCAATCGAATTGAGCGGTTTGATCCGTACAGAAGACCAACGTACTGAAATCGGTGACTATGTTGCTGACCAATTGGAAGATATCGGTTTCACCGTTCTTCGTGACTACAAAAGCTCGGCCGACGCTTCACCAATCTGGTTGCGCGGCGAGCCTAGCGACTGTGCATTCAACTACTACACCGGCGGCTGGATATCTACAGCCATTAGCCGTGACGTAGGTGGTAACTGGCAATTCTTCCAAACTGCAGCTGGGCTTCCATTCCCGTTGTTCCAAGCTTATGAAAACAGCGATGAATTTGCTGATTTAGCACAACGTTTGAATGACAGCGACTACTCAACCCTCGAAGAACGTGCTGAAATGATTAGCGCCATCTTGCCTTTGGCGATGGAAGAATCACAACGCATTTGGTTGGTAGACCTCCAATCAGCTTGGCCATATCGCAGTGAAATCTCATTGTCGGCCGACCTTTCTGGTGGTATCAGCGGTTCTCGCTTCTGGCCATACACCCTGCGCCGTGGCGAAGAAGTTGGTGGTTCTGTAACCATGGCGATGCCAAGCATCTTGACCGAAGCTTGGAACCCAATCGCTGGTTCTAACTGGATCTTTGACCAATCGTTGATCCGTGCAACCGGCGACGCTGGTACATTGCCTGATCCGCATACTGGTCTTGCAATTCCACAACGGATTGAAAGCGCAACCGTTACCGCTCAAGAAGATTTGCCAGTAGGTAAAACGCTTGACTGGGTAACCCTTGAATCAGCTGCTGAAATTACCGTACCAGATGATGCATGGGTAGATTGGGATGCAGAAACCCAAACATTTATCACCGCATCTGAGAAATTCACCGAAACACAAACAGCGTTGCTCAAGAGCACCGTTACCTATCCTGCTGACCTTTGGGAAACCGTAACTTGGCATGATGGTAGTGCAATCAGCCCAGCTGACTTCGTGATGGGCATGATCATGCAATTTGATCAAGCTAAAGAAGCCAGTGCAATCTATGACGAAGCTCAAGTTGCAGCGTTTGAATCATTCATCGGAACCTTCAAAGGAACCCGCGTTCTTTCATTGGATCCGTTGACGATTGAAACCTACACCGATGCTTGGTCTCTTGACGCTGAAAACGGTGTTGCAACCTGGTGGCCGCAATACAACCAAGGTGAAGGTGCATGGCACAACTTGGCGATCGGTGTAATGGCTGAAACCCAAGGTCTAACCGCATTCTCGGCCGACAAATCAACAACGGCTGAAATCGAGCACATGAGCTACGTTTCAGGTCCAACACTTGAAATCTTGGGCAACATGCTCAACGGTAACGAAGAAGAAGGAATCGAAGGTGCTATTGCATCTGGATTCATTCCATACGAACCTACTATGGGACAATTTGTAACAGCAGAAGATGCAACAGCCCGTTACGAAAATCTAGCTGAGTGGAATCGCGTACGCGGTCACTTCTGGATTGGAACCGGACCATTCTTCTTGCAACGTGCATTCCCAGTTGAAGGTAACGTGATCCTGCAACGGAACACGGCTTACCCAGATGCATCGAACAAATGGGATCGCTTCGCGGCCCCTGCAATCGCAGAAGTTGAACTAGACGGTCCAGGCCGTGTAACCAACGGCGATGAAGCTGTATTCGATGTTATCGTTAGCTTCGATGGTGCACCATACGCAATGGCTGACATCAGCGAAGTCACCTACTTGCTATTTGACGCAACCGGCGCCCTCGTTGGCCAAGGTTCAGCAGATGCCATCGAAGATGGTTTGTGGCAAGTTACCCTCGGTTCAGATGTAACTGGCGACCTAGAAGCTGGCTCAAGCCGCTTAGAGGTTGTTGTAAGCTCAACACGCGTAGCTCTTCCAAGCTTAAGCTCACTTGAGTTTGTAGCATCACCGTAAGACGACGTAATGATTAATCTAATCGATTAGTCTTTGCTGGGAGGGCAAGTGTTTTCTTGATTGAGAGACACTTGTCCTCCCATTTGCATTGTATTTGGCCAGTAATATGGCGATAGAGATGGAAGATAGAGATCGGGAAGTAGAGATTTTCATCTATCCCTGTCTTGCGTCCCTATCCTAAATTTACCATTTAAAAGAGAAATAGATTATGGCTGTAGCTCCAATCGAACCGAGCAAAGAATTGGCAGATGTTGAACAAGCATCTACAAAAGCTCGAAATGATACGGTTTTTCGCCTATCAAAATATATTTTGCGTCGCATTTTGGCTGCAATTGCCACTGTGACTGTTGGCGTCTATCTGACCGTGCTAATCGCAAACATGGGGGGTGCGCTAGATGACATCCGCCGTGCGGTCATTCAAGAGGAAATTGCCAATTTTGTCGCTATTCAGGCGCTTGAGGACCCGGCTTTAAAAGCAATGTCCCAAGAACAGCGAAATGAGATGGTTGCGCAACAAGTGGCCTTAGCTGAAAAACGATTTGGACTCGATCAGCCGTTTGCGATTAGGAGCTTCAGAGCTTTGGGATCAGCAATGACTCTAAATCTGGGCTTTGCAGACAATATGACCAGTGATTCCGGCTCCAGGCTGATCCGAAATATTATTCTGGAACGCTTACCCGCCACGCTGGTGTTAATGGGAACAGGACTACTGATGCTGTTCTTCTTAACCTTGTTTGGGGGATTGGCCCTATCAAGACGCTATGGTAGCTGGCTGGACAAAGCAATCATTGGGCTAGCGCCAACTTCGGCCGCCCCTTCATGGTTCTATGCCCTCTTTTTTATTGTGATTTTTGCCGCGCTTCTCAACTGGCTACCGTTTGGTGGTATGGTTTCAGCACCACCTCCAGAAACTACTTGGGGATACGCCAAGAGCTTGGCCTTCCACATGATCATCCCTGTTGGGGCGATTGTCATCAATGCGGTTTTTTCCGGCATTTATAGCCAACGGACCTTCTTTTTAGCCTTTGCAAGTGAAGACTATGTGGACATGGCAAAAGCAAAAGGGTTGCCAGATAACTTGGTAGAAAGACGCTATATTTTGCGCCCGACATTGCCTCCCATCATCACCTCCTTTGCGTTCGTTTTGCTGGCCCTTTGGGGTGGATCGATTGTATTAGAAACGGTGATGAACTGGCCCGGGTTAGGCAACACCTATGGCCAAGCGATTGGGCAGTTTGATACGGCCGTCATTATCTCTTTGACAGTGCTCGATGCGTATCTGCTCACATTCACATTACTCATTCTGGACATTATGTATGCCATCGTTGACCCTCGAGTACGCGTGGGCGAAGGGAGTAGCGGCCGATGATTAGATGGAGTGAAATACGCCAATATCCATCAGCCATTGTGGGGTTAGCTATCATTTTCGGCTTTATCCTGCTGGCGCTTTATGCTGTCATAACCATCCCCTATTCAGAAGCGCTTGAAAGATGGCGTGGGGGGGAAGCGGTCGTTGAAAATAATCCGAGGAATGCTCGCCCAACGTGGGTGAATTGGTTCAATCAAGAAAACCTGCCCCCAACTCTGATCCTTGACAGCCGGGAATTACCCGAGACAGCAATTAGCTACACCACAATCTCAGATGATATTGAAGAAAAAGTAATCACAATGTCTTTTGATTATGAATATGCTTCATTCGTCCCAGAGCTAACCTTCTTCATTGAAGCGGATTTCATCGAAAAACAACCCTTTGTTGAAATTTTTTGGGTCACACCAAACGGCGAGGAAATTCGCGCTGGTGAAGTCACACCGGGTGGGCAAGAAATTTATCGGCCGACCCAAGATGATCGTGTTATGCGGCGGGTTGAAGCAAATTCGGCCGAAGTTGGATTCTTTTTAGACCCCAGCTTGGCTGAACCAACGCCACAGAAAGGAACCTATCAGGTACGACTTGTAGGCTTAATTTTTGAAGAAGAATCTGACTTTGAGGCCAAGCTCGTCATGTACGGAGCGGTTCACGGAATCGCTGGGACAGACCATTTACGCCGTGATATTTCAGTTGCCCTGCTGTGGGGCACACCAATCGCAATGGCGTTTGGATTGGTTGCGGCTCTGGTTATTACAGCCGCAAATATGATCATCGCCGCTACCAGCGTTTGGTATGGAGGATGGGTTGATTCGGCCATTCAGCGGGTCACAGACGTAAACCTTATTTTGCCCGGCTTGCCGCTGCTTATTCTTATCGGAACCCTCTACTCACGCAGTATTTGGGTGATTTTAGGGATGGTAATCGCGCTCAATATATTCGGCGGTGGTGTCAAAACCTACCGATCAATCTTTTTACAAACGCGTGAATTACCCTATATCGAGGCGGCACAGGCTTACGGTGCTGGCAGTAGACGTATCATTTTCCGCTACTTAATTCCTCGTGTAATCCCACTGGTAATTCCGGCCCTTGTAACCTCAGTCCCCGCATTTGTATTTACAGAAGCGACCCTGGCGCTTCTTGGATTGGGTGACCCGGTATTGCCAACTTGGGGCAAAGTAATCGAGAACGCTCGAAGCCAAGGCGCCTTGTTTAACGGGTACTACTATTGGATGCTTGAACCAGCGGTATTAATGATGCTTGTTGGTGTGGGCTTCTCTTTAGTTGGGTTTGCCTTAGACCGGATTTTCAATCCAAAACTGCGGGAGATATAGCAACATGAACAACAATGAAACAACCGACTTGCTGCGGGTTAGGGATTTAAAATTACACTTCCGTGTCAAATCGGGGGCGGTGCAAGCGGTAGACGGTGTAAATTTCGATCTCCCTAAAAACCAAGCGACCGTTATTTTGGGCGAATCCGGCTGTGGCAAAAGCTCTTTGGCAAAAGCGATTTTGCGCCTGTTGCCAAAAAATGTCGATCACTATTCTGGTGAAGTGTTTTTAAACAACCAAGATATCATGAAGTTGTCGGATGAGCAGTTTAGAAAAGACATTCGCTGGCAACGGATAGCCATGGTGCCTCAGGCGGCTCTGAATTCGCTTAATCCTGTCATGCGGGTGGGTGATCAGGTTGCTGAACCAATTTTGCTAGATGGCAAACTAACGAAAAAAGAAGCGATGGAACTGGCACTTGAGAAGTTTGATCAAGTGGGTGTACCGGCCGACTTTCTGTACCGATATGCTTTTGAGCTTAGCGGCGGTATGCGCCAGCGTGTAGCAATTGCGATGTCCCTCATCACTGAGCCTGAAATGGTTTTGTTGGATGAGCCGACATCAGCCCTAGATGTGCTGACGCAGGCGAATATTATGAACCTGCTCAAGCGGTTCAAAGCAGAGAAAAAAGCGTCGTTTATCCTGATTACGCACGATATCGCTACATCAAGTGAGCTGGCAGACAATGTGGCGGTCATGTACGCCGGGCAAGTTGTAGAAGTCAGCGACGCGCATAACTTCTTCACAGAGCCACTCCATCCCTATTCAAAAGCACTGATGGATAGCGTGCCTCGGCTTTATGGGGAAATGCAACCTGACTTTATTTCGGGTCAACCACCCAGCCTGTTAAAACCACCTACCGGCTGCCGATTTGCAGACCGGTGTCCGGCTAGATTTGAGCGCTGCTCTGACGAGCCACCGGTATTTAATATGTCAGACGGCCGGAAGGTAAAATGCTGGTTACACGAGTCGGACAGTGTTTCGGCCGAGAGTAATCCAGACACTTGGGAGGAAATGTATGCTAAAAGTTGATGATCTACACGTTTGGTACGAACTGAAAAGATTTGGTCTGGGCCATGCGGGTTATGTTCGGGCCGTAGACGGCGTATCCTTCGAGTTAAACGCCGGTGAAGCGATGGCCTGTGTTGGCGAAAGTGGTTGTGGCAAATCGAGCCTGATGAAGACGATTTTGCGTCTAAACAAGCCAACAAAAGGTACAATTGATTTCAAGGGGATCAATGTTGGAGAGTTGGACGGATTAGATTTGCGCGATTATCGCTCTAAAGTTGGCTTTATTCAGCAAGATCCATTTGGGGCATTGGCTCCATTTATGACCATCCAGCAGATCTTAGAAGAACCGCTAATCATTAATGGCTTTACCAATGCGGCGGAGCGGCAATCTAAAATTGAAACGATCATGGAAGAGGTAAAACTCACCCCTGTTGAGGAAATTTTGCCAAAGTTTCCCCATATGCTGAGCGGTGGCCAACAACAGCGGGTTGTTATCGCCCGGGCAATGATCTTAGAACCAGACCTACTGGTTGCGGACGAACCGGTATCGATGCTCGATGCCTCTGTACGAGTTGAAATCTTAAAGCTCCTGCGCAATCTGCAAGAAAAACATAATCTGGCGGTCATTTATATTACCCATGACCTCTCTACGGTTCGTTATTTTTCAGAATATATTTTTGTGATGTATGCGGGGCAAATCGTTGAATTCGCCCCGATTAAAAGCCTGCTCGAGAATCCAACGCATCCATACACCCAAGCATTGCTCGAGGCATCGGGTGACCCAGATGCAAAAAATGCGCTTGAGTACAAAGAAATCCCGCCCGGCGAGCCGCCCAGCTTGGTTAATCCGCCGTCTGGTTGCCGCTTTCACCCAAGATGCAAATTTGCCATCAAAGGGAAATGTGATGTTGATATGCCTAAGCCAATGCCGGTAGTTGACGGTTCAAATATGGCAATCACTGGAAATAAACATGTGGCGGCCTGTTGGCTTGTGGAAGAGGAATGGAAAGAACGTGCAGGGCTCACCAACTAAGTACATTATTATTGCAACAGTTTTGCTGATTGCTGGTGCATGTCTCCCGTTTCTTATCTTGATTCGGCTGTTGCCATCCACATTTTTCCTTAATTTCCTTGCTTACGGCTGTATGATTGTGGGCATTATGATCGGCTTTTATGGCATTTCTGGCATGGTAAGTGACCGACGTAATCGGGATAACTGGGAAGATTGGCGAGATTTGTGAAACGTAGTTCGTATTGCGTAGAATGTATTACGCAATAAGCATCACTCGGCCTGCCAATTAGCCTCTCTATTTTCTAAACACCACGTCAAGCTGATGGGCAATATAAATAAGTTGCCCGTCAGCCACCTGCCTTCTACGAGCCTGCAACCAATCTGCGAAAACATCTTGATCGATTTCCGGCCGCCCAGCGAGCGAGTCTTCAAAAAAGCTGAGTATGTGCATCAGGAAATACGCCTCATCGGCCGGATAATGGCCCTCCTCTCCCCGTTTTGGCATCACCACCCAATCAGAGCTACCGGCCGCAAGCACATCTACATCTAGCTCTACCAGTTTGTTGAGCAGTTTCCGGCCGCTGAATGGATCACGCATCGATGCATGATAAGCATCTAAAATCTGCTCATCGGCCGGATGGTTCGGCTGAAAAATCGTATCCCCATCAAAATTGATCGTAAAGTAGCCTATTCCACCATCTGGCAACAGCTCTAACAACTTTGGCAAAAAGAGATCCAGATCAACTAAATCAAGAAAAGCATGGGCCAGAATCGCATCAAAAAAACGTTCTCCAGCGTGTTCATCGACAAAGGCTTCGGCCGTGTTTGTTTCGGCAAACAGGTTAATAAACGGCCGATTTGCCAGCCATCCGGCCGATTGGGTTTGTAGCTCCTCAATGTTTTCAGGCTGATCATCGATGGCCGTGTACATGAGCGTGCTAATTTTTCCCGAATCAAGTATGCGCTGGGTCATCGCGCCTGTCCCAGCCCCAAGCTCAAGCATCTCCAGTGGAAACTGGCGCGAGCTACCGGGCAAAGCTTCCCAAAACGCCTGCCATACCTGTTGATTTAAGGCGCGGTCGTCAACCGTCTTTTTTGATTCAAGATATCGAATAAAAGAATAATTCATACAGTTTTAGATTTTGAATTCTCAGCCATCTGGGTCAAAAACGCCTCAATTTTGGCACAGCTCTCTTCCCAGCTTGGGAACTGCTCAAACGTTTTGAGTGCATTCTGGCTCATATCTGCCAGCTGCTTGCGATCATTGAGCACCGATCTTAAAACATTGGCCAGCTTGTTCGCATCCTTGGCCGGAACAAGAAAGCCATTTTCCCCATCGGTGATGATTTCGCCCGCCGCACCGGCCGTGGTTGCCACGGCCGGAAGGCCAAAGCCCAGCGCCTCGAGATACACAATCCCAAAGCCTTCATACAATGATGGAACCACGAACAGGTGATTCATGCTGAATCGGATGGCGAGTTGATCGTTATCAAGAGGACCAAAGAAGCGCACGGCCGTACGCAGTCTGGGAATCGATTCGACCAGTTGACGGCACTTTTCAGCATACTCAGGATCAACGGCCGGGTCACCGACCACGTCAAGCTCCCATTTCCCGGCTGGGAGCTGACGCAGGGCGTTGAGCAAAACCTCAAGCCCTTTTCGTTCGATCAAATTGCCAACAAAAAGCAGTTTCAGTTTGCCCGATTCTGCATTCCGGTTGAAATCGATATCAGGGACAGAGGCAAAGCGATCGCCGGCCGGGAGCGCCACAACGTTTGATTTCTCATTCTTAATCAGCTTTTCAACAGATGCTTTTGTCGTTTGGCTATTAAAAATAAAGCCATCAACAGTGTTCAGATACGCTTTTTCAACTTGGGCATACCGCCAGCGCTCAAACCATCCCCACGGCTCATCGACCCGCAAATGGTGCACAATCGACACAAGAGGGACCTGAATTTCAGTTTTTAGAGTCTGGTTCATCCGAAACAGTGAGGGATGATTGAGCTCATCTTGCAAAATAATGTCAAATCGGCCGTTGATAAGGCGTGCCAGCAAATGGCCATCAAAGTTGTCTTTTAAATGCTCAAGATAATCACGCCACGGCAGTGATATGATCTCGACCAAGTGGCCGTTTGCACGCAAATGCTCGACCAGCTTGCGATCATATAAATATCCCCCCGAAACGGTTTCGAGAGAGCCATAGATTATCAGTCCGATTTTCATTACTCTAAACGTCCTCGTTTAGACGTTTACCGCTTTGCGATAGCTGGCCCAACCGATTTCGTTCTCCCAAATTTTGACAGTCACAAATGACAAATTAGGGGCTGTGATATTGGCTGACAATGTGTCACACACAATTCGAGAAAAATGCTCAATGCTCGGATTAAGCCCTTCAAATTCGGGAAGCTCATTTAAAGTTTTGTCTTTGTAATAGGCCACAATCTTTTCTAAATTGTTCTCAATATCAACTATATCGACCAAGTAGCCGTGTTTGTCTAAGGTCTCCCCTTCAAGTTGAACTTCTACGACATAATGATGGGAATGCCAGAAATTTTCCGGCCCCCAATCTCCACCAATCAAAAAATGTTGTCCCACAAAATCACGCTTAACTGCAACGGTATACATCGTTCCTCCAAATTAATAGGTAAAAATCACCTGCATCGCCTCATCCGGCCGCTCGTCTAAAAGTTTGTAGATTGTATTTGCATTGGCCACATCTGTCCGATGGGTCACATAGGTTTCTGACGGCCGATGCTGTTTAAGCATTTGCCAAACCACATCTAAGCGGCGCTGTTTGGTCCAGCGGCCGCTGTGTTTGGGGTGCAAACGGCTGACTTGACTGGCGAGCAATTGAATATTGCTACGATGAAAATAGCCGCCAAAATCAACAGGAGCCTGTTTTTTACCATACCATGAGCCAATTAAAATTCGGCCGCTGTACCCGGCCAGCTTTACCGCTAAGTCTAAGGCTTTTGGATTCCCAGAAAGTTCTAAAACCGCATCAGCCCCAAGCTCACCCAACAGCTGTTTTAGATCGGGATCGGCGGGATCAAAAGCGGCCGTGGCTCCACAGTTCAGCGCCAACTCTCGGCGGGATGGAATCCCATCAACCCCGATCAGATTGCCCAGCGGCATCATAGACAGCAATTTAAGGGTCAGTTGCCCCACAATGCCCAATCCCAAAACGACAATAGTTTCACCAATCATCGGCTTGGCATCCATCACAAACGAAACGGCCGTTTCCATGTTGGGCAAAAATATGGCGTCTTCGGCCGGCACATCTTCCGGCAAAACGATTAAATTTTCTGGATGGGCAGAGAAGTGGCTTTCGTGTGGATGGAAGGCAAAGACCTGCCGATTTAGCCACTCTGGAGCCGCATCCCGCCCCAAAGCGACCACACGACCGGCCGCTGCATAGCCATACCGGACAGGAAATCTTTTTTCTTGCTCTGCCAGCTCGTCAATCGTCTCGTCAAGGAGCATGTCCTCAGGCAATTGTCCTCTGTAGACCAGCAGCTCAGTTCCGGCACTCACGGCCGAACAATCGGTTTTGACTAACAGTTGATCAGGTTGCAGGCTCGGTACAGGCTCTGATTTTGTTTCAGCCAAGTTAGGGGCACTAAACTGAACAAACCTTTTCTCTTCCAACACGTTCAATCAGTTAATTTACCAATCAGCGCCAAGATGATGCTGATCTGACAAGGCTTACCAGCCTCGGCTTCCCGGGCCACCTTTCATCGGCCCCACAATGTCTTTGGTTACCCATCCCCCGTAAAAACCACCTTCTTGAGCTGTTGCAACTTCACCAGCTACACGACATTCATCCATCAAAGATAAATAAAAGGCGATATAGTTTTTCATTTTGACAAAATCTGGGGTTGGGTTGGGGTAATACCAAGCGCAATTTTCGGCCCGTTTCCCATCTACTTCAATCGAGTAGTATTTTGCCGGTCCTTTCCATTCACAAAATGATTGGCCGGTCCCTGCCGAAAAATATTGCATCTCGACATCCTGCGGGGGCACATAGTAGCTGGGTGGATGGCTTGTCTCCAAAACACGGTATGCCGATGTCGTGTCAACTATCATCACCCCGTTAAAGATAACTTGGATACGCTTGGGCGTTGGCTCAGCAATAGCTGGACGCGGGTAATCCCAAACAGATTCTTGTCCCGGCCCTGGTTTTATCGGTTTGGGTCTAAACATCTCTTCCTCGCTTTTTAGCTAACGTAAAGTCAATGTGCCCCACGTTGTGGGGTTCGCATAACTCCGAGACGGCACATTCGATTTCATCATCTCTTGTAATGGGCCAGCAGTGTCGTTGTCGTTGACGTTTAAGTTTGCCCCAATCACCAGTCCGGCCGATGGTGACACATTGATGTTGGACCACGGAATCCGTGCTTCGATAAAATAGCCAAACGGGGTCTCCTCGGCCGCAACTACAATCTGATGCCCCGGAGAATCTAAATATTGCCCGCTGTTTGACCCTGCAAATCGCCACGCTTCTGGGGCCAAATCACCAAAGTTTCCGGGAGAAATCTCAAGTTGGAATTCATCGGCCGAGACTCCGTTTCCAAAGTCTCCGTCCCGATCCGTATCAAACTGGATTTCAAGGCTGTCCCCTCTAAAAATTTCCGGGCCGGTTGAATATTGTGCATGAACATCATCAATCACCAAAGCGGCAATAAATAAAGCCTGCTCGTCCCAAGCCAAATACCAGCTAGATTCTGAGTCATCCGTTCCATCCCACTGGCTTGATGTGTAGACAGTCACATTGGCCGTGGTAATCGGATCACCCCACTCGTCTAACGACCCATCAATCAGAATATCGGCCGAACGGCGCGGAACTTCAACATTTACGGCCGCAGGAACAGAGGTAGGTGGTTCGTCGGTTGGTCTGAGCGTCGTTGTAGGTGCTAACTCAACCGTTTCTTCTGGCTCCTCTTCAGGTGTTTCTTCTGGGGTTTCAGTTGCTTCTTCCGTGGGTAAGGGGGTGATTTGAGTCACCGGCTGATCAATACCGCTTTGCCCGCTGGGCGTGACAGTTGGCAGGACGGGTACGCTTAGAACGGGGGTTGGCTCCGGCCGGTTTGTACGCCGATTGAAGAAAAACCATCCGCCAGCCATTAGCGCAAGTGCGGCCACGATGACGACGCCGACTACAGCAACGGTTGCAGTGGTCCAAATAATACTTGCACCGCTCCGCTCAACTTCTTGCCTGCGCCATTTGTTGGCCCAAGCCACCATATCACTCCCATCCAGCAATTCAATCGGCTTACCAGCCGCCCAGCTTTCCGCCTGGCGCGAAATCCGGCCGGTGGTGCATAAATGCGCCTCTGTTGCGGCTACATGGAACATCGCCCCATATAAATCACGCACAACCGGCTGTCCGACATTGCCAGAGTAGCGCTTGCACTGCACAACAACTTTTTTGTTCCCCTTTGTTAAAAGAAGATCAATCCCTTCGTCCCCTGACGTTTTAGTATCCGCAACCTTGTACCCTTCTTTGGTATACAGCCACGCACAATAATGCTCAAAATCGATGGGGTCCATCGCCTGCATCTGGTCAAGTGATTTGATTCGTTGGTATCGTTGTTTTTGCTGGTTTGAAAATCGCATGGGACTGGCTAAATCAGGAGTGGATAGTGACTACGAAAGGGCTATTATTTATCGCGCAGATGCGGGAACAAGAGCACTTCACGGATGGTAGTTTTGTTGGTCAACAACATAGTGAGACGGTCGATACCCATCCCAAAACCTCCGTTCGGTGGCATACCGTACCGCATCGCTTTTAGATAATCATGGTCGATGGGATTACTCTCATCGTCATCAGATTGGTACATTTCCTGCATCTCGAAAAAGCGATCTTCTTGGTCAAGCGGATCGTTAAGCTCGGTAAATGCATTACACAATTCCATTCCGGCGATAAATCCTTCAAAGCGCTCTACGTGAGAAGGGTCATTTGGTATCATTTTTGCAAACGGAGAAATCTCACGCGGGTAGTCGATGATAAATGTTGGCTGGATCAATTTGGGTTCAACAAATTCGCCAAACAGCTCATCGATCAATTTGCCCCACGCATCACCATCTGCATCTTTTTTACCCATCGCCTGCGCCAGCGCATCGGCCGTCCGATGATCCATGTAGTCGATGCCCGAGTATTTTTTGATCGCCTCACGCATGGTGATTCGGGGCCAAGGTGGAGTCAGGTCAACCTCTTTCCCATCAAATTCGATCTGCAATGTGCCGTTTACCGCTTCACACGCGGCCGCAACCATCCCTTCGGTGGCGCGCATCACATCTTTGTAATCCCAATACGCGGCATAAAACTCGACCTGGGTAAACTCAGGATTGTGCTTAAAGCTAACTCCTTCGTTCCGAAAGTCCCGGCCGATTTCGTACACACGCTCAATGCCACCTGCAATTAGTTTTTTCAGGTAAAGTTCAAACGAAATGCGTAGATACAAATCTTGCTTGAGCTGATTGTGATGGGTCACAAATGGCTTGGCCGCAGCACCACCGTAAATCGGTTGCAGGATGGGTGTTTCAACTTCCAAAAAGCCTAAATCATCCAAATAATTGCGGATCGCTTTAACAACTTTCGCCCGTGCCCAAAAAATCTCGCGCACGTCGCGATTCACGGCCAAGTCAGCATAGCGCTGGCGATACCGCTCCTCGACGTCTGCAAATGCACTGTGGCGCACCACCTCCCCATCAATTTCAGACTCTTTTGAAACAGGCAATGGGCTAAGGGCTTTGCTCAATATTTTCCATTCAGAAACATTGATGCTCACTTCCCCCATTTTGGTCCGGAAGATTTCGCCACTTGCTTGCACAAAGTCACCCAAGTCGATCAGCTTTTTGAAAACTTGATGGGATTCTTCACCAATTGAGTTTTGGCGGATAAATAGCTGTAAACGGCCGTGTCCGTCTTCGATGTGCGAAAAGATCAGCTTACCCTTATCCCGAATACTCACAACCCGGCCGGTGATCGTAGCCGCAATTGTCGGTTTTTCGTCTTCACCGGCGGCCGCTTCGGCCTTTTCAAATTCAGCAATCGCTTCGGCCGAGGTGTGTGTCCGCTCAATACGTAGGGGATATGGGTTAATGCCTGCTTCTTTCAGGGCTTCTAGTTTTTCTACACGTTTTTGTTCTAACGCGTTTGGTTGCCAACGGGCCATTCAAAACTCCAACAGTTACACAAAAAAACCGGGATCAGCATCGTGATGTTTATAAAAATCACAGTCCCGGCAAAAGTGGTAAATTTTAATTTTCAAGAGATTTAATTTTAAGCTATTTCTCTATTTTTCGCATCGACATAGCAAAATCATTTCGCTACGTTTAGATTACGAAATTTCAGTGGCTTACCCAAATCCATCTAAACTGATCCTGCAAACACCTGCAGGGATCTGACACACGCGTACAAGCTCGCCACCCCAGTAGACCCCAAAACTGCCTTGACTAATCTCCGGCCGTTCAATCCAGAATCGGCTTGGCTCGTTATGGCCGGGATAATCGATCCAGTTAAACCCTGTACAGCGTGGATCACGCAGGTTTTCTTGATTGGATCCGATCTCCAGAGCGCTACATTTTTGAGGCTCGATCGTTGTTCTCCCCCATTTTCGGGCTGAAAATTCAAATTCTGTCTGTCCACCTGCCTCATCTAACCCGGTAAATGAAAGTAAAGCTACATCCAGCTCAGCATCACTAGGATTGAGCACATACATGGCCAAGGGGTCTGTGTAGATCACAATTAAATCAGGATTGTTGATTCTTGTTGGGGATGGGGTTGGAACCGGTGTATCGGTGGGCGTCGGGATTGGCGTTGAGGTTGGTTGCTCGACTTCGGCCGTTGGCTCTGCCTGAGTCTCTGTTGGAACCACAACGCCTGAATTGATTGTGGGGACAACCGTAGCCAATTGCTCAGGTGCGGAAACCGCAGCCTCAGATTCAGGCTCTTGAAGGACGGTAGCTTCTGAAGCGACACTAATTCGCGTTTCTGCCTCTGTAGAACTCGCAACACCGTTAGTCAGTTCGTTTCTAAATCCGAAAAAGATTAGGGCCACTAGTAAAACGGCCAGCGCTATGGTGCCTGCAATCATATAAGGAATAATCTTAAAAGATGAGCCAGGCAATGCTGAAGGAGGAACAGGGGCAGGCATCTCGGCCGCACCTTTTGTTATCCGCTCAAACTCAGTCGGTTTGCGATTGGATGGGTCGTGCTCAGTAGGCGTATCCAGCAATCTTTCGAGACGATTATCGTTGCTCTTTTTCTCGATCAATCGGCCGGCTAACGTGTGTCGCAACTCATTATTTGTGTTCAGGCTATCATTTTCGATATGGCTAGACACAAGTGTTTCAAGAGACGGACTCAACTCCTCTTCCGATTGATTCAGCACCTGCTTAAGAGCCAAAAGCATCTCTTCACCAGTTGCATACCGATCATTTGGTTCTTTTGCCAACGCTTTAGCAAACACGCCGTTGGTGTCCACAGGCAATTGATCGTTTAAGGTGGTAATGTCCGGCAAATCACCGGCCAATGAATTAAGCAGGATGCCCGTTACACTGTCACCCTCAAATGGCAACCGACCGGCCAACATTTCAAACATAATGATGGCCAGCGAATATAGATCAGACGCTCCGCTAGCATCGGCCGCTTTTTTAGCTTGCTCAGGCGCCATGTAGTGCGGCGTACCAAACGATTCTCCCAGTGTCCCTTCGGCCATCTCAAGAGCCAGCCCAAAATCTGTTAGCAAAATATTGCCGCTGTGGGAAAGCATCACATTAGATGGTTTCACATCCCGGTGAATCACCCCTTGGCTATGAGCAAAATCTAAAGCAGATGCAATTGTCTCTCCAATGCGCAAAACATCGTCTATCGGAAGCAGGCTTGATTCACGCTGACAATCATCCAAAATACTGCGCAAATCCGGGCCATCGACGTACTCCATCACAAAATGAGGGAATTCACCATCGAAATCAGCGTAGTAGACCTGAACAATATTTGTATGTCGCCAAGTGGCAATAAGCTGAGACTCTCTCTGCATTCGTTTTACGTAAACCGGATTGTTCCTGTAAAACTGATGGATGACTTTAACCGCGACCGGCCGGTTTAAAACAACATCGACACCTTGGTAAACCGTCGCCATACCCCCGCGCCCAATAACCTTCTGAATCAGAAAGTTCGCAAGCTGTTTTCCTATGAGAGGGTCTGTGGTCCAGTTTGAAGTCAAGTGTGAAAGGTCCTTTCCTGGAATAAGACAAACACATCGCACAAGAACGGTTTTCCAAATTCTTGAAAATCCAATTCCAGTGCTAAATTAAAAAGATTCAATTTTTGAAGTAATCAATCAGGTTTCAGGCTAAAAAGCTACCTATCTAATTACCAATTTTGCAAATCTCGAATCGTTTCGAGAATAGCATCATCTGGCACATCATCAGCGATAAATGCACCCTCGAAATCCTCCAGTAGGATATATCGCAATTTTTTCCCTTTTTTCTTTTTATCTTGCTGCATAGCACTAAAAACGTTTTCGGGATCTACTCGAGGCAATCGTACCGGAAGATTAACATTTTTCAACATTTGTTCGATCTCTGGCTGTAGGTCGATGGTACTAAAACCAAGCTTATAAGAAACATTGGCTGCACAAACGAGCCCCATAGCAACTCCCTCACCATGTCGAACTTCATAATTTGTAACTTGTTCAATCGCATGGCCAAATGTATGGCCCAAATTTAACAAGGCGCGCTCCCCTTTTTCAAACGGATCTCGTTGGACAACATCCCGCTTGACGGTCACCACATCGTGCACCAACTGCATAAAGGCAACTTTGTCTTCGGCCGAAAACCCGTTTCTCAGCCCTTCCCCCCAATTTGTTTGAGTTAAGGTTGGCAACACCTCTTTGTTGCTTAAAAGTCCGTGTTTGATCGCCTCGGCCATGCCGCAGGCAAACTCTTCTTTGATAAGCGATTTGAGCAGACTCAAATCCGCAATCACCGCTTCGGGCTGTTTAAAAGCCCCAACCAAATTTTTACCTTCAGGCATGTCTACGCCCGTTTTGCCGCCCACGCTTGCGTCTACGATTGAGAGCAACGTTGTCGGGCAGGTCACAAAACGGACCCCACGCATAAACGTTGAAGCCACAAACCCGGAAAGATCATTGATCACCCCGCCCCCCAGTGCAACAACGGTGGTTTGGCGATCACACCCGGCCGCAAACATCTGCTCATAAGCCGTGCGCACGGAGTCAAGCGTTTTGTATGCCTCACCCGCTGGCAAGGTAATCACCACGCAGTTCTCCCACTGCTGTGCCGCTTGCTTGGCGTACAACGGCCCCACATTGGTGTCAGTGATCAGCGCAACGTTGTCGTCGGTGCCAGAAATCCGGCCGATTTGGCTCAGCAAATCATACCCAATCGTGACATCATATTCTCCGGTTGGATGGGTCACGGGCAAGGTTAAAAAATCAAGATTTTCCATATGGTTCAATTATAACTCTAAATAGATTTTGGCCTCTTTTTTGCTCCAAAATCAGGATAAAAAATGACGGATTAGCAATAGCGTAACTTTAAGAAACAGAAAACCGTAAAAAACTTTACAGACAATTTACAGCACATTGGCGCGTTGGTAAGTAGAGTTGTCATATCAGCAGGCTAAGATTTGATCTTTAAGCCCGTATATAGCATACAAATGAGTCCGATAATTTCATTCACACCATGGAATTAATTCAGCTAACAGCCATATCCATTTCGGTACTTACGCAGGCGATCCTACTCGTATTGTGTATCGTTTATCTAATCCAGCAGCGTCAATTACGCACCCCCGGCTGGATTATGATCTGGTTTGCTGTCTCAGCTTTGATCTATGCTGTTTCAATCTTCGCAATCGTCTCGCTCAGAAATTACAATCCGATTCGAGCCTTTATTTTGCCGCTCCAGTATGTGCCAATTGCCCTCTGCGTTGTAGCCCTCATTCAATTCGCCTACCGATTCCCAATCAATAACGACAACAACCGGCTGGAACGAAATGTGGTTTTGGCAATCACAATCACCGCCACGCTCATCATCGGTGTATTCGGTCTTATTGATCCACTAAGCATTAACATGCTTGAGCTTCAGCTGATGGCGGCCGCATGCTTTATCGGCTTCATTTGGGCCATCATGGTCGTCATCCGGAGCTATCTGGATCATTTACGAGAAACGGATGAGCAGTTGCTTCAAAATCTTTTCCAACCCGCCAGTCATCTAACCCGTGCATTTAACTCGTTTATCCTGATTCTGATCCTACCAATATTTGTATTTTCGCTAATGTATTTGGCTCGCGCTGGCAGAATTAGCCGCGTTTATTCAGATTTTGCTCTCTCATTTGGCGGCCTGATCTTTGTCTATTTCTTTGTCATACTGTTCCTCAACTTCTCATGGCAACGAACCCGATTTATCTCCCAATTACTGAGCAGCATCATCATGACACAGCTCATTTTGATCAGCTTGGCCGCCCTTATCTTGGCCCCTAGGCTTTCTCGCACCTACACAAACGATGACCTGATACAGCCAGAAACACACCTCCATTTTGTGCCCAAAGATGTTGGATTCACGGTTGAAGCGGGCACGATGGCGTTTAACGAAAATTTGGGCGAACAGCTGACACTGGGAGATGAGCGCAATTCAACCGTTTGCCTCGATTTCCAATTCCCATATTTTGGAGAATCAATCGAATCTATTTACGTCAGTGACAATCGGGTGATTACCTTTGACAGGCGATTCAGTTATTTATCAATGAGGGATGGTTTGCAACCAGGAATTGCGATTTTAGCCATGGATCTCGATCCCGGATCAAGATTTATCAATCCGGCCTCTGGTGTGTACGTCAACTCAACTGAAGAATGGGTGATGATTACATGGCTTGACCTGCCGCTAAAAGGTGCCGAAGAGCTAGGCACGGCCCAACTTACCCTGCATGAAGACGGGACGGTTGATATGGCTTTGATCTCCCATCCAACAGAGTCAGGTTATTCTCTCAACCCCTTCGCAGCCCCTTGGTTGATCGGGCTCCACAGCGGGCAAGCCGGCCGTTCACCGAACGAAGTTAACTTCTTAGAACTTCCCCTCTCAACCGACGATGATCTCGGGATTGTGCAAGATTACCATGCAGATTTTCGGTCGTTTCTGAACACAAACATCCAGCCGTTGATCATCATTTTGCTGATTAGCCTTACCGTGACCTTGGCGGGATTCCCCCTCTTCATGGGCATCAACATTCTCCGGCCGATTGATGCACTCGTTACGGCCGTGGAGGAAGTGAATCGAGGCAATCTAAACATCAACCTACGGGTGCGCCGGAACGACGAAATCGGCTTTTTGACCGATGCGTTTAACCGAATGGTCAGCTCATTGCGTGACCAAAACATCCAAATTAGCGAATACTCAACCAACCTAGAGCAACGAGTGATTCAGCGTACCGCCATGCTTGCAAAAATGACCGAGCAGGCTGAAAAATCCAGAGAAGAAGCGATTATGGCGAACCAGACAAAATCCGCCTTTATCGCCAACATCACCCACGAAATTCGCACCCCGCTTAACGCCATTGTGGGCTTTAGCGACATTTTGCGTGAGGATGTGCAAGAGGTCGGCCAGCTTGATTGGGTCAACGATATTGATCGCATTAAAAATTCAGCCAGCGAACTGCTGGGCATGATCAATGACATCCTTGATATTTCAAAAATCGAGGCTGGCAGAACTACGTTTCTATACGAAGATTTCAACATCCGTAACATCGTCATCGACATCGTTGATCTGCTCCGGCCGCTGTTTGGGCAAAACAACAATCAGGTCACTTTTAACTCACGGGTTGAAGAACCTGTAATGCAGGGCGACTACATGAAAGTGCGGCAGATCATCCAGAATTTGATCGGGAACGCGGCCAAATTTACAGAAAATGGGCTGATTCACATCGTGATCGATCGGATCACTGAGCGGAATCGAATCTTCTATTTGATCCAAGTTCGTGACACCGGAATCGGAATGACCGACGAGCAAATTGAGCGTGTGTTTGAGCCGTTCCAACAGGCAGACAATTCAACAACGCGCAACTACGGCGGCTCTGGTTTGGGGCTGGCTATCTCGAGGCAATATGCTGAAATGATGGGCGGCCGGTTGTGGGCCAAGAGCAAACCGAAAGTGGGTTCTACGTTCTTTTTGGTGATCCCGGTCAAGCCGCCAAGTTCGGCTGAAGTTGCCATGCGAATCAAAGAAAACGAGCAACTGCTAGTATAAATTTGTTGACAAGCAGAAAAGCTTTTGCTATTCTTCCGGCCGTCGAGCAGTTATTTCAAATTGCCTGACCTAAAAAACAAATACCCAACAACGTTGAACCGAAGTAGTACCTATCGAAGCGGGTTCCAGAGAGTGACTCAATTTTCTGAAAGAGTGACATCAGCGCAGGTAGCGAATGGATCGGGAAGTTGATTTGGCAAAAGTGTTGCGACATTCAGTAGCCAAATCCGGCCGCCACCGTTAACAGGCTAGGTTTAAGTTTTTGGCAATAGCCAAAACTGGAACTAAATCAAGGTGGCGGGGTCATTGTTTACACAATGACCATAACGCAATCAGGGTGGTACCGCGGGAAATTTAACGCTCTCGTCCCTTTTTTTCTAGATTTTAGAAAAGATTGGACGAGAGCGTTTTTTGTTTTGTCCGTTACTCGTCAATCTTTAATCGGAAATTGAAAAATGGCTTCAAATTATTTTCCAGACATAGATGAATTTTCTCAATATGTGAAAGATGGCGCGACGATTGTTCCAGTCTACCGAGAATTTTCGGCCGACCTTGAGACACCGGTCACCGTCTATCTAAAACTGATGAACGAAAACGAAACATCGTTTTTGCTCGAATCAGTGGCACCCGGCGGCATCAGTAGCCGATACTCGTTTTTGGGCGTCAACCCCAGTGGGGTCATCTCGCTCAACGGCCGGACTGTAACCGACAGCCGTCGTGAAAAACCGTTTGACTTGGCCGAAGGGGAAGACATTCTGCACGTTTTAGAACGTGAGATGGATGGTCTTGTACCGGCCGATATTCCGGGGCTCCCCCGCTTGCAGGGTGGCGCAGTTGGCTTTTTAGGCTACGACACCGTTCGTTTCTACGAAAATCTGCCAGAAACCGCTGAGCCTGCCATCGACGTACCCGACGCGATTTTTATGCTGGCCGACACGCTGATTGTGTTTGACCACATCCGTCATCGGATTCAAGTATTGTCAAATGTGCGCGTGGTGGGTGATCGTACCCCACAAGGGTTAGCTAAAAAGTATGTCGAAGCGATTGGCGAGATCGAACGGGTCTCTGAAAAATTGCTCCGGCCGCTCCCCTCTATCCCTACCAAACGCTGGGGCGTCAACCTAAACGGTGAGCGGGGCAAGGTCACATCAAACAAAACCCAAGCGGAATTTGAGCAAATGGTGCGCGATGCCAAAGAGTACATCGCGGCCGGTGACATCTTCCAAGTGGTGCTCAGCCAGCGCTTTGAACGGCGGACAGATGCCCACCCGTTTATGGTCTATCGTGCGTTGCGCATGCTCAATCCCTCACCATACATGTTCTACCTCAACTTTGGCGGGATGGACTTCCAGGTGGTTGGGGCTTCACCCGAAGTCCATGTGATGCTTGAGGATGAAACAGCCGAACTGCGGCCGATTGCAGGGACTCGTAAGCGAGGCAAAAACGACGCTGAAGACCAAGAGCTTGAAGATGATTTGATCAATGATCCCAAAGAAGTGGCCGAGCATGTGATGCTGGTTGACCTTGGTCGGAACGACTTGGGTCGGGTATGTGAGTATGGCAGTGTTAAAGTGACTGAAATGATGGTGGTTGAAAAATACAGCCATGTGATGCACATCGTCAGCCATGTAAAGGGGAAAATCGATCCCGAAATGAATGCGTTTTCGCTGATGCGGGCCACATTCCCGGCCGGAACGCTTTCAGGCGCACCCAAAGTTCGGGCGATGGAAATCATTGAAGAGCTGGAAGGGCAACGGCGCCATTTATACGGCGGCATCGTTGGTTATTACAGCTACGATGGGAACTCTGACACCTGCATTGCAATTCGCACAATGGCGATGAAGGGTGAAAAAGTCTATATCCAAGCTGGGGCCGGATTGGTTGCAGACAGCGACCCGGCCAGCGAATACCAAGAATGTATAAACAAGGCGATGGCGGTTGTAAAAGCCATCGATTTAGCAGAAGAAGGAGGCTTTTGACAGCGAATCAGCACGATCAGCACGCTTCGCTTTCAGCCCAATCAGCCATTGCTGGTTCGGCCGTTATGCTGAAATGCTGATCAAGCTGACATGCTGATTAAGCTCATGAATAAAGAACGTGTATTTAGCGGCATTCAGCCATCAGGAGAATTTACTCTAGGAAATTACCTAGGGGCAACCCGAAACTGGGTTCGAGATCAGGATAAAAAGATCAACTACTTTTGCATTGTTGATCTCCACAGCTTAACGGTGCCACAAGACCCTGAAGAGCTACGTCATCAGACACGCTCTTTAGCGGCAATGCTCATGGCGTGTGGTCTGACACCGGAAAAAAGCACCATCTTTATTCAAAGCCATGTCAAGGCCCACACCGAAGGGTGCTGGTTGCTAAACACCATCACCCCGCTGGGATGGTTACAGCGCATGACCCAGTTTAAAGACAAAGCGGCCAAGCAAGAAAGCATCCTAACCGGCCTGCTTGACTACCCCGTTTTGATGGCCGGTGACATCATTTTTTACGATGCAGATGAAGTGCCGGTTGGTGATGATCAGAAACAACACGTAGAATTAGCCCGAGACATCGCGCAGGCATTTAACCATCGCTACGAAGAGGAATTCTTTGTGGTTCCTAAACCGGTTATTCCAACGGCCGGGGCACGGGTGATGGGGCTTGACGATCCAACACGCAAAATGTCTAAGAGCTACGCTCACATTCGCGGCCACGCAGTTCGCATTCTGGACGAAGACAAAGAAATTATGCGCTCGTTCAAAAAAGCGGTCACAGACTCCGACAATGAAATCGTCTTTTCAGATGATCCGGCCAAGGCTGGCGTGCGCAACCTGCTCGGCATTTATCAGGCGATTACGGGCAAAGATAACGAAGGCGTTTTAGCAGACTTTGCGGATGCACGCGGCTACGGCGATCTAAAAGTTCGGGTTGGCGAAGCGGTCATCAATGAGGTGGCTCCGATTCGTGAGCGGCACAAAGAGCTAATGAACGATCCGGCCGAGCTTGATCGGTTGCTGGCCCAAGGTGCGGCGCAGGCGGAAGCGGTGTCTCAGCCCAAAGTTGATCAAATGAAAGAGATCATGGGGTTGATTGTTCCAAAGTAATTAAAGCTAAAAAGGGATTGGTATGAAAAAGCGGTTTTTTGTAATTCTTGCAACAACACTATTTTTAAGCGGATTGCTCGCAGCCTGTGAAACTGAGCCAGACTCTGTGGCTCTGGCTCCATTACCCACGCTGGCTGCAACGGTTCCGCTTCCACTCCCTCCCACAAATCCACCGGCAACGCTAGAACCCACGCACACGCCACCACCGCCAACGGAAACCCCGGCACCACCGACGGAGACGGCCGTTCCAACAGAAACATCTGTGGTCAGCTTTGCGGCAACAGATACCCCGACTCCAACCCGTTTGCCCGGCATTTTGCCCACACTCACCCCAACGGCGATGACCCCAATGGAGATCGGCCAAGGATTTCCTGGCGAAATCGGCTCGAACGAGTTCCGCATCCATTTAGTAGAAGGGGTTGCAGAGCAGGCGATTTTTGCGGCCGTGCGCACCGATCCAACCGTTGATGTAGGACTGCTGATTTTTGATGGCAACATCAATGAACTCGCCAAAGAATCTGAACAGTCAGTGCAGGATTTACTGATTACGGCCAAAGCGGATCGTGAAGCCAACTTTAATGAAGCAGGCTTGATGGAAACGCTAGCCTTTACTCCCAAAGAAGATGGTGACGTGACAATTGTGGTCACATCTTCGGCCGGGGACGAAGGGCGTTATCGGCTGTATGCGTTTGACGCGGCCAGCGCATCACCCAACGTGGTGTACAACCAAACGGTTGAGCTTGGAAGCGAACAATCGACGGCCGTTTCGGCCACATCTAACGGGGGTAAGCCGGTCGTCGCCTTTATCAATCCGCTAGATAGCGGGCTTGATGGGCAGGTTGTTTTGTCACAAGACAATGGGATTGTGCTGACCACATCTAACTATGTGGGGGCTGGATTGTACGAAAGTGCGTTTCATCAGCCACGCACCACGACGGGTTACGCATTCTCATTTACAAATTTAAGCGGCCAAGCTGGGTTGTTCCAAATCCTAGTTGTGGCGATGCAAGATCCGTTTTAAAAGCTGATCAGCATTTCAGCTCGTTCGCGTTGCTCACTTTCAGCTTATCAGCAGAATAATCAAAACTGATCTTTTTCAAAATTTAACCGACTAGCTGATCAGCTGATAAAGCTGATTGGCTGACAAGGCTAATCATGGTACTCGTAATAGATAACTACGACTCGTTCACCTACAACCTAGTCCAGTATTTGGGCGAGCTAAAACAAGATATTCAAGTGTTCCGCAACGATCAAATTACGATCGATGAAATCAAGGAACTCAAGCCTGACCACATCCTAATCAGCCCCGGCCCGGGCGACCCTGATGACGGAGGCGTTTCGCAAGATGTGATTCGTGATCTGGGCGGCGAGATTCCGATTTTAGGCGTTTGCCTCGGCCATCAGTGTATTGGGAATGTGTTTGGAGGCACGGTTACACGCGCCCCATCGCTCATGCATGGCAAGGTGTCTCAAATTCATCATCAGGGGGATGGGTTGTTTACCGGATTACCAAATCCGTTTACAGCCACTCGGTATCACTCTTTGGTAGTAGAAGATATTCCAGACTGCCTAGAAGTCACCTGTGTCACGGGCGATGAAATTGTGATGGGGTTGCGTCACAAAGAAATGCCGATTGTGGGTGTTCAATTTCATCCTGAAAGCATTTTGACCGAGGGTGGTCACCAGATGTTGCAGAACTTTTTAGACGGCAACTATTAAATTTTTTGAGGAAAGAGAGATGGCTTTAAAACCATATATTGCAGAAGTAATCAACGGCCGATCTTTATCATTTGATCAGGCCAAAGAAGCGATGACCATCATCATGACGGGTGAGGCAACAGAGTCGCAAATTGGTGGATACCTGACCGCATTACGCATGAAGGGCGAAACTACTGAAGAAGTTGGCGGCAGTGCGGCCGCCATGCGCGAGCTGTACATTCCGGTAAAACCGCAGCCTACCGATGACATTGTCATGGATGTGGTTGGGACCGGCGGTGACGGCCGGCATACCTTCAACATTTCAACCACAACGGCCTTTGTTGTGGCTGGAGTAGATGGATACAAAATCGCCAAACACGGCAATCGCGGCGCCAGCTCTAAAAGTGGCTCGGCCGACGTGCTTATTGCACTTGGTGCCAACTTGGACATCGGGCCAGATAAAGTTGGGGCATGCATCGATGATGTAGGTATCGGCTTTATGTTTGCTGTAAAACATCATCCGGCCATGCGGTACGCAATTGGCACACGGCGCGAACTGGGGCAACGGACTGTGTTCAACATTCTGGGGCCACTCACAAATCCGGCCGATGCCAAACACTATATGATCGGGACCTTCGCCCCACATTTGTGTGACCAAATGGCAGGTTCGCTTCGTGATTTAGGGGCTGAATCAGCCTTTGTCGTTCACGGAGCGGACGGGCTCGATGAGTTATCAACAACCGGTGTCAACCAGCTAACCCACTTGATAGATGGCAAGCTAGAAAACATCACGCTTGATCCGGCCGAAATCGGGATCCCCCATGCATCGCTTGATGATTTGATCGGCGGTGAGCCAGACGAAAATGCCCAGATCACACGTGATATTTTGGGTGGCAAACTCACAGGTCCTAAATTAGACATCGTATTGCTCAATGCGGCGGCCGCTCTTTCAACTCAAACCCGTGACTTCGCGGCCGGGCTAGCTAAAGCTCGTGAATCAATAACTTCTGGCAAAGCACTGGCCACGCTCGATGCTTGGATAGCAAAAACAAATAGCTAATTAGCATTATCAGCATTTCAGCACGCTTCGCTTTCAGCTAGACAGTACTCAGGCTAAAGTGCTGACTAGTGAGCGAAGCGAACGAGCTGATAAAGCTGATAAAGCTCAAAAATTATGTCTGTACCAAAATATATAAAAGATCGCGGCACCATTCTCGATGAAATCATGCGATATCATCGAGAACGATTGCCCAAAATCAAAGAAGATGTGCTACCGTCAACCGTTCGAGCACTATCGATGTTGGCAGAACCGCCCCTTGATTTTTATGCCGCTTTGACGAAACCGGGTGTCTCGCTGATTGCGGAATGCAAGAAAGCATCACCCAGCAAAGGGCTGATGGTGCCCAATTACGATGCCGTTGAAATCGCAAAAACATATGAGCAAGCGGGTGCTTCGTGTGTGTCGGTTTTGACCGACGGCCGACATTTCCAAGGCTCGCTCGAAGATCTACGGGACGTGCGGGAATCGATCAAACTGCCGATTATTCGCAAAGACTTCATTTTTGATACGTACCAGATTCACGAGGCACGGGCGGCCGGGGCGGACTGCATTTTGCTGATTGCGGCCGTGCTTCCCGACAGCACGCTGGCCGACCTGATGGCAAAAGCAAGCCAGCTTGGTATGAGCACGCTGGTTGAAGTTCACACAGATGAAGAGCTGGACCGGATGCTGGCCCTTGATCCCCAGCCGAAAATTATCGGGGTGAACAACCGCAATCTACAAACGTTTGAAGTTGACTTTGAAAATACAGCGCGATTGCGTGAAAAAATCCCGTCCCACATCGCTGTTGTAGGCGAAAGCGGCCTCAAGAATGAGGATGATGTGCGCCACATGAAATCAATTGGGGTTGATGCGATTTTGGTTGGGGAGACGTTGGTTAAGAGCAAAGATATGCTCAGAAAAGCGAAGGCGTTTGTGCAGGCCGGATTGTAATATAATCCCCCTCATCCGCCCCTTTCGGGCCACCTTCTCCCCGAGGGGAGAAGGGAATCAAATCCGCCATTATGGCAAAATTTGTTTATAACAGAACTGTTGATTTCCCTCTCCCAATGGGAGAGGGTCCCTGCAAAGCAGGGGGGTGAGGGGTTTTGAGTAACAAGCCCTATCCTCGCTGTTCGATCAGTTTTTCGAGGCGGTCTACATACCCAGATAGCGTATTAAAAGCGGTTTCTACAGGCGTTGGCAGAGTCATGTCTACACCCGCCATGTTCAACGCATCCAGCGGATAAACAGAGCCACCAGCTCGTAAGAAAGAAAGATATTCCTCGGCCGCATTTGGGGTGCCAGACAAAATCCGGTCAGCCAATGCATGGGCAGCCGCAATCCCCGTCGCATACTGATAAACGTAGAATCGTGAGTAGAGATGGGTGTGGAATTGAGCCCAGGTAATGCCAATGCGCTCCCGGTCCATCACAACCTCACCCCCGTATCCTTCAGCATACAGATCTGCCGTGATGTTGATCAAATCATCGGCCGTTAGCGATTGGCCCGCCTCAGTGCGCTCATGCATAGCCAGCTCCAAGCGGGCTAGTGTCGGCATGATGAAGAAATATCGATGGAAGTTGGCCATCGCTTCTTCAATGATGGCGATTTGGAATTCGGGATCAGATTCGGTTTCTAACAGGTGTGCGCGCACCAGCGCTTGGTTAAAGTTAGATGCGGTTTCTGCCACGAACATCCCGTAACGAGACACAGACAGATTGCCACTGTCCCAAGTTAAATAGGTATGCATCGAATGGCCCAATTCGTGTGCCAAGGTGCTCATCCCAAACAGATCATCCGTGTAGCTCATCATGATAAATGGCTTGGTCCCCGGCCCTCCGGCCGAGAATGCCCCCATCCGCTTCCCTTTGTTCGGGTACACATCGACCCAGCGATCTTCCAAACAGCCTCGTCGCATGATGCCAACATACTCATCACCCAAGGGGGCCATACCGGCCGAGATCATATCGACACTTTGCTCATACGAAACAACCGGGGGAGATTTAGAAAGCCCCGCTTTTAGATCATATTCATGAAGCTCATTCAGCCCCAGCGCTTTACGGCGGATGGCCCAGTAGCGGTGCCACGTTGGCAGGTTGGCTTTAAAGGTATCGATTAAGTTATTAAAAACAGCGTGTGGAATGAAACTGCCGGTTAAAGCCATGTCTAGCCCGCTTTTATATTTGCGAATTCTGGCAGTTGCCACATTACGCTTAATTCCGGCTGAAAGTGCGTTGGCCATCGTATTTTTAAAATCAAGATGGGCATCAGCATAGCTTAGATACCCACTTTTACGCACCTCACGATCTGGATGAGCCAATACGGCGCGAATTGTCCCTTGGGCTACGGGATGTTCAGACCCATCACTGCCGACGGCCGGTTTAAACTTTAGATCTGCGTTGGCCAGCACGCCGTGGGTGCCGGTCATGGTTGTAAATGTGTCGTTTAACGAACCTAAGACCTGCTCTACTTCAGCCGAGCGGACGTGCTCTGCCATTTTTTGCAAGCGGTCAAAATAGTGGGTGTAAGGAACGAGTCGCGGCTCAGCGTCTAGCCAAGCGTTCATCGTATCCCGTGGAATCCCGATCATTTCAGGCTCAGCAAACGCCAACCTTGAATATAGCTCACCGGCCGTTCCCATTGCCCGGCCGCGATACCCCAACGCAACTGAATCAGTGGTGTCAGCATTAGACGGCAAACCGCCCCACATATAAATTTTGCCAACCAAACGGGCAAACCGCTCTCGAAGCTCTAAAAAGTCGGCCAAAATAACCGGAGAGTCAGCCAACAACCCTTCATAGGTGCTGGCCTCGTCGCAGAGCTCCGTAGCTTCACCGATTCCGTTTTCCCAAGCCGCTTCATCGGGGAAAACACTTTCGAGATCCCACTTATAGGCTGTTTCAATTTGATCGCGTGTTTTTAATTCCATAAATCCTTCTTATCCGGTTAATGAATAATGCTGAGTACTTTCTCGACAAAGACCTCGGAGGTTTCCTCTCGAGAAAATATCGACCCCTTTGAAGAAAACCTCCGAGGTCTGATAGCGCGCAATGTTAGTTATTGAATCTTCCGAACAACATCCACTAACCACTGACCATTACTATGACTATAAGGGAAACGGGGACGGCCGTTTAATATTTTTATGGCTCGCTGACGCACTTCGCCTTCTGATGCGGGATGGATACTCACCAGAGAGGCGATTTCGTAAACCAAATCTTCGTTCCGTTTTAGCGGAGGAACCTCTGCCAAGCCCATGATGGCGCGCAACATGTGGGGGATCGTGTGCAAGTAGTCTGCTAGCTCCAGAGCCTCGTGCAGTTCACTGGCCGCTTCTACCGGCCGTTTGGCCATGATCAAGCTTTCTCCCAGTTGGATGGTGGACATACACGCGCCCAGCCCGTAGCCTAACTCGCTATACGTCTCAATCGCCACCGAGAAGAACCGTTCCGCATCTGCAAAGTCCCCAGCGCTCAGGGCAATTGCCCCGTGGATTTGATAAAACAACGCCAAGCCCCAAGCCTGCCCCAGATTACGCAAGATGATTTCTGACTGCTCAAGCACCTTCAGGGCTTCGTCATAACGGCCGGTTTGACCATAAATCGAGCCCATGTTGTTAAGCGTCGATGATTCAAATACAGGGTTTGCCCGGTTCGATTCAAGCGTCAAGTTTTCCTGAAGAAACACCATCGCCTGATCATACTCGCCCAAAGTTTGGTAGATGTTCGACAGAAAATTATGAGCCATGGGAATCTCAAGCGGATCTTCGATTTTCCGCGAGATTGCTACAGCCTTGGTCAAGGTTTCAATCGCTTCTCGCCCTTGATTTAAGCGCAATTGCATCAGACCCAATCGATTCAACAAGCGAACGCGTAAAATAGAGTCGGGAGGTATATCGGCCGAAACAAGCGCGGTTGTAAATTCTGTTATTCCCATCGAAAAACGGCCGGACATATGAAAATATAGCATCATCCCATCGGCCGCCCGATCTATTAAATCTAGCCGATTATATTTGATCGCGTTTTGCCACATCTTGCGCACATTGTCCAAATCGCCCCCCACATCCTCTATCAGCTCTTTGTGCTTAAAGTCGCTCATATCTGGGGCGATTTCGGCCAAACGTCGATTGTAGTATTCAGAATGATCAAGGCTAATCTTTTCATACTCAGACGTATTCTCCAGAAGCATTTCGTAGCCATACTGGCGCAAAATCAGGTGCAGGTCGTACCGATTCCGGCCGGTGATACGCAACAGCGATTTGTCGAGCAAACGGCCGAGTGCCATAAGGTCAGCCCCTGCGATGCTTTTGGCCGCCTGCCGTGTAAATCCGCCTCTGAACACAGACAAGCGTCTAAATATCTGTTGGTCCTCATCATCTAACGCTCCCACCGAATATTGACAAACGGCCCGCAGGCTTCGGTGCCGCTCGGGCATGTCTGTGCGTGATGTTTCAAGCAAGTCCATCCCGCTTGAAATTTCATCAGCTATTTCAGGGATGGAGAGCATCGTAGCCCAAGATGCGGCCAGCTCAAGCGCAAGAGGGAATCCCGCCACCATGTGGCAAATTTTGTGCGTTGCTGCTAAATCAGCATCTTTAAGCACATAGCCGGGGCTTGAGCGTTCGATACAGCCCAAAAACAAATCGGCCGCATCAGATCCAATCGGATCACCGTATTCATCTAACTCATTACTGGGCAACCCCTCTAAAGGATACAGTTGCTCCCACTGCAAATTTAAACGCTCGCGCGAGGTTACAATCAAATTGATACGGGGAGCTTGGCTCAAAATTTCAGCTACAAAATCACTCCCCTTTTCAATCAGTTTTTCAAAGTTATCTAAAATAACAAGCAGGTTTTTTGTTTGCAGATACCCGATGATTTGACCTTGAGCGTCTTGGCTACCGGAGAGCTGAAGGTTTAGGGACTGAGCCATCGCCTGAGGAATATCAGCCGGTCTGGCAACCGGTGCAAGTGGGACATAGACAACTCCATCCTCAAAAAAGTGATCTGATTCAAACCGACGCCCCACTTCTACAGCCAAGCGTGTTTTCCCAATACCGCCCGGGCCGAGCAGTGTCACGAGGCGAGATTCACCTTCCCCAGCCAGTTCATGAACTTCGGCAATTTCGTTGGTCCGGCCGATAAACGGGGTTGGGTTCAAAGGAAGCGTTGACTGAGCCGTTTGCTGGATCGTCTTCAGCGGAGAAGCTCCCGTGACTTGGGTAACCATCTCATTGGGAAAATGATGTCTGATCAACGCTTCGGGGGCGATATAGCCAGACGAGTCCAAGAACTCCGCCAGCCATTCTTGATCAACTTTACCTCTGTTGATTAAAACTTCAGACAGCCTTTCGATCTCTTCTCGTTCTTTAGGTATGTGCCCTTTTCGCCAATATTCGATGGGTGACCCCCCATCTCGGCCGATGGCATAGCCAACTTCATCCTGAACAATAGAAATATTTTTATGTTCAAGCAATCGGATTTGATAAATAGCTTCTGTGAGTAATTGAGCAAACTTGTCAGAGGATTGTGCCATAGCGATTGATTCGAAATGAAATTATGCGGTCTGCTAATTTAACCGGCGATGGTGTTATTTGTGCCCAGTTTAGGCCCGACTTTGGAAGATACTGAAACCTAAGTTTACAAGATTTTACTGATGATACCATGACCTGCAAGCTAAAATCTTCACGGCAAGCGAACATCGGTTTAGGATAAACTTCTTCATCGCAAACAACTTATCGATGTTCTAGGAATTCCTTTTTTATGTTTACACAAACCAGTAAAATTAATAGATGGACCCTAAGTTAAAACGCCTTCTACTAAATTCGGCCGCCGTTGTTTGGCTCCAAAAGTACGGTCTACATCTGCTTGTCATCTTTTTAGCATGGTTTCTAGCCCGCTGGCACTTTCGCGAATTTGAAAGCCAGATCCCCTATCAACGAGAAATTATCACCCCAGATGAGCTGTATTGGGTCCTCCAAAGCCTCCAGTTTCGGCAAGCCTTGCTAGATGGCAACTTGCAAGGGTTAGTCCAATCAGCACATCCCGGAACAATTACGATGTGGATGGGGACAATCGGGGCAACGATTAAGCTGTGGTTTACCCCCGAGCTTCAGGAAGAGGTCAGTTGGCTCGTCCAACAAGAATGGGTCTTGCCGCAATCGGGCGAGCTTTCAAATCGGCTGTACCCGTTTTTGGCCCCCGGCCGGAACGCCCTCCGCTGGCTTGTGACAGGGCTGTGGCTCGCCATCTTCCAACTTGTGCGCGAGCGGGTCGCCAATAAACTGGTTCTGTTCTTCACCATGTTCATCTTGGTCACGGACATGTGGATTTTAGGTTTAACCAACATTTTGCACGTGGATGGGCTTCTGGCCCTGTTCAGCGTCATCACCTTACTTTTGGTTTTGCCACAAAACGATACTGAAATCGGCTGGCACCAGCGCAGGCGATATTTACTGGCCGGGGTCACAATGGGGTGCGCCATTTTGTCCAAAGTGCCCGGCTTAGTTTTGCTTGTTGTTGTTCCCGGTGCCATGCTGGCCCAGCAACTGGTCATCAATAGCCGCTACTCTTTTGCTTCTAGAACCCGCTTTTTAAAACATTTTGGATATGTACTGATTGGACTGTTCGGCACCTTCGCCGTTCTTGCTCCGATCATATTTATTAATCCGGCTTATGTGTTCGAAAATGTATTTGCTCTAAGCAGTCGGGAAATCGGATTTTCAGCGCCCACTTTTTTCTTGGGGCGAGTCACTGAAACTCCGGGCATCCTATTCTATCCACTTACCCTTCTTTTCCGTCAGCAAATTTTTGTAACACTGGGGCTGGTTATCGCTCTTGCCCAATTGATCCGAAGCAAAGGAAAATCAAACAACTGGATTTTCGCCGGAACATCTGTCGTTTTTTCAGTACTGTTTTTGATCGGCCTTTTGATTTCAGATCGTGAGTTTGCCCGCTATGCCATCCCGATTTTTGTGATCATCTCGTTGATCGGCGCAATATCCATTGCCAATTTTGTGGATAGGCTTCCACGGCCGGAAAATCTTGCGTGGTTTTTAAAAGCTCCTGCGGTGTTCGGCCTGATTTTGGGCATCGTTTTTCTCGTTCGGACCGGGTCACAAATCGATCCGTTTGTGTTTACCAATCCGCTTGTGGGTGGCACCCACGTTGGCCCACGGCTGATGCTAACAACTTGGGGGGGTGAACACAGCACAGCAAGCGCGTTTGCAAATCTGGGAAGTGCGCCTCTGGGGAGCACGGCTCAAAGAACAATCTTCACCGACAACGTTCCGGCCGTGGCCCCTTTTGCCAACTTAAGCAATACCAGCGTATTTTTACTCAATGACACAACGGCGCGGCTGATTAAACCGGAAGATCAAGTCCTGCTATCCCTGGAGAACAAAGTTCTAAACCCTGAAAGATGGGAGCCGGAAACCTTTGGTGGATCAGGCGGAGATATCATCAAGCAAATTGTCACAGAATCGGAACCAACTTCAACAGTCGATTCAGGCGGCGTGCCGCGCGTTTACATCTATTCAGAAATCGACCCGGATCTGTTAGATTCTGGACGCACCCGCTACCCGAACGGTGGATTTACGTTTGGGAATCAACTTGTATTGGCCGAATCAACTGTAATTAAAGAAGATGACGAGTTCGATATCCATTTGCTCCTCCGCTGGAGAGCAAGAGCTCCCGAATCAAGCCTGGCCGCCGACGGCCAAAACGCCATCATTAAATTGGCTATTACAGACGATGTCGGCCGGACTTGGGTTGTGCGTGAAGATCCGCTGGTAGATATTGAAGATCGCCCGGCCGCAACTTGGAGCGCGGGGCGGGAATATCTTTCGATCCACACACTCCCGCTTGCCAGCGATATGCCGCCTGAAAGCTTTCAGGTCAACATCAGCTACTTTTCCGCTGATGGAAGCTTAAACGGCGTCACCGACAGCCTGAATCAGTTTGTTGGCACATCGGCCGAAATCGCCTCGCTTAAAGTTCAAGTTCCACCGCTTCAGCCACCGGTTGCCTATCCTGAAGGATCAATTTTAGTCAATCAAAACGACATTCAAGTCATCCAGCCGGTTCCTGATTCAATTGGGCAAGGGGGCAGATTGGGGCTTGAAGTCTGGGTCCAAAGCTCAGGGGATCAAAATCAAACGCTCACGCTCGACATCGGCGATGTTTCGCTCGATTACCCGCTAGCGGCAGATGAATGGCAAACGGGCCACGTCTATCGTTTACATCCCGAGTGGCTCCTACCGCTCGACATTCCGGCCGGAGAGTATCCAATCCTGCTAAATGATGTTAAGGCTGGAACGATTATGGTGAACGCAGTTGAGAGAAGCTTTGAACTTGATCCTAATCTGAACAGCCGCGGCATTCAAGTTGGTGACCTTGGATTTATCCACGCACTTTTACTTGATCGATCAACCAACGTGGCGAAATTAATCTGGGAAGTGAATCAACCTGATTCGCTCAATTACGCTGCTTTCTTCCAATTGCTCGACGACGATTTCAGTGTGCTGTACCAAGTTGAGAGAGAACCCGGCCGAGCCACAAGCCAGACGGTGCAGGGAGAAATTATTGAAGTCACCGAAGAGATGCCGGCCGACATTGTTGAAGAGGCTCGGTATCTTGTCACAGGCTTTGTCAATCCAATCACCGGTGTGCGACTCCCAATCATCCGAATTTCAGATGGATTAGAACCTGCTCCGCGCCATCTTCTGAACGATCTAAAGCCAAATAATGAGTAAGGGTTTTCAGATTCGCCCCAGGCAACTGGCATTTGCTACATTTGTCATTTCGGTCATGGCAAGGCTTGGGTCAATCGGCCGGATTGTCACCCCCGACGAATACGCTTGGGTGTTCCGCTCGGTCAATTTTAGACAAGCCCTACTCACAGGGAACTGGGCTGAAACGATCCAAGCTCCACACCCAGGAATTATTACCACATGGCTAGGCACAATCGGGATTCAGCTTACGCTGTTGTTCAATCCGCAGTCGGCCGAAAGCCTAGCTATCGCCCAAAATCTGGCGTGGGCACACACCCAATCAGGGGCCGTTTATACACATCTCGACCCGTTTTTAACTGGGGGCAGACTGGCCCTGATTGTCACATTTGCGGCCGGGCTAGCCTTCATCAGCTGGATTTTGGCTAAACGATACGACCCGCTCATCGGCGGAATCACTATCGCTTTTGTCGCCCTTGATCCGTGGACCATGGGGCTTTCCGGCTTGCTCCACGTCGATGCGCTAATGAGTCTGTTCTGCCTCATGGCCTTGCTCCTCATCACGACAACCGAGCGGCTCTCAGCCAAACATCTCATCTTGGCCGGTGTGCTAACAACCCTCGCAACTTACGCCAAACTGCCGGGGATCATTCTTGTTCCGTTTGTTCCAATCCTGCTTGGGGCCAAGCTAATCAATCAAAACAGCTTTGAGCTAAAAACGTTGTTCCAACAGGTCTTGTGGTGGCTGATCGGGGTGATTGCCTCTGCAATCATCCTCCTCCCAGCTTTGGTTGCGGCCCCAAACCATCTGTTTCAAACAGTTTTTGAAAACGGTAGCCAAGAAATCAATATTCAAGCGTCAACATTTTTCATGGGAGAAACACGGCCGGAGCTTGGGATTTGGTTCTACCCCATCGCCCTGTTTATCCGCCAATCCCCAATCACTACAGTTGGTTTAGTTTTCGCCATCTGGCAATTTTTCTCCAAAAAACGATCAAAACAAACTTACCTGCTTGCCGCTGGCTTGACAGCTTTTTCGCTGTTGTTTTGGATGGGGATCGCCCTGTCATCTCGGGAATTTACCCGCTACATGTTGCCGGTTTCGATGATCTTGGCCCTGACTGCCGGTTTAGCCGTTGGCAAGCAATTATCGAAACGCCAAACGCCCAAGTACGCAATCGGCCTGTTGGTCGCCCTGTTCGCTTGGGGAGCATGGTTCTGGCCCAATCCGCTATCAGCCGCAAATTTGTTTAGCGGCGGCCATTGGGCGCTCAACAATCAACTACCGGCCGGTTGGCAAGATGGGGTGAGCCAAGCGGCAAAACTCGCCAATGATTTACCAGACGCTGAAAGCAGACGTCTGTTCACGACCAACCTACCTGCGGCCGCCCGCTTTTATGACGGTCCCATTTACCGGCTCACAGACGATTCTGCCAATCTCATCCGTAAAAACGATCTGATCATCATCGATCAAAACCAGTGGCAGAAAGATGCAAACAGCATCACGGCCGAATATTTCGCTGACACGTCACAAATCCTAGAAGTAGTTCAAATTAATGGGAATGAAACCGCTTGGCTAGTTTCAGCCACACCTCGGCCGATTGATGTGGTCACAAACAATCAGGGGGTGCAAACTGGAGGCCAATTACAATTGGTAGAGTCAGCCGTCTTTCAAGTCCCCAATCAGTCATCAATTGTGGTGCAAACCAACTGGCAAACGGCTGGCACAACCAATCATAACATTGTGATTATCATTAAAGATGAGGACAACAATGTCTGGGGGCAAATCGAAGAGCGGC